>JBJHBG010000020.1:43860-50269 GCA_050485385.1 Geminicoccaceae bacterium | reverse complement strand
AGCGGTCGGACGGCGTCCTCGTGCATGCGCCCGTTCACCGCCGGCTGGGACGGTCAGGTCGACCGCGTCGGCGCGCGCGTGGCCGCCGGCCTCGGCCGCCGCGGCGTTGCGGTCGAGTAGCGCCCAGTGCCGGCCGCGCGCTACGGACGCCACCGCCCGGCGGTCGACCGGTTGCCGCGGGCCTGGCGCACCCTCCAAGCCCCACCGCCCCTGGCCGTCGCCTCGGTGAACCTGACCGCCCGCAAGCCGGGCGCCGCGGGCAACCCCCATCTGCGCAAGCTGCTCCGCCGTCACGGGCTGGCGCCGGCGCGGGCGTTTGCCGGTCGGCTCGACGATCCGCGCTACGGCTGGCTCGACCGGCAGGTGATCCGCCTGATCATGGGGCTCACCGGCGGGCCGACCGACGGCGTGAGCACCGTCGAGTAGAGACCCTGGGACGCGGTGGACGCCTTCGCCGAAGACCTCGCGGTGCTGGTGACGGACGGTTGACCGCGCAAGCGCGCAGGCGACCGCCGACCTCTCGATCCAGACGCGAAACGTTCCACCCTTGGTCGCGACCACCGTCCGGAGACCGCCCTTGCCGCTCGCTCGCGCCGACCGCATCCGCGCCGCCCTGCGTGGCCAGTTCCTTGGCGACGCGCTCTGTCTCGGCTCGCACTGGATCTACAACCTCCGCGAGCGGGCGCGGGCCTTTCCCGACGGCATCCACGGCTTCGAGGCGCCCGCCGCCGACCACTATCACAAGGGCCGCGTGCCGGGCGACGGTACGCACTATGCCGACGCCGCCGAGGCGCTGCTCGCGTCCGTCGCCGAGCGGCGCGGACTGGATGCGGTCGATTACGGCCGCCGGCTGGTCTGGGTCTACGGCGATCCGCGCTACACGGGCTTTCTCGACAAGCCGACGCGCATCCTGCTCGAGCGGGCGCGGGAATGGGCGCGCGCGCATCCGGGCGTGCCCTATCCGTTCGACGCCGGCGCCGACGACGAGCAGACGGTGAGCTTGTGCCGGCTGGCGCCGGTGGTCATCGCCCATGCCCGGGACGGCCGTCTCGCCGAGCGCGTCGAGACCGCGGTGCGGGTCTGCCAGAACAACGACCGGGCGGTGGCGCACGCCCTGGTCTACGCCGATCTCTTGGTCCGCCTGCTCGATGGCGAGGGGTTGCAGCCGGCGGTGGCGGCGGCGGTCGCGGGCGCGCCCGAGCCTTTCGCCAACGAGATCGCCGAGCGGCTGGAGGACGCCCGCGCCATGGTCGACCTGCCGGCGATCCATGCGACGGGCGAGGTCGGGCGCTCCTGCTACCTGCCCAACACCTTCCCGGCGATGCTCCACGTCCTGCTCCGCCACGGCGACGATCCCGAGATGGCCCTGCTCGAATCGGTTCGTGCCGGCGGCGACAACGCGAGCCGCACGGCGGTGCTGGGCGCTTGGCTCGGGGCCGTCCACGGGCCGACCGCCTGGCCCGCCGCATGGTGGGAGCGCCTGGGCGCCCGGCCCCGGCTGGAGCCCCTGATCGAGCGCTTGGCAGCGGCCGGTTGACCGGGCCGATGTCGAGGCGTAGGCGGAGCCGCCAGTTGCAATGAAGGTCGCGCCATGTCCGCCACCCCCATCGCCGTCGAGGTTCGCCGCGGCGGTACCGTCGAGAGCCGTCACCGCGTTGCCGCCGCCGTGGTGGGCGCGGACGGTGTCGTCCAGCTTCGGGTGGGCGACGTTGGGGTGCCCGTGTTTCCCCGCTCGGCCCTGAAGCCCCTACAGGCGCTGCCGCTGGTCGAGACCGGTGCTGCCGACGCCTGCGCGGTGACGACCGAGGAACTGGCGCTCGCTTGCGCCTCGCACGGCGGCGAGCCGATGCACGTCGATCGGGTGCGCGCTTGGCTGGAGCGCCTCGGCCTCGGCGTCGACGACCTCGAATGCGGCGCCCACGCCCCCGCCTACGCGCCGGCGGCGGCCGACCTCGTTGTGCGCGGCGAGCCGTGCACGGCCTTGCACAACAACTGCTCGGGCAAGCACACGGGCATGCTCACCACGGCCCGCCTTCTCGGCGAGCCGACCCGTGGCTACCTCGCGGTGGACCATCCCGTGCAGCGGCGCATCCGCCAAACCCTGGAGGATCTGGCCCAGGTGAAGCTCGCCGAGCCCGGCATCGACGGTTGCGGCGTCCCCAACTGGCCGCTCGGCCTGGAGGCGCTGGCTCGGGCGATGGCGCGGAGCCTGGAGCGCGGCGAAGGGGCGGCCCGCGTCCGGCGGGCGATGCGCGCCCATCCGGAGCTGGTCGCCGGCACCGGCCGTCTGTGCACCGCCCTGATGCGCGCGGTCGACGGTATCGTCGCCAAGACCGGGGCGGAGGGCGTGTTCGTCGCGCTGCTGCCGGAACGTGGCGTGGCGCTGGCCTTGAAGGCGGAGGACGGCGCCGGCCGCGCCGCCGAGGTGGCGCTGCTGGCGCTGCTCGGGGAGCTGCTGCCGAACGAGCCGGGTCTTGCCGACCTCGACACCTACGCCCGGCCGGTCCTGAAGAACGTCGCCGGCCGCGAGGTTGGCCACCTGCGACCGGTGCCCGGCTGGCCGATGCCGGCCCTCGGGCCGAGGCAGGGGCAGCGGTTTTCGGCCGCTGCAACCCCAACCCGGCGCCCCCGATAGCCGGGACCCTCGGCCTCAGCCGAGCCGTGGCAGCCTATGGGCGCCGTCTGTCATCGGACCGGTTTGGCCGAGGGGTCGTCGTGCATGGGCGGGGTGCGGATTCCTGTCCGTGATCGGCGGCGGTGGAGGCTAGTACCCCACCTCGTCCACCGCGTGGCAAGGCATCCCGACCCGCCCGACCACGACACATCGGAAGTGTCACCCATGTCCCCGGTCCGTCCATGGCCGAAAGCCACCCGGTCGTTCGTCTGCTCGTCGAGGCTTGTCATCGACCCGTCACACCGCTGAACTACGTCCCTCGTGCATCGCTCGAAGGACGAGGCTTCGAGGTCACACAACGGGGAGACACCCATGTCAGCCAAGCTCCTGCTCGGCGCCGCCGCGGTCGCGTCGAGCCTCGCCGTCGGCCCGGCCGTCGCCGCGTCCGGCAAGCTGGTGCTCTATACCAGCCAGCCCAACGCCGACGCCCAGGCCACCGTGGATGCCTTCATGGCGGCGCATCCCGACGTCGAGGTCGAGTGGGTGCGCGACGGCACCACGCTGATCATGGCGCGTTTCCGCGCCGAACTTGCCGCCGGCAACCCGCAGGCCGACGTCCTGCTCATCGCCGACACGGTGACGATGGAGGGGTTGAAGCAGGAGGGTCTGCTGATGGCCCACCCGGATGCGCCGGTCGCGGGTTACGGCGCGGGCCTGCACGATCCGGACGGCTACTACTTCTCGACCAAGCTCATCACCACCGGCATCGTCTACAACGACGGCGCGCCGATGCAGCCGACCTCGTGGCGGGATTTGGAGGGCGAGGCCGCCCGCAATCAGGTGGCGATGCCGAGCCCGCTGACGTCGGGGGCTGCGGTGATCCACATGACGGCCCTGGCCAACCACCCCGACTTCGGCTGGGCGCACTTCGAGGCGTTGGCCGAGAACGGCGTGGTGCCGCAGGGCGGCAACGGTGCCGTCTTCCAGGCGGTGGCGACCGGCGAGAAGCTCTACGGCATCGTCGTCGACTTCCTGCCGATCCGCGAGGCGGCCAAGGGCTCGCCCGTGAGCTTCGTCTTCCCGACGGAGGGCGTGTCCGCCGTCACCGAGCCGGTGGCGATCCTCGAGAGCGCCAACAATCCCGAGGCGGCCAAGGCCTTCGTCGACTTCCTCCTGTCGCGCGACGGGCAGGAACTGGCAGCCTCGCAGGGCTACTTGCCGGCGCATCCCGACGTCGCACCGCCCGAGGGCTTCCCGCCGCTGTCGGAGATCGGTCTCTTGGAGTTCGATCCCGAGGCGGCGCTCGCCAACGAGGAAGCCGACCGCGAGCGCTACATGAACATCTTCGGTCTCTGATGCCGGTCTGATCGCACCCTCATGCTGGCGCGCCTGCGGGGCGAGGAGGCGATCCTCGCCCCGCTCGTCATCGGTGTCCTCCTGCTCTGCCTGTGGCCGATGCTGCGGCTGGTCGTGGAGGCCGTGGCCCCGGCCGGCGGCGGTATCGACCTCGGCCTCGCCGGGCGCGTGCTGCAGCGCCGGGCGACCTGGGTCGCCACCTGGAACTCGGTCGACGCGGCGTTGTGGTCGGCACTGATCTCGCTGGTGATCGGCACGGCCTTCGCCATCCTGGTCGGCGCCACCGACGCGCGCGGCCGCACGCTCTTGGTCTTCGGCTTCGTCCTGCCGCTGCTCATCCCGCCGCCGATCACCGCCCTGAGCTGGACCCAACTCACCGGCCCCGGCAGCCCACTGCTGAACGCCCTCGGACTCGCCCCGCCGCCCGGCACGCCCAACCCGCTCTACTCGCGCGAGGGGATCATCCTGCTGTTGGGGCTCCAGCACGCGCCGTTGGTGTTCCTCACCGTGCGCGCCGGCCTCGCGCGGCTGCCGGGCGAACTGGTCGAGAGCGCCTACGTCATGGGCGACGACGCCAAGCGCGCGCTCTACCGTATCGTGCTGCCGCTCCTGGCACCGGCGATGATTGCCGGCACCGCGCTCGCCTTCGTCTCCGCCATCGGCAATTTCGGTATCGCGGCCTTCATCGGCATTCCCGCCGGCCACACGCTGTTGCCGGTCCTGATCTACCAGCGGCTGGCGAGCTTCGGGCCGACCGTGATCGGCGAGGTTGCCGTCCTCTCGGTCGTCGTCGGCGTCATCGCCATCGTCGGCGTCGTGATCCAGACATGGCTGCTCCGCCGCCAGGACGTGGCTACGGCCGAGGGTGTCGGACGGCCCTACCACCTGCCGCTGGGAAGGGCGCGTCCGTGGGTCGAACTGGGCGCGTGGCTGATCGTGCTCGGCCTGCTCGTCCTGCCGCTGGTGGCACTGGTCGCGGCCTCGCTGGTTCCGGCCTACGGCGTGCGCCTGACCTGGACGACGATGACCTTGGCCAACTACGAGGAGATCCTGTTCCGCCAAGCGGTCACCCGCCGCGCCTTCGTCAACTCCACCCTGCTCGCGGGCGGCGCCGCCGCGACCCTGATGCTGGTCTCGCTGCCGCTCGCCTATTTCGTCACCTGGCGGCAGAGCCCGATCGCCAGGGCGCTGCGGCCGATCATCGAGCTGCCCTATGCGCTGCCGGGCGTGGTGCTGGCGGTCGCCTGCATCCTCATCTTCCTGCGGCCGCTGCCGTTTGTCGGCGTCTCGCTCTACGGCACGCTGTGGATCATCTTCCTCGCCTATCTGGCTCGCTTTTTGACGCTCGCGCTGACCCCGGTGGTCGCCGGCTACCAGCAGATCGACCGCTCCATCGACGAGGCGGCGCAACTCGACGGCGCCGGCCTCGCGCGCCGGCTGCGCGAGGTCACGCTACCGCTGGTGGCGGCGCCGGCCGCCGCCGGCGGCCTGCTCGTGTTCCTCACCGCCTACAACGAACTGACCGTCTCGGCCCTCTTGTGGTCGGGCGGCACCGAGACCTTGGGCGTGCTCATCTTCAACCTCCAGGACGGCGGCTCGGGCGTGCTCGCGGCGGCGCTCGCGGTGCTTTGCCTGATGGCGGTGCTGACCATCGTCGCCGCGCTGCAATGGCTCGACGACCGCTACCGGCTGGGGGTGCTGCCTTGGAGCCGGCCGGCTTGACTCCTATTTGCCGGTCCATATGTGTGGAATCGAGGGGGAACGTCTCGACGTGCGACCGCGCGTCCAAGGAGCGTTCCCAGGCCGTTACGCGACGACGCCCGTAGCTACGGGGGCCTCTCGATCCTCAACCATTGGGTCCTGGCGCTCGGCGTCATCTTTCTTCTCGTCTCCGGCCTCGTCATCGCCGAATGGCTGACCGGCGCCGTCCGCGGCCAGTGGATCTGGTGGCACAAGACGTTCGGCGTCGTCGCCACGTTCTGGGTCGGCTGGATGGTGCTCGCGCATCGTCTGCATGGCGAGCGGCCGGAGCCGGGCTGTACCGCGTTCGAAGTGCGGGCCCGCCATGCGATGCACCGCGTCTTGATCGCCCGCACGCTGGTGCGCGCCGTCTCGGGAACGGCGATGTCGCTCTTCCGCGACCGCGGTATCGACGTCTTCGGCCTCGTCACCATCCGGGGCCTGGGCGAGGTGCCGTGGCTCGCCGATGTCGGCGCTCTCGTCCATAGCTGGGGTGGCTACCTGCTGCTGGCCGCCGTGCTCGCGCACCCCATGGCGGCCCTCGAGCACCGCTTCGTCAGTCTCGATGCGACCTTGGCGCGCATGCTCGGCCGCCGCCCGCAGGCTTGACGCGACCGTCGCGAGCGGTCGTCACGCGCCCCACGCGACGAGGCCGGTACCCCCCTCCCAGAACAGCGTGCAGCCGGGGAGGAAGACCAA
>JBJHBG010000020.1:0-43850 GCA_050485385.1 Geminicoccaceae bacterium | reverse complement strand
CCCCCCGGCTCCTCCTGCCCCGTGGGCCCGGGGCGGCGCCGCCGGGCCCCCGCCCCGCGGGGTGGCCCCCCCGGGCGGGCGGGGGCGCCCGGCCCGGCGGCCCCCGAGGCCGGTCACCCCGTCCCAGATCAGCTTGCAGCCGGTGAGGAAGACCATCGTGTAGACGACGCGGAAGAAGAGCGTCGGCTCGAAGCGCCGGAGCACCCAGATGCCCAGGCCCATGCCGGCGATGGCCACGGGCACCAGCGTCGCCGCCGCCGTCAGCGTCTCCACCGTGAACAGGCCCAACAGCGCGTAGGGGATCACCTTGGCGGCGTTGACCACGGCGAAGAGGAACACGAGCGTGGCGACGAATGCAGCCGGCGTCGGCTTCAGCGAGAGGAGGTAGATGCTCGCGGGCGGCCCGCCGGCGTGGGCAATCGTGCTGGTGAAGCCGGCAAGCCCACCCCAGAAGGCGCCGAAGATCGCATGCGGCCGGCCGGCCGCCGGCTGGCCGAGCCAGCGATAGAGGCAAAAGGCGATGGCGATGATGCCGATGGCGAGCCGGACGACGTCGTCGCTCATCAGGCCGAAGACGAGGCCGGCGAGACCGATGCCGACGAGGGCACCCGGCAGCATCGCCTTGAACGCCTGCCGATCGACGTCGCGCCGATAGGCCCAAAGCCCCATCAGGTCCATGACCATGATGGTCGGCAGCATGACGGCGACCGCCTGCGCGGGCGAAACCACGAGTGCCATCAGCGGAACGGAGAGCAGCCCCGCACCCCCGCCGAGACCGCCCTTGGAGAGGCCGAAGGCGAAGACGGCCGGCACGGCGGCCGCGAAGAAGCGCCAATCGTCGAGCACCGTCAGCCGCCGCCCAGGTCCTGCAGCCGCTTGCGCTGCACCTTGCCGTTGGCCGTACGCGGCAGGCCGTCGACCGTCAGCACCCGCTTGGGCAGCTTGTAGGCGGCGAGGTGCTCGGCGGCGAAACGGCGAAGCTCGCCCTCGTCCAGCGCCGGCCGCCCGCTCGGCACGACGAAGGCCGTGATCAGTTCCACGCCCTCGTCGTTGCGGGTGGTGGTGACGGCAACCTCCTGCACCGCCGGGTGTCGGGCGAGTACGGCCTCGATCTCCAACGGCGAGGTGCGGACGCCGAGCGCGTTCATCACGTCGTCGGCGCGGCCGTGGTAGTGCAGATAGCCGTCGCCGTCGAAGCTCGCGAGGTCGCCGCCCGCGAACCATTCGCCGAAGCGCACCGCGATATCCTCCTCCGGCCGCCGCCAGTAGCCGAGCATCAGGCCCGGATCGCTCGCATGCACGGCGAGCAGGCCCGTTCGGCCGACTTCGTCGAACGGAATCCCGGTTGTCGGATCGAGCAGCGTGACCCGCCGGCCGGCCTGCGGCTTGCCGGGCGAACCGGGCCGCGTCGGCACCGCCGGTCCCGACGAGACGTAGGTGGAGATCTCGCTCATGCCGAGCGCCTCGTAGAGTTCGAGCCCGGTGGCGTCGCGCCATGCCTGCCAGAGGCTCGCCGGCAGCGACTCGCCCGCGGTCACGCCGTAACGAAGGCCGGACCCGCGCAGGCTGGCGGCGTCGCCGTGCTTCAACAGCCGGCGAAACACCGTCGGGACGGCGGCGAAGACGTCGATCCGATGGCGGCGGATCAACACCGGCCAAGCTCCAGGGTCCGGCGTGCCGCGGGCGAGGACGGCCGTGGCGCCGACCGCCAGCGGGTCCATCAGCCCGACGCCGAGGGTGTAGGTCCAGTTCAGGGTGCCGGCATGGAGCACGCGGTCGCCGGGGCGCAGGCCCAGCCAGCCGTCGCGCATCGGCACACGGCCGAGGACGGTGCGGTGCGCATGCACGACCCCCTTGGGCCGGCCGCCGGTGCCCGACGTGAAGATCAGGAGGGCCGCATCGTCGGCCGCGGTCGTCGGTAGCTCGGCCGTGCCCTGCAGGTCCATCGGGTGCAGGCACGGCACGGGAAGGCCAGCCAACGCCGCGTCCGCCGTGGTCTCGGTCAAGAGGAGTGCGGCTTCCGCGTCGGCGACCAAGGCCTTCACCTCGCTCCCGGTCAACTGCGGCGACAGCGGCACCGCGATCAGGCCGGCCCGCGCCGCCGCGAAGAAGGCGATGGCCATGGTCGGCGCGTTGGCCATGCGGAGCGCGACACGTTCGCCGGGTGGCAGTTCTGCCGCCAGGGCGCGGGCGAGGCGGTCGACCTCGCGGCGCAGGGTGCGGCGGTCGAGGACCGCGACTTCCTCCGTCCCGTCGACCAGCACCAACGCGGGATCGCCCGACGCGCCGGGCGAGAGGCACCAGTCGGTGAGGTTGAAGACCGCCATCGCCGTCAGCCGAGCCGGCGGGCACGCAGGTCGTAGGCATCGGCGCCGGTGACCAACACCTCGACGACGTCGCCGGCCACCAGGTCGGCCGCGTCCTCGACGAATATACAGCCGTCGATCTCGGGTGCGTCGCCCTTGCTGCGCGCGGTAGCGACGCCGTCCTGGACCTCGTCGACGATCACGTCGAGCGACCGGCCGACCTTCGCCGCCATCCGGCGCCTGCTGATCGCCTGCTGGGTCAGCATGAACCGCTCGTGGCGCTCCGCCTTGACCGCGTCGGGCACGGGCCTTGCGAGCGCATTGGCCGCGGCTCCCTCCACCGGCTCGTAGACGAAGCAGCCGACCCGATCGAGTTCCGCCGCCTCCAGCCAGTCGAGCAGGTCCTCGAAGTCGTCGTCGGTCTCGCCCGGAAAGCCGACGATGAAGGTCGACCGCAGGGTGAGGTCGGGCACCATCGCCCGCCAGCGCTCGATCCGTTCCAGCGTCCGCTCCTGGTGCGCCGGACGGCGCATCGCCTTCAGGATGCGCGGGCTCGCATGCTGAAAGGGGATGTCGAGATAGGGGAGGATCGCCCCCTCCGCCATCAGGGGCAGCACCTCGTCGACGTGCGGATAGGGGTAGACGTAGTGCAGGCGAACCCACGCCTCCAGCCGGCCCAACTCGCGGCAAAGGTCGACGAAGCGGGCGCGCACTTCGCCGCCGCGCCAAGGGCTCGTCGCGTGCTTCAGATCGACCCCGTAGGCGCTCGTGTCCTGCGAGATGACGAGCAGTTCCTTCACCCCGGCCCTGACCAACCGCTCGGCCTCGGCCAGCACCTCGTTCGCCGGCCGGCTCGTGAGGTCGCCGCGCAGCGAGGGGATGATGCAGAAGGTGCAGCGGTGATTGCAGCCCTCGGCGATCTTCAGATAGGCGTAGTGCCGAGGCGTCAGTTTGATGCCCTCGGGCGGCACCAGGTCGACGAACGGATCGGCGCGCGGCGGCAGTGCCCGATGCACCGCCTCCACCACCTGCTCGTATTGCTGCGGCCCGGTGATGGCGAGCACGTCGGGAAAGCTCTCGCGGATCAGGGCCGCGTCCTTGCCGAGGCAGCCGGTGACGATGACGCGGCCGTTCTCGGCCAGCGCCTCGCCGATGGCTTCCAGGCTCTCCGCCCGCGCGCTGTCGAGAAAGCCGCAGGTGTTGACCAGGACCAGATCGGCACCGTCGTAGTCGCCGGAAAGCCCGTAGCCCTCGGCCCTGAGGCGGGTGAGGATGCGCTCGCTGTCGACCAGGGCCTTGGGACAGCCGAGGCTGACGATGCCGATGGTAGGGCTGGTCCGCCGGCGGGCGGGCGCGGCGGCGGTGGCGGACGGATGCTGCATGCCGGCTCTATACGCAGCGGCCGGCGCCACGACCAGGGGGGATCGCGCGGGCGATCCCGCGCCGACGCCTCAAGGCCCGTGCAGGCCGGTGGCGACGTCGATCAGCGGCGTCTGGTCGACCCGGATGAACCCACGGAGCGGATCGTCGAGGTCCTGGATGAAGACGATCACGATCAGGACGAGCAGGCCCACCACGTAGTTCGGCGCCGACCTCCATCGGGTGCCGCTTCCCGACGCGTAGCCGACCAAGGCGACCGCCACCCCGACGATGCCGTAGAGCACGACCAGGGCCTCGTTCGGGATGTGCCGACGGAAGGCGGCCAGCCGCCGCTCCTGCGCGTCGAAGGTGTCGTTCAGCGCTTGGATGAACAGCCCGGTCGGCACCAATGCCGGATCGGCTGCGGCGAGGCCTTCGACGGCGCGCCACAGTTCCGCCTGCAGCGCGTTCGAGCGCTCCAGGAACGGCACCAGATCGCCCGCCACGCGCGACGCGCCGCCCATCTCCAGCCGGAGATCGACGTAGCGCCGCAACAGCGCCTGCACGGACGACGCGTGGGGTTCGGGCAGGAGGCTGGCGCGCAGCGCCGTCGTCCCGATCGCATTGGCCTCGTCCAAGATAGCGGCGCGGCGCGTCTCGAACTCCGCGAGCGCCATCGAGAAGGTGAAACCGATCAACAGCGCCAACATGCCGAGCACGGACGCGACCAGGGTCTGAACGTGGCTGTCCGCCGGCATGCGGCTCCGGCGGCGGACGAGGCGGCCGAACTCGTGCGCGACGACCACGAGCACCGAGCTGGCCAGCAAGACGACGAGGAGGTGGTAAGCGTTGAGCTCGCTCATCCTGGTTCACGAAGCGTCGTCGAGGCTGCGGCCCAATTCCGCTCCCCGCGCACGCTTCGGCTGTAGCCTAGGTGATGGGGGCCGGGAAAGCCAACCTCGGTCGCGGCGGCGCGCAAATCGGGAGGGAGTAGGGGGACGTCGATGGCAGCGTCAGCCGTCGAGGCGCACCGGCGCGTAGGCGCCGAGCAGCGCGCGGCGCGGTGCCGCGGCCATCGGGGCCGGCGCGCTCGTCCGTGCCACGGCGGGGACCGCGCCGAGCTTGGCCAGTTCCACGGCGGCGCGGACGTCGATGTCGCGCAGAATGGCGGCAAGCGCCGGGTCGCGGCTCGTGCCCCGGTCGCGGGCGAGCCGGTTTCTGAGGTCTTCCAGCGTCTCGCGGTCGAGCTGGCCGGCGAGCACGTCGCGCTGCAGCGTCCGCAGGCCGTCGAGCAGGTCGTGGCCGCGATCCACGCAGCGGGCTTCGGCGGCATCCGGCCCGTCGATGCCCTGCAAGGCCAACAGCGCGTCGATCGAGGCAAGCGCGCTCGCGGAACCGGTGCCGGAGGGACCGCCCGCGGCGCCGGAAGCGACCCGAAAGCCGCCGGCCGTCTGGCTGCGGCGCACCGACCGGGCTCCGCCCGCGGCGGCCGACGACGTCCCCTGCACGCGCATTCCGGCATCCTCCATCGAAGCCACGACCCGCAGCATGCGCGGGCGAGGTTAATGCGGGCTTAAAGGGCAGGGCCAAGCCGGCAAGACTTGCCGCAGCGCGCAGGCTTTGCCGGGTCCAGGCGACGAAGCGGTGGCACGGAACGGCGGAAATCCGGGCGTTCGCCGACTGGCACGGTTCTCGCGAAAGGGAGGGCGAACCGTCATCGAGGGTCCCGCCGTGCGCCTTTCCGCCAAGCTCGCCGATCGTGTCGTCCGCTGCCTCGCGGCGCCGCTTGCCGTCGCGGTGGTCGTCCTCGGCCTCGTGCCTGCGGCCGATGCCCAGAGCGTGCGCATCAAGGACATCGCCGACTTCGAGGGTGTCCGCGACAACATGCTGGTCGGCTACGGCCTCGTCGTCGGTCTCGACGGCACCGGCGACCGGCTGCGCAACACCGCCTTCACCGAACAGAGCCTCGTCTCCATGCTGGAGCGGATGGGTGTCAGCACCCGCGGCACGTCGGTGCAGACGCGCAACGTCGCTGCCGTGATGGTCACGGCCACGCTGCCCCCCTTCGCCCGCCAGGGCGGCCGGATCGACGTCAACGTCAGCGCCATGGGCGACGCCAAGTCGCTGTTGGGAGGCACGCTCCTCGTGACGCCCCTGATGGGTGCGGACGGCGAGGTCTACAGCGTGGCCCAGGGTCAGCTCACCGTCGGCGGCTTCAGCTTCGGCGGCGCCGCCGAGAACGTCACGCGCGGCGTGCCGACCCAGGCCCGTATCGCCGCTGGCGGCATCGTCGAGCGCGAGGTGGGCTTCGAGCTCAACATGCTCGACGAGGTCCGCATCGCCCTGCGCAACCCCGACTTCACGACGGCCGCGCGCGTCGCCACCGCGATCAACGGCCATCTGGGCATCGCGGCGGCGGAGGCGGTCGATTCCGCCACGGTCAACCTCATGATCCCCGGTGCCTGGCGCGGCCGCACGGCGGCCCTCCTCACCGACATCGAGCGCCTCATGGTGGTGCCCGACCAGATCGCCCGCGTCGTCATCGACGAGCGCGCCGGTACGATCGTGATGGGCGGCGAGGTGCGCATCAGCGAGGTCGCCGTCGCCCACGCCAACCTCACCGTGCGTGTGACCGAAGCCCCCCAGGTCTCGCAGCCCGGCCCCTTCGCCGAGGGCGAGACGGTGGTGGTGCCGCGCACCCAGGTCGAGGTCGACGACGAGAGCGACGCCCGCATGGTCATGCTGCCCGAGGCGGTGAACCTGAGCGACCTGGTCGACGGACTGAATGCTTTGGGTGTGGGTCCCCGCGACCTGATCACGATCCTGCAGGCGATCCGCGCCGCCGGTGCGCTGCAGGCCAATCTGGAGGTGATGTGATGACCGGCGCGCCGCTCATGACCGCCTCGCTCGGCGCCCTCGGCGGCGCCGCGTCGGGCCGGCCCGACATCGACCGTCTACGCGAGACCGCGCAGGACTTCGAGGCCATGTTCCTGCACCAGATGCTGTCGGCCATGCGCCAGGGCACGTCCGAGGACAATCCGCTCGGCGGCCCGGACAGCCCGTTCGGCAGCCTGCTCCAGGCCGAGCAGGCCAAGATCATCGCCAAGGCCGGTGGCATCGGCGTCGCCGACGCCATCATGGCCGAACTCCTGAAGACCCAGGAGACACCGTCGTGAGTCCGATCGACAAGGTGAGCCTGTTGATGACGTTGACCCGGCAGCTCACCCAGGTGCTGGACGCCGAGACGGAGATGCTCAGGCGGGTGTCGCTCGGCGACCTCGCCGAGGTGCAGGCCGAGAAGCAGGCGTTGACCGACGTCTACGAGGCGGAGCTGCGCGAGCTGCGCACCTCGCCCGAGCTGGTGGCAGCCTTGAGCGAACGCACCCGGCTGGATCTGGAGGCCGAGACCCGCATCTTCCGCGAGGCGGTCCGCCGCAACGCCATGGCGTTGAACGCCGCCAAGGTGGTGGTCGAGCGCGTGCTGCACGCCATCGCCGACAGCGTCGTCGCCAATCCGGGCTATCGGCCCGGCCAGGCCGTCGTCGGCCATGCCGAGGTCGTCCCCTTCGCCATCGATCGGCAATGCTGAGATGTACGGACTCACCACGACGCTCAGGACCGCCGTAACCGGGCTCCAGGTCGCCCAGGACGGTCTCGGCACGGTCGCCAACAACGTCACCAACGCGCACACCAAGGGCTACACCAAGAAGTCGGTGGAGCAGCAGGCGCAGCACATCAACGGCCTCGGCGCCGGGGTGAAGTCGGTCGCGATCAGCCGCAACGTCGATGCCTTCATCGAGGCCCAGCTCCGCGTCCAGCTCGGCTTCAACGGCCGGACCGCGACCGTCGCCAGCTTCGCCGAGCGGACCCAGGGCCTCGTCTTCGGCGATCCGTCGAACACCAGCACCGGCCTCGGCGCCTCGCTCGATGCCTTCACCCAGGCCGTCGAGGTCGCCGCCAACAACCCGGAAAAGTCTGCCCAGCGCATGGGCGTGATCGGCGCGGCGGAGGACATGTTCCGCCAACTCGCCAAGGCCGATGGCCACGTCCAGGAACTGCGCCAGGACGCCGACCGCCGCATCTTCAACCTGGTGCAGAGCGTGAACGTTACGCTGGAGGCGGTCCACCACCTGAACACGCAGATCGCGCGCAGCCAGAACCCCGGCGAGTTGCTCGACCAGCGCGACCGGCTCGTCGCCGAACTCGCGCAGCAGATGGAGATCTCCACCCACGCGCTCGACGACCACCGGATCGCCATCTACGGCCCGGGCGGCCAACCCTTGCTCGAGTACACCCCGCGCGTGCTGGAGTACAAGCCGGCAGCGACCGTCACGGCAGCGACCGCGTTCTCCCCCATCCGCGTCCTCGCCATCGACCCGGCGACCGGCCAGGTCGACCCGCAAAGCGGCGTCGACTTCATGGGCGCCGCAGATCCCGGCATGAAGGGCGAGTTGGGCGGGCTCCTGCACGTCCGCGACCGCCTGCTGCCGGAGCTGGCGGGCCAGCTCGACGAGATGGGGGCGATGACGCGTTTCGCGCTCGACGCCGCGCACAACGAGGCCAACCGCCTGCCGCCGCCGGCTGCGGTCGTGGGGACCCGCACGGACCACACGGGCATCACCGCCTTCGAGGGTACGGCCTACGTTGCGGTGATCGGCCCGGCCGGCACCGAACTCACCCTCGCGCTCGACCTCGCCGCGGCCGGCAACCCCGCTGCCCTCGCCGCCGATCTCGACGCCCAACTCGGTGCCTACGGTACCGCCGGCCTCGATGCCGACGGCCGGCTGACGATCACCCTGGCCGATCCGACGCAGGGGCTCGCCTTCGCCAACGGCTCCAGCACCATCGCAGCCCCCGACGGCGGCGGACGCGAGCGGAGCTGGAGCTTCGCCCACTATTTCGGCCTCAACGACTTCGTCACCCAGCCGACCGCCGCCAGCGCGCGGCTCCAGGTGCGGGCCGACATCGTGGCGCAGCCGATGCACCTCGCGAGCGCCATGCTCGACGTCCAGCCGGGCCCGCCGCCCAGCGGCCAGCTCGCCGGCATCGGCGACAGCCGCGGCCTTCAGGCGCTCGCCGCTGCGGTCGACCGGCCCTTGGTCGCCGAGCAGCAGGGCGGGCTGCCGAAGGCCAACGTGTCGATCCGCAACTACGTCGCCGACATGGTCGGCTACCAGGCGGTCATCGCCGAGCAGGCCGACCGCGCCGCCGCCAACGACCGCATCCTTCTGGACGAGTTGAGCTTCCGCAAGGCCAGCGTCTCCGGCGTCAACGTCGACGAGGAGATGGCGCATCTGATGGTGCTCCAGCAGGCCTACGCCGCCTCCGCCCGCCTCATCACCATCGCCGATCGGCTCTTGGAAGAGCTGCTCGCGATCAAGCGCTAGGAGGTCCCGTGATGGTGACCCGCGTCGGCGACTTCGCGCAGCACGGCCGGATGACCGGCTTCATGCTGCACACGCAGACCAAGCTGCGTACCGCCAACGAGCAAATCGCGAGCGGCAGCATGCACCGCCGCTACTCGGCCCTCGGCAACGACGCGGCGCTGTTCGTGCGCAGCCAGTCGGCCCTGCAGCGGACCTCCGGCTTCGTTACCGAGAACCAGCGGCTGGTCGAGCGCACCAACGCCATGGACGTGGCGATGAGCGACATGATCGACATCGTCACGCGCCTGCGCACCCTCCTGGTGCAGCGGCTGGATGCGACCACCGGCGCCAACCTGCCGCTCGACGTCGAGGCCGAGGCGATGACCGAGCAACTCGCCAACCTGTTGAACCGCAACGTCGACGGCCGTTTCCTGTTCGCCGGATCGCTGACCGACCAGCGGCCCGTGGACCTCCAGGGCGCCGTCCTGACGACCGCCGATCCGCAGGCCTACTACCAAGGCGACGACGTCAAGCTCGGCGCTCGGATCGATCTGGACGTGACGCTGGCCTACGGCGTCCATGCCGGCGAGCCCGCCTTTGCCAACGCCTTCGCCGCCCTCGGCAACGCCAAGCTCGGCCACCAGGGCAACGACCGGCCGATGCTGGAGGCCGCCATGAGCTTCGCCAACGACGCGCTCGACGAGCTGATTCGTCGTCGCGCCGACCTCAACACGACCACCGCCCGGATCGAATCGATCAGCGCCAGTCAGGAGGGCAGCGTCCTCTACCTGCAGAACACGCTGAGCGAGCTCAACGACACCGACATCCCGTTCGCCATGAGCCAGATGGCCATGCACCAGGTGGCCCTCGAGGCGAGCTTCGCCACCATGGCCCAGCTCAACCGCCTGTCGCTGACCGAATACCTGCGTTGATCCCTCGAACCGCCGACCGGAGACACACCATGACCGCCATCACGGCACGCGCCCCCGCCACGCCCGCACCGCACGTGACGCCCTTCGGCCCGATCGACGGGGAAGCCGCGGAACTCAGCTTCCCGCTCGGCCTGCCGGGCTTTCCCGAAGTCGACCGCTTCGTGCTGGCCCCGGTGCCTGGCGGCGCTGGTCCGTTCCACCTCTTGCACGGTCTCGGCGACGCGCCGGTCGATCTGGTCGTGACGCCCTTGGAGACGGTCGCCGAGCGCATCGACGGCGCCGACGTCGACAGCGTCCGCGCCGCCCTGCAGATCGACCCGAGCGCGCTGTTGGTCCTGCTCGTGGTGACGCTGCCCGCCAAGGGCTCCGGCCAGGGGCCGACGGTCAACCTACGCGCGCCGATCTTCGTCGACGTGGTCCGGCGGATCGCGGTCCAGACCGTGCTGCCCGACGCGCGCTACCCCTTCCGCCACGCGCTCGTCGCCGCCTGACCCGTCGGCCGCCCGCGCCAGGGCGTTGCTCAACTCGTGGCGGCGAAAGCCGCCCCGTCCGAGCGTCGCCTCGGCGAGGTCGACGACGTGGCGGTGGTGGGTGAACAGCAGCACCTGGGTCCGTTCCGCGAGCTGTGCCAGTTCGGCCAGCGCCGCGGCGGCGCGGTCGTCGGAGAACTGCACCAGCACGTCGTCGACCACGACCGGCAGCGCCGGCGCCCGGTCGAGATAGAGGTGCAGGGCCGCGAGCCGAAGAGCCAGGTAAAGCTGGTCGCGGGTGCCGGTGCTGAAGCCCTGGCGCTCCACCATGGCGCCGTTCGGCCGGATCGCCACCAGCACGCCGTCGCCCTGGGCATAGTCGACGGTCAGCCGCTGGAACTCGCCGAGCGTCAGCCGCCGGAACAGGGTGGAGGCCCGTTGCAGGAGCGGCGTTTCGTTGGCGGCGCGATAGTCGTCGAGCGCACGTTGCAGAAGGCGCGCCGTCACCGCCCGCTCGACATGGTCCTCGATGGCCCGGGCCATGGCTGCCGCCGCTTGCTGCCGCTCGCTTTCCGCGGCCGCCGCTGCGTCGGCATCGGCCAGCCCCTCGACCTCCAGCCGTGCCGCCGCCAGCGCCGTGCGCAGTTCGTCCAGCCGCGCTTCGGCCCGTTCGAGCTCGACCGCGATCTCGTCCCTCGCCATCGTCAAGGCGATGGCGTCGCGCCCGGCCACGAGGGTCCGCAGCACCGCTTCGTCGTCGCCGGGGGCGATCTGGCCGAGGCTCGCCAAAGCCGCCGCGACGGCCGCCTCGGCGGCGCTGCGCTGCGCGCTGGTGCCGATCGCGATCCGCAACCCCTCGACGTCGTCCGTCCGGGCGGCGGCATGCAGCGGGGCGAGCGCCGCGATCACGGCCGCCCGCTCCGCCTCCAGCCGTTCGATCTCCTCGTCCAGCCGGGCCACCTCCAGCACCGCCGTGGCGCGGCGGGCGGCCCGGCGCTCCGCCGCCGCCCGCGCTCCGAGGAGGGCGTTTTTCACGGCTTCGGGCTCCTCCACCTCGAGGCCCGCCGCCCGTGCCAGTCGAGCGGCCTCCATCGCCAGGGCCTCCGCCTCCGCCGCCGCCGTCTCCAGCCGTTGCCGCCGTTCCGCCGCGGCTTCGAGGTGACCGCGCGCGGTGCGCAGCGCCGCGAGGAGCGGCAGTACGGCCTCCGGCGGCGTCGCGTCGGCGACGCCGATGGTGGCGAGTGCCGACGTCCACGACGCAGCGTCGGCGGCGTCCTGCGCACTCAACTCGGCCAACTCGGCATCGATCTCGCGGAGCGCCGCCTCGGCCACGCGCGCGTCCTCCAGCTTGGCTGCCCGCTCGGCGTTGCGTTCCCGCGCCCGTTCCAGCGTGCGGTCCGCCGCGGCCGAGAGGCCCGCAAGGCCGGTGTCGACCGCGGTCTCGACACCGTGCTCGGCCAGCGCCGCCTGCATGGTAGCGCGCACTTCGGCCAGCCGCGCCGTCGCCCGTGCGGTGGTCCGCTCCGCCTCGAAGCGCACCGTTTCCAGCTCCATCGCCGTCCGGGCGTCGCTGCGCCAGCGCACGGCTAGAGCCAGCTCGACGCCGGCCATCGGCGTCGCGGCGGTCAGCGCGTCCCACGCCCGTGCGAGGGCCTGACGTCGCTCGTCCAGCTCGGCGGCGTCGCGGTCGATGGCCGCCAGGTCGTCGGCGAGCAGCGCTTCGGCCGCCTCCAGACTCGCCAGCTTGGCGACGCGCTCGGCCGCCGCGAAGCGGGCATCCGCCAAGCGGTCGGCGGCGGCGATGGCGGCGGTAAGGGCCGCTGCCGAAGCCGCTGACGGTGCGGTGCGGTAGCCCTGCCAGAGCGCGTCCCGATCCGCGCGGGCGCGGTCGAGCGCACCTTCGTCCACCACCGCGGCGCCGGCGGCAAGCTCGGCGCGGGCGGCGCGCTGCCGGGCGCCTTCGGCCGCGCGGTCGCGCCGTCGCTCGGCGAGCGCTTGCCTCGCCTTGGCCACCGCTTCGGCTTCGGCCGCCAAGCGCTCCTGCTCGGCCAGCGGCGGCAGGTCGGCGAGACGCAGGGTTGCGGCATCGCCGCGCCAGGGCACCAGGCGGTCGCCCGCCTCTTGGACTCGCCTTCGAGCCACCGCGAGGGCATCGGCGGCAGCCGCCGGGTCGCTGCCGCCTTCACGGTACGCCGCGAGTGCGTCGCGGGCGGCTTCCAGCCCCGTCGTGGCGACCGGCTCGGCGACGTCGACGAGGGCGGCCCGCGCCTGCGCGCCTGCGTGCTCGGCGCGGGCGCGACGTCGTTCCAGCGCCAGCCGCCGTGCGGCGCGCGTCTCCTGGACGCTGACGAGCGCCGCCACCCGGTCGAGTGCGGCGGCCGACGGGAGGGTGTCGCCAGCGTCTTCGTCGAGGTCCCAAGCGAGGTCCGCGGCCCGCAGCGCGGCGATCGCCGCCGCCCGGTCGCGGGCGTTGCGGTCGAGGAGGAGCGGGCGCTCGCGCGCCGCCCCGGCGACGACGGCCGCGCGGTCGACGAACGCGTCGATCTCCGCCCCGAGGACCAGGAGCGGCTCCGCTTCGGGCAGGCCCGCCACCTCGTCCGCCAGGGCCGTGCGCCGTTCGGTGTCGCGCGCGAGCGCATGGTCGATGGCGGCCAGTCGTCGCGTCGCCTCGTCCACACGGGCGGCGGCATCCTCCGGCAGCAGGGGCGCGGCCGCGAGCGGCGCCAGGGCCGCCCGTGCCCGTTCCAGCCGGGCGAGCGGCTCCAACACCAGCAGCGCCTGTTGGATGGCGGCGGCGTCCCGTTGCAGCGTCGCCCGCCGTTCGCGCAGGCCGTCGGCCTCCGCCTCCAGGGCTTCCAGGTGCGCCAGGGTGGCCCGGTAGTCGGGCGCCAGCAGCCGGCTCGCCTTGAGCTTGCGGGTAGCATCGACGAAGCGCTCCTGGGCAACGTCCGCCCGGCTGCGGCGGCGGGTCGGGCTCCAGGCCGCTTCGGCGTCGGCGCGCAGCGCGGTAACCCGCTCGCCGAGCCGGCTCAGGCCGGCCGAGGCGGCGAAGAGCACACCCGCGATATCGTCGCCACCCTTCAGCAGCGCGTCGCCGCCCTTGCGGAGCTGCGCGTCGTCGAGGGCGAAGCCGAGCTCGAACCGCTCGCGCCCGAGATGGCCGAGCCATGCCTCGAGCGGGCTCGCGTCGAGTGGCGTATCGCTCCCAGGCTCCAGGAGCGTCTGCTTGGTTCCCTTGCGTCGCACGGCCCGGAGCGTCGTGCCGTCGCGCTCCAGGGTGAAGCCGATGCGCAGCCGCCGCTGGTCGATGGCGAAGGCCATCGGCGTGCGCGAGGGAAAGCCGAACAGCGCATCGCCGATGGCCGTCCGCGCGGTGCTCTTGCCGGCGGCGTTGGGGCCGTAGACGAGGTGCAGGTCGGGGCTCGCTTCGGCGAGATCGAGCGTCTCGCCGGCGAATGCGCCGTAGGCCACAAAGTCGAGCGCCCTAAGACGCATCGTCGAGCGTGCCGAGGACGGCGCGGGCGGCCTGCCTTCGCGCTTCGAGGAAGCCTTGGGCGTCCCCCTCCAGGAGCGGAGCCAGCGGACCGGCGGCGAGCTGCGCCCGGACCTCGTCCGGTATGCGGGCGCGGATGCGCTGGACCAGAGCCTGGACCTCGCCGGCCATCGCCTCGCTCCGGGCGGTGGCGTCGATCCGCCGGACGAGGTCGCCGACCGCGTCGTCGCCGAGATCGGCAAGCGTGGACGCGCCCGCATCTTCCGCCAGCGTCCAGGCGATGCCCTCGACCACCGTGGCGGGCGTCAGCGTGGCTACCAGAGCGCTCAGCCGGTCGGCGAAGCCCCGGCGGTCGGCGAGCAGCGCGCCGCCCCAAGGCCCGAGGCCCGCCAGCGTCGGCCGGACGACGAGCAACTCGATGCCGCGATCGACATCGCTCGCCACCCGCCGTACCGCCGCCAGGGCGCGGTCGAGCGCCGCGTCCGGGTCCTCGACGCCGGCCAGATCGACCGCCGGGCGTTCCCAGCGCACCACGTCGAGGGGCACGTGCCGCACCTCCAGGATGCGGTCGGCTTCGAAGGCCACCTCGACCGCGCCCTTCGCTCCGGTTTCGTTGACGTGACGGCCTTGGAGACAGCCCGAATGCACGATCCACGGGCTCTCGGCGTGGACCGCAAAGCGATGGACATGGCCGAGCGCCCAATAGTCGTAGCCGCGCCGGGCGAGGTCGGCGACGGTGCAGGGGGCATAGGTGGCGTGCCCCGGCGCGCCTTCCAGCGCCGTGTGCAGGACGCCGACGTTGAGCCAGCCGGCAACCGGCGGGGGGTAGGCGGCGGCAAGGTTTGCCGTCTGCTCCCGGGCGGCAAAGCCCTGACCGTGCAGGGCCACCCGGCAGGCGTCGAGCCGCACGGTGGCGGGTGCGGCGGTCGGCAGTTCGTGGACGAGGTCGGGCCAGCGCAGGCTGGCGGTCACCTCGCTCGCCGCGTCGTGGTTGCCGCGGAGAAAGACGACCGGGATGCCGGCCGCGGCGAGGCGTGCGACCTGTCGGACGAACCACAGCCCGGTGCCGACATCCTGCCAGTCGCCGTCCCACAGATCGCCGGCGAGCACGACGAAGGCGACGCCGGTGTCGAGCGCGCGGTCGACCAGCCGGACCAGGGCGTCGCGGCTGGCGCGCCGGACCGCGGCCGCCGCCGCGCCGTCGTCGCCGAGGTCGAGCCGCAGGAGCGGCGAATCCAGGTGCAGGTCGGCGGCGTGGAGAAAGGTCAGCGGCGCCATCGGCGAGGGCCGCCTAGTCCCATGCCCGCAACACGGCGATCCAACCGCCTTGGCGCCGCGTAAAACAACCATATCGACGGAGGGGAAACGATGCTCGAACACCACCACGACAGCGCCCGCCGAGCGGCCATGCTGCAATGGCTCGCCGAGGAGCTGCGCGACCGGGCCGGAGCGGCGAGCGACACGACCGCGCTCGGTCTCGCGCGCGATCTGGAGCGGCTGGCCGCTTCGCTCCTGGTTGGCGTGCGCACCGTTCGTTGAGCGGCCGTCGGCCGCGCTCCGTCAATAGCGTGGGGGCGGCGCGTCGCCCGCCCCGAATCGGCCGATATTGCCGACGAGTTGCTCCAGGATCGTGTACTCGTTGCCGCCGGTCGGCGTGACGTCGCTGTTGGGCACGACCTCGCGCGCGTCGGCCATGTCGAAACGGTCGACGCCGGCGACGACGCCGTTGTCGTCGAAGCGCACCCTGAGGACGTCCTGCGACGTCAGGCGGCGGTTGAAGAAGGTCTGTTCCTCCGTCCGGCGGCCGACGTAGTACCAAGTGTTCTCGTCGAAGGTCGCGAATGCCGACGGGGTGCCCAGAAGGCTCGCGACCTCGCCCTTGGAGGAGAGGCCGGGGCGGATGCGCGCGACGTCGTCGTCGATCAGCCGGTGCCCATGATTGGTGACCGTGGTATCGCACCCGGCGAGACCGATGGCGACCACGACGACGAAGAACCGAACCCAGACGCTGGGGGCTCGCATTGCACGGCTCCCAAGGAAGACGAACGTGAGCGAGAGTTGGTTAGCACGGCTGGCGGCCCAGGGCAAAAGGCTGTTCGGGCAGGGAGCGGGCGACGACGTCACCACGGCGGCGCACGAACTCTATGCCCGTGCGGTGGCGCAGGCACGATTGCCGATCTTCTACGGCACCTTCGCGGTGCCCGACACGCACGACGGGCGGCTGGAACTGATCCAGCTCCATGTCATCCTGCTGTTGCGCCGGCTGCAACGTGGCGACGAGACGGCGCGAACGATCGGTCAGGCGCTGTTCGACGTGCTGTTCGCGGACGTCGACCGCTCGCTCAGGGAAGGCGGCGTGGGCGATCTTGCCGTCGGCAAGTGGGTGAAGAAGATCGCGCGGCAGTTCTATGCCCGGGCGGCTGCGGTCGAAGGCGCGTTGGAGACGCGCGATACCGCAGCCCTCGGCGATATCCTCGCGGTCAACGTCTATGGCAGCGCGCCGGAGCACGAGCGGTCGGCAGCGGCGCTCGCGGCCTATCTCCTCGCCGCCGACGGCCGACTTGCCGACGCGGTGGCAGCGACGTGCGAGCCGATCCGGGGCTTGCATTTCGAGCCTCCCAGCGCTAAAGAGCGCGACTTCGTCGCGGCTGCGGCTACTCCGGCCGCGCCGTAACCGATTCCGTGCAGAGGTCCGTTCTTCGATGATTGCCGAACCGCCCTTCAGCCGGCTGGTTTCGTTGCCTGCCGACCAAATCGAGGTGGCCGTCGGGTTCGACGACGTAACGGACGACGAGCGGGCGGCCGTCGCCGAACTCTTGGGCCTCGCCGCGCTGGAGCGCGTCGCCCTGACGGGTCGGCTCGCGCGCACCGCGACCGGCTTGACGCTCGACGCCAAGCTGCGGGCGACGGCGGTGCAGCCCTGCGTGGTCACCTTCGAGCCCGTGGTGCAACGCGTCGCGGTCGTCGTCGAGCGCCGCTTCGTGGTGGGCGAGGCCAAGGAAGCCGGTGAGGTCGCGGTCGATCCGGAGGCGCCCGAGGTCGACCACCTGGCCGAGCCGACGATCGATCTCGGCGCGGTCGCAGTCGAGGAACTGAGCCTCGCCCTCGACCCCTATCCGCGGGCGGCGGATGCCGACGCCGTGGTGGCTCGCTACGGTTCGCGCGACGACGAGCCAGCCGACAACGTCTTCGCGGCGCTTGCGCGGCATCGTCTCGACGCCTAACAACCCCTGACGAACAAGGAAACGAACGATGGCGGTTCCGCGCAAGAAAGTCACGCGCTCCAAGCGCGACATGCGACGCTCTCACTTGGCACTGGTGGCCTCGAACGTCGTCGAGTGCCCGAATTGCGGTGAGTTGAAGCGCCCGCACCACGTCTGCGGTGCTTGCGGCTTCTACGACGGCCGCGAGGTAATGGTGGCCAAGCCCGAAGCCGACGCCGAAGACGACGCGGCCTGACCGGTGGCGCCAAGCGCCATTACCATCGCGATCGACGCCATGGGAGGCGAAGGCGCGCCGCGTGTCGTGATCGAGGGCGCGGCCAAGCTGGCCGAGCGGCACCGGCCGGTGCGTTTCCTCGTCTACGGCAACGAAGACGAGTTGCGTCCGCTGATCCAGCGTCGTCCGTCGCTCGCCGACGCGGTCGAACTCCGGCACACCGCCGAGGTGGTCGCCGACGACGCCAAGCCGAGTGCCGCGTTGCGTCAGGCCCGCGGCTCGTCGATGCGGCTCGCGATCGAAGCGGTCCGCGACGGCGAGGCCGCCGCCGCCGTCTCCGCCGGCAATACCGGCGCGCTGATGGCGATGTCGAAGGTGTTGCTGCGCACGCTGCCGGGCATCGACCGGCCGGCCATCGCGTCCGTGATGCCCGCCTCCAAGCGCAAGGTCGTGATCCTCGACCTCGGCGCCAACGCCGAGTGCGATGCCAACAACCTCGTCCAGTTCGCGCTGATGGGTACCGTGTTCGCCCGCGCCGTACTCGGTGTCGAAGAGCCGACCGTTGCCCTGTTGAATATCGGCACCGAGGCGCTCAAGGGCGACGAGATCGTCCAGGAGGCGGCGCGGCGCCTGCGCGACGGCGAGTTGCCGATCCGCTTCGAGGGGTTCGTCGAGGGGACCGGGTTGATGGCCGGCACCGTCGACGTGGTGGTGACCGACGGTTTCACCGGCAACGTCGCGCTCAAGGTGGCCGAGGGCACGGCCCGCCTGATCGTCGATCGCGTGCGGACCACGTTCAAGGACAGTTGGGTCGCGGGCCTCGGCTATATCCTGGCACAACGCCGCTTCAACACCCTGAAGCGACAGCTCGATCCGCAGCACTACAACGGCGCCATGTTCCTCGGCCTCGGCGGGATCGTCGTGAAGAGCCACGGGGCTGCCAACGACATCGGGCTCGCCAATGCGATCGGTGTCGCCTGCGATCTGGTGCGCGGCGGCACCAACGAGCGGATCACGCGCGAGCTCGCGCATCTTGCGGCCCCGATCCGCCAGGTGGCGTCTTGATGCAGCGCGCCGTGGTGCACGGCTGGGGCGGCTACGTGCCGGCCCGCTGCATCACCAACGACGAACTCGCCGAGCGCATGGAGACGTCGGACGCTTGGATCCGCAGCCGCACCGGCATCCGCCAGCGCTACGTCGCGGCCGAGGGCGAGTTGACCTCGGACTTGGCGGTGCGGGCGGCGGCGGCGGCCCTGGCGCGTGCGGGGCTCGGCGCCGATGCGGTCGACCTGATCGTCGTCGCCACCTCGACTCCGGACCACACCTTCCCGTCCACCGCGACCGCGGTTCAGCGCAAGCTCGGCTGCGGACCGGGGATCGCCTTCGACGTGCAGGCGGTGTGCGCCGGCTTCGCCTATGCCCTGACGATCGCCGAGCAGTTCGTCCGGCTGGGCCAGGCGCGCACGGCACTGGTCATCGGTGCCGAGACCTTCTCGCGGATCCTCGACTGGTCCGACCGCAGTACCGCGGTACTCTTCGGCGACGGCGCCGGCGCCTTGGTGCTGGTGGGCGAGCCCGGGGCGCCGGCGGCCGACCGGCGCGGCATCGTCGCAAGTTTCCTCGCCGCCGACGGCCGCCACTACCAGGACCTCTACGTCGACGGCGGCCCGTCCTCGACCATGACCGTCGGCCATCTGCGCATGAACGGCCAAGAGGTGTTCCGGCATGCGGTGGGCACGTTGTCGTCGGCCGTGACCACGGTGCTGGAGCGGGCCGGCCTCGGCCTCGATGCCGTCGACTGGCTGGTGCCCCATCAAGCGAACAAGCGGATCATCGACGCCGTCGGCAAGCGGCTCGGCCACGCCGAGGACAAGGTCGTCGTCAGCGTCGACCGGCACGCCAACACGTCCGCGGCGTCCATCCCTCTGGCGCTCGATCTCGCCGCCGGCGACGGCCGTTTGCAGCCCGGTCATCTGGTCGTCGTGAACGCCATGGGCGGCGGTTTCGCCTGGGGCGCGGTAGCGCTCCGCTGGTGATCGGCAGGGGGCCTGCCGGCCCGTTTTCGACAAAGCTCTTCTCCCGTTGACCGAAACGTCTGTGAACGTTACGTTTTTCCGTGTTTTCCACGGTTGGGTGGCGGGGATGGCCGAGCGGACGATCACCAGGGCGGATCTGGCCGAGGCGGTCTATCAGGAGGTGGGGCTGTCGCGCAGCGAATCCGCCGGCTTGGTGGACTCGTTGTTGGACGAGATCGCCGAGTCGCTGCTCACCGAAGGCGCCGTCAAGGTGTCGGCTTTCGGCTCGTTCGTGGTGCGCTGGAAGGGCGAGCGCGTCGGCCGCAACCCCAAGACGGGCGAGGAGGTGCCGATCGCGCCGCGCCGCGTCCTCGTCTTCCGCCCCTCGCAGGTCCTCAAGGATCGCCTCAACGGCGTGGCCGGAGATACGAGCCCATGACCGAGCCGGGTCATCACGGGACGGCCGTCGGCCGCGAGAGCGGGCGCAGCGCGAAGTCGGCCGCTGCGTTCCGCACCATCAGCGAGGTGGCGGGCGACCTCGACGTCGCCCAGCACGTGCTCCGCTTCTGGGAGAGCAAGTTTCCCCAGGTGCGGCCGCTGAAGCGCGGCGGCGGGCGCCGCTACTACCGGCCGGAGGACGTCGACCTCCTCCGCCAGATCCGCACCCTGCTCTACGAGGAAGGCTACACCATCAAGGGCGTACAGAAGCTCTTGAAGGCGCGTCGCGGCCACCGCGACGAGGCTGGCTCCGAGGCAGCCGACGACGACGCGCCGGTGCAAGCACCCGCGTTGCGCCGCCTGCGTCGCGATCTGGTCGCCGTTCGCGACCGCCTGCGCAGCTTCGTCGACTGAGCGGCCGGACACCGCGGTCCGTCAGGCGGGGTGGCGGTCCGATCCCGCCAGGAAGCGCTCGAATGCCGCCCGACCGGCGCCGGTAAAGGTCACCGCGCGGGAGGCAACGTCGCGCCGGGCCCAGCCGAGCGCCTCGATCCGGCCGGGGATGGCGCGGCCGAGGGGGCCTGCGAGGTGCGCTCGCTCCAGTCCAGCCATGCGCGACATAGCGGTGCATGGCCGCGGTCAGGGCATCGAGATCGATGCCGAAGCCACGCGTCACCGACGCCCCGGCTTCGGTCAGGGTCGGGTGGTCGCCGCTGCGCTCGAGGTGGCCCCGCTCGATCAGGCGGCGGTAGAGCCGCGTTCCCATCTCGCCCGCCGAGTGATCGTAGCAGACCCGCGCGTTCCGGTGCGGGTGCGCAGGTGGCCCGACCGGGCGGCGAGGCCCATCAACCCTTCCAGGACGCCCGCGACCGCCGCGCCAGCGAGCGTGAAATACCTGTGCCGCCCCTGCCTCCGCTCGATCAGGAGGCCGCCCGCGCGCAATTTCGCCAGATGCGAACTCGCAGTCGGGCGCGCGATGCCGGCCTCGGCGGCCAGTTCCTGGCGGTCAGCGCCTTGCCCGCCATCAGGGCCGTCAGGATGTTGGCGCGGGCGGGATCGCCGATCAGGGCGGCGATGAGTGCGATGTCCGATCCTTCTTTCATGGCTCGATCGCAAGCGAAGCATTCCGCCAGGGCGAGCGGCTAGAGGTCGGCCGGCAAGACGGAGCGCGCCATGCTGACCTGCATCAGCCGTTATCGCATCGATCCGACCAAGACGGCGCAGTTCGAGCGCCACGCCCGCACCTGGGGCAGGCGATCCCGCGCTGCGGGGCCGATCTGATCGGCCATTTCGCGCCGCACGAAGGCTCGTCGACGCTGGCCTACGGCATCTACACCGTCGAGAGCCTGGCCACGTACGAGGCCTACCGCGCGCGCTTGGCGGCCGACCCGCCGGGCCGGCAGCACTACGACTTCGCCCAGGCCGAGCGGTTTCTCCTGCGCGAAGACCGAACCTGGCTCGAGCTGGTCTCGACGCCACATGGAGACGGGGCATGATTGCCGTTATCTTCGAGGTCGAGCCGGAGACGGGCCGCGAGTCGGAATATCTCGAGATGGCGGCGGCGATGCGCCCCGTCGTCGTGGAGCGCTGCCGATTGCGCTCGCTGCGGCCGCTCGCTATAGACCGCCCTGTCGGAGCGTAGCGCAGCCTGGTAGCGCACTTGTCTGGGGGACAAGGGGTCGTGGGTTCAAATCCCGCCGCTCCGACCATCAAGCCCGACGGCGCAGGATCTCCCCGATCAGCCCCGCCGTAGGCGCCGGCAGCGTTGCCCCCCGTTCCTGGCCCTGAAGTACCGGCAGGATTCGCTTCGCCAGTTGCTTGCCGAGTTCGACGCCCCACTGATCGAAGCTGTTCACGCCCCAGATCTGGCCCTGCACGAAGATCTTGTGTTCGTAGAGCGCGAGCAGTCGGCCGAGCGCGTAGGGCGTCAGCTCGTCGTAGAGGATCGTCGTCGTCGGCTGATTGCCCGGGAACAGCCGGTGCGGCAGCATCGCCTCCAGCGCGTCGCCGACGAGGCCCGTGGCTTCCAACTCGTGGCGCGCTTCCTCCGGCGTCTTGCCGAACGCGAGCGCTTCGGTCTGCGCGAGGCAGTTCGCGAGGAGCTTGAGGTGATGGTCGCCGAGGGCCGTGCCGCTCCGGGCCGCCACCAGGAAATCGGCCGGGATCAACTCGGTGCCCTGATGCAGGAGCTGGAAGAACGAGTGCTGGGCGTTGGTCCCCGGCTCGCCGAACAGGATCGGACCCGTGGTGTAGTCGACCCGGCGCGAGTCGCGTCGCACCGACTTGCCATTGCTCTCCATGTCCGCCTGCTGGAGATAGGCCGGCAGACGGGCCAAGCGCTGGTCGTAGGGCAGCACGGCGTGGCAGGTGGCGCCGAGGAAGTTGCGGTTCCAGATGCCGACCAACCCGAGCAACGCCGGCAGGTTCGTCTCCAGCGGTGCGGTGCGGAAGTGCTCGTCCATGGCATGCGCGCCGTCGAGCAACTCGACGAAGTGGCGAAAGCCGACGGCCAGCATGATCGGCAGGCCGATCGCCGACCACAGCGAATAGCGGCCGCCGACCCAGTCCCAAAAGCCGAACATGGCGTCGGTGTCGATGCCGAAGGCGGCGACCGCTCGCGCGTTGGTCGAGACCGCGACCACGTGTTTGCCGACCGCCGCCTCGTCGCCGAGGCGCTCCACGAGCCAAGCGCGGGCGGAGCGCGCGTTGGTCATCGTCTCGTCCGTGGTGAACGTCTTCGACGCGATGACGAACAGGGTACGGGCGGGGTCCAGATCGCGGCACACCCGGGCGAGGTGGGAATCGTCGACGTTGGAGACGAAATGCATGCGCAGGTCCGGCGAGGCGTAGGGCCAAAGCGCTTCGGTGACCATCGCCGGTCCCAGGTCCGAGCCGCCGATGCCGATATTGACGACGTCGGTGATGCGCTCGCCCGTGTGGCCGCGCCACGTGCCGCCACGGACGGCCTCGGCGAAGCGCTCCAGCCGCTGGAGCACGTCGAGGACGGCGGGCATGACGTCCTCGCCGTCCACCGTCATCGGTCGGCCGGAGCGGTTGCGCAGGGCGACGTGGAGGGCCGCGCGGTTCTCGGTGGTGTTGATCGCCTCGCCGGCGAACATCTGGTCGCGCCACGCCTCCAGTCCGGTGGCGCGGCCGAGGGCCAGCAGGAGGTCGAGCGTCTCGCGCGCGATGCGCTGCTTCGAGAGATCGACCGTCAGATCGTCGAGGCGGAAGACGAACCGCTCGAACCGCCGCGAATCGGCGGCGAACAGCTCGCTCAGATGGCGGCTGCGATGCTTCAGTGCGTGCAACTCCAGTGCGTTCCACGCTTCGGATTGGGTCAGATCGGTCATCGTCGAGTAGGCCCCCGGTGCTGGGTCACGGCAACGATCATACACCTACTCCGTGCGAAGGCGCCTAGGATCCCGGCGCTTCGACCTCCGGTCAGACCTCGCGGCCCCCGTGCGTTGCCCGCTCGAAGGCGAGTCCCGCGCTCAAGACGGCGGCATCGGCGCCTCTCGGCCCGACGATCTGGAGGCCGATCGGCAGGGCCTCGCCGTCGAAGCCGGCCGGCACGCTCAGCGCCGGCTGTTGGGTGAGGTTGATCGGGTAGCTGAATCCCGCCCACTGCAGCCACCGGTCGAGACCGCTGCCGGCCGGCAGTTCCGCGCCAGCGGCGAACGCGGTCAAGGCGGTGGTCGGGGAGACGATCAGGTCGAACTCGGTCGCGAAGAGAGCCTCCACCGCTGCACCGAACGTTGCTCGCGCCCGCGCGGCGTCGGCCAGACGGTCGGCACCGAACCCGGCCCCTTCGGCCGCGATCTCGCGCAGCGCCGGATCGATTTCCGCGTGGCGATCCGGCGGCACCGCTCGAAGGCGCTGCGCGGCACCGGCGAACCAGTGCGTGCGGAAGACCTCGTAGAGGCCGTCCTGCGGCAGCTCCACCGGGACCACTTCGGCGCCGAGGTCGCTCAACACGCCGAGGGCGCGGTGGAAGCCGAGCATGACCGCCTTGCTCACCGCGCCGGACGGCGGCGTCGACCAGGCGCCGATCCTGAGGCCGCGGAGGTCGCCGTCGATCTCGCCCAGGTCGATCTCGGGTGCCCATGACTGGTGCCAGTCCCGGGTGTCCGTCTGGGCCATCACCGCCAGCATGGCGGCGGCATCGGTGACCGACCGCGCCATCGGGCCGATGTGGGAGACCGTGCCGAAATAGCTGAGTGGGTAGGCCGGCACCCGGCCGAAGGTGGGCTTGATGCCGACCAGGCCGGTGAAGGAGCACGGAATGCGAATCGATCCCCCGCCGTCGCTGCCGAGATGCAGGGGACCGCAGCCGGTCGCGGCGGCAGCCGCCGCCCCGCCGCTCGATCCGCCGGGCGTCCGCTCCAGGTTCCAAGGGTTGCGGGTGATGCCGGTGAGCGGGCTGTCGGTCACGGCCTTCCAGCCGAATTCGGGTGTCGTGGTCATGCCCAAAAGGACCGCCCCCGCCGCGCGCAGGTGGGCCACCGCTGGGGCATCGGCGTCGGCCGGCGTCTCCTCGCTGGTGAGGCTGCCCTGCCGGACGCTCCAACCCTCGACGTTCACGATGTCCTTGATCGACGTCGGCACGCCGTCCAACGGTCCGAGCGGCGTTCCGACCCGATAGCGACGTTCGGCCGCGCGGGCCGCGACGCGGGCACCGTCGCGGTCGACCCACCGAAAGGCGTTGACGCTCGGCTGCACCGTGTCGATCCGGTCGAGCACCTCCTCCAGCACCTCGACCGGTGAAAGTTCGCCGGCGGCGAACGCCCGTACCAACTGGGTCGCCTCCAGCCGACAGACCTCGGCGGCGGCGTCCAGGGGGGTGGAAGACGGCATGGTCGGCTCTCCGGGATGCGGCACGGAACCCCTGGATGCTAGGCGTCTTTCGCTCCGGCTAGAAGGGGTGGTGCAACCGTGCGCAGGAAGGGGGTGGCAAACGAGTTCTTTGGGGTTACAAGCGGTTCGATGAAAAGGTTGCGCCGCAACCCGAGGAAGAGGCGAAGCTGATCATGCGCTGGATCGTCCTGTTGGCAGTTCTCTGGATGGCTCCGGGCATCGGTGCCGCCCAGGAAGCGGGTACCCCGCAGATGCCGGTCTACCGGCTCAACCCGGGTGACGTCGTACGCATCTCGGTGTGGCGCGAGGACGAATTGCTCCGCGAGGCGCGGGTGCAGCCCGACGGCACGGTCTCCTACCCGCTGGTCGGCACGGTGGCGGCGGCGGGGCGCACGCCCGCCCAGGTGAGCGACGACATCCGTGACCGGCTCGCCGCCTTCATTCCCGACGCGGTGGTCACCGTCGAACTCCTGGAGGCGCAGGGCTATCGCATCTACGTGGTGGGCGAGGTCAACCGGCCGGGGGAGTACCAGCTCGCCCAGCCCATCACCGTGTTGCAGGCGCTCAGCATCGCGGGCGGCCTGACGCCGTTCGCCGGCACGCGCGGCATCCGCATCCTGCGGACCCAGGAGCCGCAGATGAGCATCCTGTTCGACTACCGTTCGGTGACGCGCGACGGCAACCTCGCCGAGAACATCTTTCTCGAAGCCGGCGACACGGTGATCGTGCCGACCAGCTTCTTCTGATCGCCGGGCCGAAGCCGCGCTTCAGACGGCGGCTTCGAGAATGGCTTGACGAACGGTGGCCCGGTCCTCGGCCTCGGGCAACGGACGGAACGTGGTCAGACCGTCGGTGATACGGGTCTCCACCACCGAGAGCACCGTCTCGTAGTCGACCTCTTGGCGATCCTCGGCGAAGGCGTAGACCAGCGACAGATCGCAGAGCGAGTTGATCAACCGCGGCAGCCCGCGCGCGAAGAAGTGGATCGCCGTCATCGCCGCCTCGTCGAACAGGTCGTCGGGAGCGCCGGCCACTGCCAGCCGGTGGCGGATGTAGGCGAAGGTGTCCTCGCGCTCCAGCGGTCGCAGATGGTAGTCGATCGAGATGCGCTGCACGAACTGGCGGAGTGCCTCCGTCTGCAGCGTGGCGCGCAGCTCCGGCTGACCGACCAGGATGAGCTGCAGCAGGTGGTCCGCCTCGGAGTTGATGTTCGAGAGCATCCGCAGCTGTTCCAGGGCCGAGCGCCCCAGATTCTGCGCTTCGTCGACGATGAGCACCACGCGCTGACCATGGGCGTAGCGCTGGATGAGGAAGTCGGTGAAGAGCTGGTGCTGCTCGACGGCGTCCCGCTCGCGGAACGGCAGGTCGAAGGCGAGCATGATCCACTTCATCAGCTCGCCGAACGACTCGTGGGTGTTGGTGACGAGCCCGACCAAGACCTGGTCGTCGACCGACCGCAACAGGTGGCGCAAGAGCGTGGTCTTACCCGTACCGACCTCGCCGGTCAGGACGACGTAGCCGGTCTGCTCCGCCAGCCCGTATTCGAGCATGTGCATCGCCATGGCATGCGTCCTGCCCGGATAGAGAAAGCGCGGGTCGGGCAACAGCGAGAACGGTTTCTCGCGCAGACCGAAATGTGTTTCGTACACGTCGACGTCCTCGTTGGCGGTGGGTTCTCCACGGCCGGTCCTTGGACCTAGCGATAGCCGTAGGCGTAGCCCTGCTGCAGGTCGGCCTCGCGCACGCGGTTCATCACGCTGCCGACGTACTTGGACTCGTCGATGAGTTCGGCGGCGCGTTGCAACTCGTCACGGCGGGTACGTCCCTGCTGCACGACCAAAAGGCAACTGTCCACGATCTGCTGGACGCTCAGGGGCTCGTCCGTCAACAGCAGCGGCGAGCAGTCGATGACGATGGTGCTGTCGACGTAGCTGTCGCGCAGGCTCTGCAGGAGCGCTCGTGTCTGCTGCGCCGCGATCAGTTCCGACGCGGCCGGATGGGCGCGCCCCTGTGGCAGCACGAAGAGCGGCAGGCCGCTGAGGCGCTGCATGACGTCGCCGAGGGCCGCCGTCCCCTCGACCAACGCACTGACCCCCCGCTCGACCTGGAGCCCGAACACCTCGTGCACCGTCGGTCGGCGGAAGTCGAAGTCGAGCAGGAACACCGGACCGCTGCCCTGGCGTGCCAGGGTGATCGCGAGGTTGCAGGCGACGAGCGTCTTGCCCTCGCCGTCGCGCGCGCTGAACACCGCAACGCTGCGCGCTCCGAGGCTCTTCATGCGCTGCAGGAGTTGGGTCCGCAGCATCCGGAACAGGTCGGCATGGCCGGCGTCGGGCATCAGGGTCACGAGCCGGCTGCGCTCGGCACGCCGCTGGTCGACGGCGAAGGTCTTGGCGGTATCGAGGTCGAAGGCGGCGGACGGACGCCGGTCGACGGCGCGGGAGCTGCTGGCGGATGCGACCGCCGGTGTCCGCTCGTCGCGTTGCTGCCGCGCCCGCTCGATGGCCTGCTGGATCTTCTCCAACGGTCTACTCCTGCGTTGCCGTCGGCGCGGAGCCGCCGGGGAAGGTCGTGGTCAACCAAGCATTGGCGCGAGTTTGCGCCTGGTAGGCGAGCACGTCGAGCGGAGCAACGGTATGGTGCACCGCCGTCAAGGCGCCCGCGACGGCCGCGAGGACGGCCGCCAGGACCACCCCGCGCACCGCCCATTGCCGACGCTTCTGCGTGCGGGTCACCATCGTCGGAATCATGACCAGGGGCCGTTCGCCGATGAGACGGCCGAGGTCCTTCGCCGACCGAACGGTCCGGTCGAACAACTCCGCCAGGGTGACGGAGCCGATCCCGCTGCCGACGGCGAGTACCAGCCCGAGCGCCAGGATCAGGCGGCGATTCGGGCTCGACGGCGCCTCGGGGAACACGGGAGGTTCGATCAGCGAGAGGCGTTCGCCGACGGCGCCGGTCTCGAGCGACTGACCGAGCTGTGCCGTGGCTTCCTTCGCGACGAGCGATTCGCGGCTGGCGATCGCCTCCTCCAGCCCCCGCGTCAGCCGCTCGTACTCCTGACTCACGACCGGCGAGCGGGCCACGACGTCCTGGAGCCGATCCAACTCGGCACGGATCTCCAGGCGATGCGCCGCGATGCCCTCGTACTGGCTGACCACGGAGTTGAGCTGCGAGCTGAGCTGGACGTAGGCGGGGCTGCGCGTCGCACCGACCGAGCCGGTGTCGGCGTTGGCCAGCGCGCTCTCGATGCCGGCGAGCTGACGCTGGGTGCGCACCACGTCCGGATGCGTGTCGGTGTAGCGCTCGCGCAGCGCCGTCAGTTCGGCCTGGTGGCTGTCGCGCTGTGCGAGGAGCGCCTGCGCGCCGGAGCCACCGTTGCGGGTACCGACCACGGCCTGCAGGCTACGCACTTCGCGCTCCAGCCGCACCACGTCCGGGTGGTTCGGCTGGTAGCGCGCCTGCGCCGACGCCAACTCCGCGCGGGCCATCTCCAGCCGGCTCTCCGGGGTCACGCCACGCGACAGGTCGCGCGGCAGGAACTCGTCGGTCATCGCGAGTTGCGTCTGGAGGAACGCCTCGCGGTCGCGCAGCGTCTGCACCTCGCGATCGAGCTGTCGAAGGTCCTGCTCCAACCGGATGATCTGCTGCTGCGCCAGCACCACGTCGTTGGGCAGCAGACCCTGGTTGCGGGTCTGGAACTCCAGGACCTGCTCTTCGAGTTGGGCGATGCGCTGCTCCACCCGGGTCCGCTCGCCGGCGAGGAAGGCCGTCGTGCCGGCGGCCGTCGCGCGTCGCTGTTCCAGATTGGTCTGCAGGTAAAGCGACACGAGCTCGTTGGTGACCCGCTGTGCCTTGGCCGGGTCGCGATCCTCGAAGCTCAGTTGGAACGCGATCGTCGCCCGCCCGCTCCGGCCGGTTGCCGGGTCGTTGACGGTCGTGCTGATGACGTCCATGCCGATCTTGTTGCGCATCGACCGCGCGATCTGCGTCGGCGACATGACCTCGCGCTCGACGGTGTAGAGCTGATAGCGCTCGGCCACGCGCAGGAGGTTGTCGGTCACGAGCACACGGCGGGTCAGGGTCTCCAGCCGCCGGTCGATGTAGTCGTTGACCAGGGACGCCACGAGGTTGTCGGGGATCTCCTGGTCCTCGATGAGGATCGTTGCCGTCGACCGATAGGTCGGCGGCAAGGTCAGCGCCAGCGCCAGCGCCAGCCCGACGATCGCTGCGACCGGGACGAGGAAGAACCAGCGACGTTGCCAGCCGGTCCTCAACAAATCGCGTGGGTGGAATGCCGCGTCCATGTCTCGACCTATCGTTCTCGACGACCGCCCGGCTGCGGCCCGTCACTCACCGGAAGGGTTACACGGTCTGGCCGATCACCTCGACCACCACCGCCGAAAGCTGGCAACCGCCGCCACTCGACAGCTTCAGGTTGTCCAACGTCGACCTGCGCGTTGCAAGGACGACCTGCCCAAACGATCACCCGCGTACGCGTTCCGCCGTCTCCGCCACGAAGGCCCGCAGCAGCGCGGTCACCGCGTCCGGGCGTTCGGCGTGCGGCCAATGCCCGGCGCCGTCGATCCGCTCGATCCGCACGTGGGGCAAATGCCGGCGTAGGGCGACCTCGCCATCGGAGCGAATATAGGGACTGGCACCCCCGGCAACAGCCAGGGCCGGCCCCGAATAGACGGCGTGCGTAGCGGGGAAGCCCGCGAGTTCGGGCATGGCGGCGGCGATCGCCTCCAGATTGGCCTGCCAGCGATAGCCGCCGTCGCCGCGCGCGAGATTCGCCAGCAGAAACTGCCGCATGGTCCGATCCGGCACCTCGCCAGCCAGTGCCTCGTCGGCCTCGCCGCGGCTCCCGATCGAGCGAAGATCGAGCCCGCGCATGGCCTCCACCTCGGCGCGGTGGTCGTGGGCATAGGCGACGGGCGCAATGTCCACCACGGCGAGGCGCTCGATCCGGCCAGGCCGCGCGAGCGCCCGCCGCATCGCCACCTTGCCGCCCATCGAGTGGCCGATCAACGCAACGCGATCAGCACCTAGGGTCGTCGCGAGTGCCGCTACGTCCTCCGCCATGTCGTCGTAGGACATGGATGGCAGCCATGGCGACCCGCCGTGGTTGCGCAGGTCGACGAGACAGACCCGGCACGTGTCGGCCAGCGCCTGGGCCACGCCCGCCCAGTTGCGGCCACTGCCCAACAGGCCGTGCAGGACCAGCACCCAAGGCCCGCCGGAACCGATGACGCGATGGGCGAGGGCGACGGCCGTCATCAGGACGGGCTGTCCGAGGCGGTCGTCTCGGCCGCACGCTCGATCTCGTCCAGCAGTTCGCGCGCATGGTCCTGACCCGGATAGTCGGCACCCTCCACGACCGCCCGCTGCAGATGCGTGCGTGCTTGGTCGAAATCGCCGATGGCGTGGAAGGCCGCGCCCGCGTGGTAGTTCAGATGCGGATCGGACGGCAGCATCGCGGCCGCGCGCCGAAGCAAGGGCAAGCCCGCTTGCGCGTCGCCCTGGCGGTAGCGGACCCAGCCGAGCGTATCCAGGAAGTAGGCCTCGTTACTCGACTGGAAACGGGCGGCGAGCGTGGCTGCACGCTGTAGCCGCGCAGCATCGTCGTGGGCGAAGTCGGCGACCAGGGCCGCGAAGTTGTTCACCACCACGTCGTTGTCGCTGCCGGCATCCAACAGGCGCTCGTAGCTCGAGATGGCCGCCTCGAAGCGCTCGGCGCGCTGCTCCACGAAGGCCCGCTGCAGCAGGAGACTGCCGGGATCGGCGCCGGCCTCGATACCTTGCTCCAGGGTCTGGATGGCGGCATCGGTGCGGCCCGACGCCTCGTGCAGCTCGGCCAGCTCGCGATAGGGCGTTGCCCAGTCGGACTGGACGGCGATCGCGCGGTCGTAGGCGGCAGCGGCCTCGTCACCCTGGCCGTCGCGCGCCAGGAGTTGCGCCTTCAGGTTCCAGGCAAGGGCATCGTCGGGCGTCTCGTCCAGGCGCGTTTCCAGCACCGCCAACGCGCCCGGCAGGTCATCCTCGGCAACGAAGCTCCGCACCACGCCGAGCAGCGGCTGCGCGGCGCCGGGGTTGATCTCGCCGGCGCGGGTGAACCACGCGCGGCCGCCGGCGTAGTCGCCCTGGGCGAGGCGCAGCGAGCCGGCGAGCAGGGCGCCGCTCAACGCTCCCTGCTCGTCCTCCAAGAGACGGTCGATGTCGCGGGTGGCGCGGCTCCAGTTCCGTTGACGAATGGCCAGTTCGGCGCTGGTCGCCAGCGCCGCCGCCGGGTCGTCGACCTGTTGGATGATGCGGTCCCAAACCTCCATCGCCCGGTCGTAGTCGCCGCGTTCGGTCAAGAGCCGAGCATAAGCCTCGGCGGCCGCCACGTCCTGGGGCGCCAGTGCGGTCACCCGCCCGAGCGCCTCGACGGCGAGATCGCGGTCGCCCCGCGCGTGGTGCGCCTCGGCGAGCAGCTTGAGTCCCGGAACCCAGTCGGGATCGCGGGCCAGGGCGCTACGCCCGGCGGCGATCGCCTCGTTCGGATCGCCCGCGGCGAGCCGCAGCACGCCGGTGAGGTAGTTCGCGCCCCGGTGCTGGCGGTCGGCCTCCAGAACCTCCGCCAGACGCGCTTCGGCCGCGTCGACGCGGCCCTCGGTGACGTCGATGCCGGCCAGCGCGGTGTTCGCGTCGAGGCCGCGCGGCGCGGTCGCGCCGACCGCGTCCATCACCTGCTGCAGGCGCGCGCGGGCGGCGTCGACCTGCCCCTCTCGCGCGAGCAGGTCGGCCACGAGGAAATCCAACGTTCGCGCGTCCGGATCTCGCTCCAGGAGGCGATCCGCCTCCGCTACGGCGGCATCCACGCCGCTCGTGCCGTACACCAGTTGCACCAGGGCGGCGGCGGTACTCACGTCGCCACCGAGCGCATCGACCGCGTCGCGGAGGGTGGTCTCGGCATCGCCTTCGCGCTGCTGCGACCGATAGAAATTGGCGAGCGCGATCCTGAACTCGGCGTTCTCGGGAGCGAACTCGATCAGTTGGGCGAAGCCGTCCTCGACGCCGCGGAGGTCGCCGTCGGCGGCGAGCAGTTGGATCTTGAGGAGCGTCAGCGGCACGTTGGGACCGTGGGTCGCGTGGTAGTCGTCCAGCAACGCCACGGCGTCGCCCCGCCGGTCGCGAGCATTGAAGACGCCGGCCAGGGCCGAGGTGGCGTTGACGTGGTCGGGCTGCGCCTCCAGTGCCCTGCGCGCCGCCGTTTCGGCATCGTCGACGTCGCCGCGGCGCAAGAGCAGTGCCGCCTCGAGCGCGAGCCCGTCGGGATGGGTCGCGTCGGCTTCGCGCATCTTGACGACCGCGTCCTCCACGATCTCGAGCTGATTCGCCGTCAGCGCCAGCACCGCATAGGCGTTGTGCGCCTCGATCAGGGTCGGATCGGCATCGGCCGCCGAAAGATAGGCGTTGAACGCCTGCGGATAGCGCTGCTGCCGCTCGTTGATCCGACCCATGGCCAGCAAGGCCTGTGCGTTGCGCGGATTGATGCGGAGCACGTTGCGCAGGTTCACTGCGGCGCGGCTGAGTTCGCCTTCCTCCAGCAGCGCCAAGCCGCGCTCGAGGTACTCGGCCTCACGCTGTTCGGGCGAACTGCAGGCGGCGAGCGTCAGGACGACGGCAATGCACAGGAACGCGCGGCGAAGCGATGGTATCATGATCCTACCCCTAGACTGCGCCGGGCGGCCGGCAGCCGCTCAACGACGCCCGGCCCCCGCGGGGGCCGACGGCACCTCGACAAGGGCGACTGCGCGGGGCGCAGACGCCTCCCACTATCAGTAGGCGCGCTCGTCTTTCAAAAAGACGAAGACGGTGCGCAGCAGGATACGAACGTCGAACCACAGCGACCAGTGGTCGATGTAGTAGAGATCGAGCTCGATCCGCCGGCGCATGTCCTCCAGCGAGTGGATCTCGCCGCGGCAGCCGTTGATCTGCGCCCAGCCGGTGATGCCCGGCTTGGCGCGATGCCGACCCAGATAGCCATCGATCAGCGTGGCGTAGTACTCGTCGTGGGCGATGGCATGCGGCCGCGGTCCGACCAGCGACATCTCGCCGCGAAGCACGTTGAAGAGTTGCGGCAGTTCGTCCAGGCTGGTCTTGCGCAGGAAGGCGCCGACGGGCGTGATCCGCGGATCGTTCTTGGTTGCGTGCTGCACCGTGCGGGCGGCCGGCGCGTCGCACAACTCCACGTACATGGAACGGAACTTGAACACGTCGATCGGCTGCTGATTGAAGCCGAGACGCTTTTGGCGATAGAGCACCGAGCCGGGCGAACTCAGCTTCACGGCGACCGCGACCACCGCCATGAGCGGGGCGAGGAAGACCAGCATCGTGCCGGCGGCAACGCGGTCGAACGCCGACTTCAGATGCCACGACCAGCCGTCGATCGGCTTCTCCAGGCACGTGATGGTGGTGAGATCTCCGAGCCGCCGGGCACCCAGAAGCGGCAGATCGTCCGGCGTCGGCTCCGGCACGAGACCCACCTCGATCGGATAGTCGCGCAGGCCGGCAAGCAGATCGGGTACGCGGATGCCGTCCTTCGGCGCGAGCGCCAGGGCGACTTGGTCGACGGGCTTGCCCGCGAGTTGACGGCGCAGTTCGAGGACGGCGTCGTCGGGGTTGGCGAACTGGTCGAGATCGACATAGCCCACCACCCGCGCCTGCAGGCGGTCGACGTCGAGCCGCCGGCGAGCCTGCGCGCCCCAACTGCCGCTACCGACCACGACCACGTTCCAGCCGAAGTCGCCGGCCATCTGCAAATGGCGCACCCAGGCTCGGGCACCCACCCGCACCAAGGTCAGCGCCACACCGCCGACCAGCAACCACGTCAGCAGCCACATACGCCCGGGCAGTTCCTCCGGGCGCAACACGAAGACGATCAGCACGGCACCGGCCATGGTGCCGAGCCATGCAACCCAGCATCGCGGCAGATGGTCGAACGGATGGGCCAGGCGCTCGGTCTCGTACAGGCGGAACGCGGTGAAGGCGCTCATCGACACGAGCAGGGCGACGCCCACGAAGAGCGTGTCGCTGCGCGACAGCAATGTCGTGCCGAGGATCAACTCGGCAAGCCAAGCCGTAACGGCGACGGCGAGCAGATCGGTGGCGCGGAGCGTGAGTGCCAGCACATTGGCGGGACGAACCGCGCGCGGCTGACGGCGAGGCCGGACGGCGGCGCGGTGAACGGAAAAGACGGTGCTCACGATCGACGATCTCCGCTTCGAACGAGTCGTGCCCTCGCTAGCCTCCGCATCGCACGCGCCCGCTCCGGGGCGTCGCAAAGCAGGCAACCGGGCGAAGGCCCCCAACGGCGCGTCGTGTTCTCGTTCACGTGGCCCTCACCACCGTTCACCAACATTCCATACGGTAACGCAGGCCTCACGGCGAGCCCCCCGACGCGGTATTTTGTGCAGCGCAGCGTGACAATTTCGTGTCAGGGGCTCCGACTACCCAGGGTTTATAACACGCCTGACCGTTCGCGGGTTCATCGGTCCATCGAAGGAGGCATACGTGAGGGCGGCATCGATGGCAAAAGCTTAAAATGCCGCCGACCGGCGCGTGACTGCGGATCGACCCGGACGGGCCTCGCGTTGACACTGCGCCGGGCTCTCCTTAGATCCGGCGTGCTCCCGTCGGTCGGTTCGTAAGCCGGGGCGTAGCACCCCGAAAAGAGGAAGCAGATCATGTTCGGCGCGCTCGCCAAGCGGCTCTTCGGGTCCGCCAACGACCGGATCATCACCGGATTCCGCAAGACCGTCGAGCAGATCAACGCTCGCGAGGCGGCGTTGGCAGCGCTCGACGACGACGCATTGCGCGCCCAGACGGAGGTGCTGCGCGACCGCCTGCGCGCCGACGAAACCCTCGACGACATTCTGGTCGACGCCTTCGCCGTGGTGCGCGAGGTGGCCAAGCGGACGCTCGGTCAGCGCCACTACGACGTGCAGCTCATCGGTGGCATGGTGCTGCACCAGGGCAAGATCGCGGAGATGAAGACCGGCGAGGGCAAGACGCTGGTCTCGACGCTCGCCACTTATCTCAACGCGCTCGAGGGCAAGGGCGTGCACTTGGTCACCGTCAACGACTATCTGGCTCGGCGCGATTCCGCCTGGATGGGTGAGATCTACCAGTTCCTCGGCCTCACCGTCGGCTGCATCGTCCCGGGCATGGACGACGAGGCGCGGCGCCAAGCCTATGCCTGCGACGTCACGTACAGCACCAACAACGAACTCGGCTTCGACTATCTGCGCGACAACATGAAACTGAGCCGTGCGCGGATGGTGCAGCGGCCCTTCAACTTCGCCATCGTCGACGAGGTCGATTCGATCCTGGTCGACGAGGCCCGCACGCCGTTGATCATTTCGGGCCCGGCCGACAGCTCGTCCGACCTCTACAAGCTGGCGGACACCTTCATTCCCAAGCTGGAGCCCGAGGACTACGAGATCGACGAGAAGCAAAAGGCGGTCTCGCTTACCGAGCAGGGCGGCGAGAAGGTCGAGATGGCGCTGCGCGAGGTCGGCCTCCTGAAAAGTGACGACCTCTACGACATCGAGAACGTCACGCTCGTCCATCACGTCCAGCAGGCACTCAGGGCGCACAAGCTCTTCACCCGCGACGTCGACTACCTCGTGCGCGGCGGCAAGGTGATCATCGTGGACGAGTTCACCGGCCGCATGATGGAAGGGCGGCGCTATTCCGACGGCCTGCACCAAGCCCTGGAGGCCAAGGAGAACGTCGAGATCCAGCCGGAGAACCAGACGCTCGCCTCGGTCACCTTCCAGAACTACTTCCGCCTCTACCCGAAGCTTGCCGGCATGACCGGCACGGCGATGACCGAAGCGGCCGAGTTCTCCGAGATCTACAAGCTCGACGTGGTCGAGATCCCGACCCACCGGGCCATGGTCAGGAAGGACGAGGACGACGAGGTCTATCGCACGCAGCGCGAGAAGGCCGACGCCATCGTCGCCGACATCAAGGCGGCGCAGGAGAAGGGCCAGCCGGTGCTGGTCGGCACGGTCAGCATCGAAAAGTCCGAACGCCTCTCGGAGATGCTGAAGAAAGCGAAGGTGCCGCACAACGTGTTGAACGCGCGCTACCACGAGCAGGAGGCGTTCATCGTCGCTCAGGCGGGGCGGCCCGGCGCCGTCACCATCGCCACCAACATGGCCGGCCGCGGTACCGACATCCAGCTCGGCGGTAACGCCGACATGCACATCCAGCAGGAACTGGGCGACGAGCCCGATGCGGCCCAGGCCGACGCGATCCGCGCCGAGATCGCGGTCGACCACGAGAAGGTGATCGCCGCCGGCGGGCTCTACGTCATCGGCACCGAGCGGCACGAGAGCCGGCGCATCGACAACCAGCTCCGCGGCCGCTCCGGCCGCCAGGGCGACCCCGGCCGATCCAAGTTCTTCCTCGCCCTCGACGACGACCTCATGCGCATCTTCGGCTCGGATCGTATGGACGGGCTGTTGACCAAGCTCGGCCTCCAGGAAGGCGAGGCCATCGTCCATCCCTGGATCAACAAGGCGCTCGAGAAGGCGCAGAAAAAGGTCGAGGCGCGCAACTTCGAGATCCGCAAGAACCTGTTGAAGTTCGACGACGTGATGAACGACCAGCGCAAGGTCGTCTACGAGCAGCGGCTGGAGTTGCTCGACGCCGACGACGTGGCGGACGACGTCAAGGACATGCGCCATCAGGTCATCGAGGACATGGTGGCGAAGTGCATCCCGGCGAAGGCCTATGCCGAGGAGTGGGACATCGAGACCTTGCAGCAGGAGTGCAAGACCGTACTCGGTCTCGACCTGCCGATCGCCGAGTGGGCGGCGGAGGAGGGCATCGCCGACGAGGAACTGAAGGAGCGCATCCTCGACGCCTCCGACCGCTACATGGCGCAGCGTGCGGTCGACCTCGGCCCCGAGGTGATGCGGGCGGCGCAGAAGAGCCTGCTCCTGCAGATCCTCGACCATCTCTGGAAGGAGCATCTGCTCCAGCTCGACCATCTGCGCCAGGGCATCCATCTGCGCGGCTTCGGCCAGCGCGACCCGCTGAACGAGTACAAGCGCGAGGCCTTCGGGCTGTTCGAAGCGATGCTGGTCAACCTGCGCAAGACGACGACGCAGGTGCTGGCCCACATGGACGTGCGTCAGCCCGAGCCGGCGCCGGCTCCGGCACCGGTAGAGGCGCGGCAGCCGGCGATGGCCGAAGCCGGGACGGCACCCGCCGCGGCATCGTCGACGGCGGGCGACTGGGGCAAGGTGCCGCGCAACGCGCCCTGTCCCTGCGGCTCCGGCAAGAAGTTCAAGCAGTGTCACGGGCGCCTCGCCTGATGGCCGCCTACGTCGTCGCCCTGGTGGACGTGCACGATGGGGAGACCTATGCGCGCTATCGCGAGCAGGTCCTTGCCATCGTCGAGGCGCACGGGGGGCGCTTTCTCGTCCGTGGCGGCACGCAGACGGTGCTGGAAGGCGAGTGGCCTGGCGCACGCACGGTGGTCATCGCCTTTGCCGACCGTGAAGCCGCCACCGCGTTCTACCACTCCGCTGCCTATCGGGCGGTGCTGCCCCTGCGGCAGGCTGCCTCGACCGGGCGGCTCGTGATCGTCGACGGCGTGGCGTAGCGTAGCCTTGATCGGAACGTCCATGGCTGCCGCGTGGCGCGGCCTTGCCGCCGCACTGGTGATCGCGAGTCTGCCCGTCGCCGCGGCGTTGGGCCAGCCGGCGAACGACGCTGCGATCGACCGAACGCGGCCGGCGGCGAGCAACGGCGCGCCGGCGGCGGCAGTCCCACCGGCCGTACCGGTCGAGGCGTCGACCGAGGCGGCGGTGGAGAGCGACACGCCCGCCGTCGAGGCGCTGCCGCCCGGACTGGACGTCGCCACCGTCGAGCGCGTCATCGAGGTGCTGGAGGACGAGACGCGCCGCCAGCAGGTGCTCGACACGCTGCGCACGCTGACCGCAACCGAAGCGCCGCCGTCGCCGACCACCGGCATGTTCGAAGGGCCGATGGAATGGCTGCGCGGACAGATCGACCGGCGCGCCGATCACCTGCTCGATACCTTCGACGGCGTCGTGAGTTCGCTCGACAACGTCGGCGAGTTCGGCGCTTGGCTCACCGAGCAGTACACGCGGCCCCTGCGCCGGGAGTTCTGGAGCCGCACCCTCACCGACATCGGCCTCGTGCTCGGCATCAGCGTGGTCGTCAGCCTCGTCGTCCTCCGGCTGCTGCGCCCCGCCCGGCGCGTCTTTCAGACCTATCAGCCGCCGACGCCGTTCCACCTGATCGTCGGTATCGCCTTGCACGTGGCGCTGCGGCTGGTGCCGGTGGCGATCTTCGCGGGCACCGCGATCGCCGTCGGTGCGGCGTTGGAGCTCGGGCCCTTCACCCGGGCCGTGGCCATCGCCCTGGTCCAGGGCCTCGCCTTCGTCACGGCCCTCACCGCCACGATCCGCGCCATCCTCAACTACAAGAACCCGCACATGCGGTTGTTGCCGCTGGAAGCCGACACCGGGGCCGCCCTGCAGCGGGGCCTGATCCGCGTCGTCGCGGTGGGCGGCTACGGCTATTTCGGCCTGGAGGCGGCGCGTGCGCTGGGCTTGCCGTGGACGCTGCACGCCTTTCTCCTGCACGTCCTGTTCCTTGCCACCTTCCTGCTCTACGTGCGGCTGGTGTTCCGCTTCCGCAGCGAGGGCACGCACGGCTTCGAGGTGCTGGCGACGACGGGCACGGCCGGCCTGCTCGGCCGCTTCCTGCCGTGGGACAAGGTGGCCGGCATCTGGCATTGGGGGGCGATCCTGTTCGGCCTCGCGATCTACGGCTCGTGGGCCATGGACGTGCCGGGCGGGCCGCTCTTCCTCCTCCGCGCCATGCTGGTCACCATCGGCATCCTGATCGCCAGCCGCCTGATCCACGTCTGGCTCGGACAGGACGGCGATGCGCCCACCGTCAGCCGCGCCGAGGACGGCGAGGAGCAGGATCTGAACGAGACCCTGGCCGCCGTCGCGCAGTCGCCGATGACGTTCTTCTGGCGCCTGTTGACGACCGTAATGGCGCTCACGCTGATCCTGCAGGTTTGGGGCGTCGGCCTGATCGGTCACTTGATGAGCGAGGCGGGGCGCGATCTGCGCAACGCCCTGACGACGATCGGCATGACCCTGCTCGGCTCGTTCGTCGTCTGGAAGCTGGTCGGTTCGGTCATCCGCGGCTTCGTCGACGAGAAGGACACGCTCGGCCGCCCCATCCGGTCGAACCGCTCGCGCACGCTCCTGACGATTTCGCGCAACCTCCTGTTCGTGCTGATCTGGATCACGGCCGGGCTGACGGTCTTGAGCGAACTCGGCGTCAACCTGGCCCCCCTGCTCGCCGGTGCCGGTGTCATCGGTCTCGCCATCGGCTTCGGCGCGCAACAGCTCGTGCGCGACGTCATCACCGGGTTCTTCATCCTCATCGAGGACACCGTCTCGGTTGGCGACGTCGCCGAGCTGGGCGGCAAGGCGGGCGTGGTCGAGGCCGTCTCGCTCCGGACGGTGCGGCTGCGGTCCTACGACGGTCAGGTCCACACCATCCCCTACAGCTCGATCGACACCATCTCCAACTTCACCAAGGAGTTCTCCTACTACGTCTTCGACGTCGGCGTGGGCTACAAGGAGGACACCGACCGGGTGATCGCGGTGATGCGCGAGATCGGCGCCGAGTTGCAGCGCGAGCGGCCCTATCGCCGCCTCATCCTGGAGCCGCTCGACGTTGCGGGGGTCGACCGCTTTGCCGACAGTGCGGTGGTGATCCGGGCCCGCATCAAGACCCGACCCCTCCAGCAGTGGACGGTGGGGCGGGAGTTCAACCGGCGGCTCAAGCAGCGTTTCGATGCGCTCGGCATCGAAATCCCGTTCCCGCAGCGGACCCTGCACATGGTCCAGGTGCCGGGGGCGCCGGCGTCGGCGCCGCCGCCCGACCCGCGGAGCGGCGTCGCCGCCAGCTGAGCCCGCGCCGCCGTCTTGCCGCACCGCGCCGAGGCTGCTTCAACGGACGGACGACCGCTGGAGCCCGCGCCCGTGACCGCCATCGCCGAGCCACCGCGCCTGGAACTCCAGGGCATTACCAAGCGCTTTCCGGGCACGCTCGCCAACGACGCGGTCGACCTCGTCGTCCGGCCGGGCGAGATCCACGCCCTGCTCGGCGAGAACGGCGCCGGCAAGTCGACGCTGGTGAAGGTGCTCTACGGGCTCGTCCAAGCCGATGCGGGCACCATCCGCTGGCAGGGCCGGACGGTCGACATCGCGAGCCCCAAGGCCGCGCGCGACCTCGGCATCGCCATGGTCTTCCAGCACTTCTCGTTGTTCGAGGCCCTCACCGTCGTCGAGAACGTGGCCCTCGGTCTGCCGGCGGGCCAGGGACTCGACCGGCTCGCCCGGCGGATCGAGGAGGTCGCCGCGACCTACGGCCTGCCGCTCGACCCGAGGCGCCAAGTGTACCGGCTGTCGGTCGGCGAGCGGCAGCGCATCGAGATCGTCCGGGCGCTGTTGCAGGCGCCGAAGCTCCTGGTCATGGACGAGCCGACCTCGGTGCTCACGCCGCAGGAGGTCGACCGCCTGTTCGACACCTTGCGCCAGCTGCGGGCCGAGGGTTTGTCCATCCTCTACATCAGCCACAAGCTCGACGAGATCAAAGCCCTCTGCGACACCGCGACCATCCTGCGCCGCGGCAAGGTGGTAGCGCGGCTCGATCCCCGCCTGGAGACGGCCGCGAGCCTGGGGGCCGCCATGGTCGGCCGCGACATCCGCCCGCCGCGTCATCGCGAGCGCGCGGCCACCGGCCCCATCCGGCTCGCCGTCGCGGGCTTGAGCGCCGCCGCCTCCGAGCCGGGCGAGAGTGCCCTGCACGACATCGGCTTCGCCGTCAGGGGCGGCGAGATCCTCGGCATCGCCGGCGTCGCCGGCAACGGCCAGGGCGAATTGCTGGCGGCCCTCGGTGGCGAGGCTCCGAGTGCCGCGCCCGCGATCCGTCTCGACGGCGAGCAAGTGGGCCAGGTCGACGTCCGGGGCCGTCGTGCCCGCGGGCTCGTCTACGTGCCGGAGGAGCGCCTGGGCCACGGCTCGGTCGGCGATCTCTCGCTCACCGACAACACCCTGCTCTCGGGCCTGCGCGCCCAGGCGATGCAGGCCCTGGGGTTTCTCGACCGCAGCGTCGCCCGGCGCTACGCGAGCGAGGTGGTCGAGCGCTTCGGCGTCGCCACCACCGGGCCGGCGGCGGCGGCGCGCTCGCTCTCCGGCGGCAACCTCCAGAAGTTCCTGATCGGCCGCGAGCTGATGCAGGCCCCGAAGGTGGTGGTCTGCGCCCAGCCCACCTGGGGCGTCGATGCGGGTGCTGCGGCGGCGATCCACCAAGCGCTGTTCGACCTCGCCGACGAAGGGGCGGCCCTGGTCGTCGTCTCGCAGGACCTGGACGAACTGTTCCTGGTCGCCGACCGCATCGCCGTGCTCGACGGCGGCCGGCTCGCGGCGCCGCGCCCGGTGGCCGAACTGGACGCGGAGACGGTCGGCCTGCTCATGGGCGGCGTCCACGGAGAGGGCAGCGATGCTTCGTCTCGAGCGGCGTAGCGCGCCCTCGGCCGCCATGCGCCTCGCCACGCCGCTGGTCGCGGTCGCGGCGAGCGTCGTTGCCGGCGGCATCCTCTTTGCGGCTCTGGGCCACGATCCCGGCCGCGCCCTCCATGGCTTCTTCGTCGCCCCGCTCACCAGCACCTACGGCCTTGCCGAACTCGCGGTGAAGGCGACGCCGCTCGTCCTGATCGCGCTCGGTCTCGCCATGGGCTTTCGCGCCGGGGTGTGGAACATCGGCGCCGAGGGCCAACTCACCATCGGCGCCATCGCCGGCGGCGGTCTCGCCGCCATGGTGTTCTACGACACGACCGGCCTCTGGCTGCTGCCGGCGATGATGCTCGCGGCCATCGCCGCCGGCATGGCCTATGCCGCCATCCCGGCCTTCCTCAAGACGCGCTTCGGCGTCAACGAGATCCTGGTGAGCCTGATGCTCACCTACGTGGCGCTCCTCGCCCTCAGCGCGCTGGTCTATGGCCCCTGGCGCAACCCGGCCGCCTTCAACTTCCCCGAGACCCGCTTCTTCTCCCCATCGGGCACGCTGCCCATCCTGCTCGAGCGCACGCGGCTGCATCTCGGCTACGCCATGGCCCTCGTCGCCGTCGCCGTCGCCTGGCTGGTGCTCGCCCGCACCGTCGTTGGCTTCCAGCTCGAGGTGACCGGCCTCGCGCCGCGCGCCGCGCGCTTCGCCGGCTTCGCGCCGGAGCGCACCGTCTGGCTCGCCTTCCTGGTCTCGGGCGGGCTCGCGGGCCTCGCCGGGCTGATCGAGGTGGCGGGGCCGGGCGGCGGCCAACTCGTGCCCACCATCTCGCCGGGCTACGGCTTCACCGCCATCATCGTCGCCTTCCTCGGCCGCCTGCACCCTCTGGGCATCCTGCTCGCGGCCCACGTCGTCGCCCTCTCCTATCTCGGCGGCGAGAACCTGCAGATCACCATGCGCATGCCGGTCGCCGTCACCGGCGTCTTCCAGGGCTTCCTGCTGTTCTTCCTGCTCGCGGTCGACGTACTCGTCCGCTACCGCCTCGTCTGGCGCAGGGTGCCCGCCTGATGCTCACCACCGCCATCCTCGTCACCGTCATGACGGCAGCCACGCCGCTGCTGTTCGCAGCCTTGGGCGAACTGGTGGTGGAGAAGTCGGGCGTGTTGAACCTCGGCGTCGAGGGGATGATGCTGATCGGCGCCGTCACCGCGTTCGCCGTCACCGTCACCACCGGCAGCGCCGTGCTCGGCATCGCCGCGGGTGCCTTGGGCGGCACCGTCATGGCGCTCGGCTTCGGCCTGCTCACCCTCACCTGCCTCGCCAATCAGGTCGCGACCGGCTTGGCACTCACCATCTTCGGCATCGGCCTCTCCGCCCTCGTCGGCAGCCCCTTCGTCGGCACGCCCCTGCCGCGTCTGCCCCGCCTGAACGTCGAGGGGCTGACCGATCTCCCCGTCCTCGGCCCGCTCCTGTTCGGCCACGACGCCCTGGTCTATCTCGGCCTTTTGATGGTTCCCGCCGTCGCTTGGTTCCTCGCCCGCACCCGTGCGGGTCTCATCCTCCGCGCCGTTGGCGAGAACCAGGACTCGGCCCACGCCATCGGCTATCCGGTCGTCGCCGTCCGCTACGCTGCGGTCGCCTTCGGCGGGGCGATGGCCGGCATCGGCGGTGCCTATCTCTCGGTCGCCTACACGCCGATGTGGATCGAGCAGATGGTCGCCGGCCGCGGCTGGATCGCCCTCGCCCTGGTCGTCTTCGCCGCGTGGCGCCCCTGGCGCCTCCTGGTCGGTGCCTACCTCTTCGGCGGCGTCTCGATCCTCCAGCTCCACGCCCAGGGCGGGGCGCTGTTCAACGTCCCCGCCCAGGTCCTGGCGATGCTGCCCTACCTCGCCACCATCGTCGTCCTGACGATCATCTCCAGCCGCTCCGGCCGCCTCGGCCTCGCCGCCCCCGGCTCCCTCGCCAAGCCCTTCCACCCGGCCGGATAGGGTGGAACTAGAGATGCAGGGGGCGTGCCCCCTACACCCCCCGTTCCTGGCTGTCGTGCCGGGCTCAGAACCGTCGGTCGATGGAGTAGAGGTCGTCGGGCTCGATGACGAGGTCGGTGAGCAGCTTGGTGGCGACGCCGAGGATTAGCAGTGCGAGGAGGACGCGGATTTGGTCGCCTCGAAGGAGGGCGCCGATGCGCGAGCCCCATTGGGCGCCGACGACGCCGCCGACGATGAGCAGGGCGGCGAGCACGATGTCGACGGTGCCGTTGTTGACGGCGTGGAGGTAGGTCGTGATCGCGGTGACGAAGGTGATCTGGAAGAGCGACGTGCCGATGACGACGGCGGTCGGCATGCCGATGACGTAGATCATCGCCGGCACCATGACGAAGCCGCCGCCCACGCCCATCATCGCCGCCAGGAGGCCGATGAAGAAGCCGACGCCGAGCGGCACCAGCGCGCTGATGTAGAGCTGCGAGCGCGGAAAGCGCATCTTCAGCGGCAGGTGGTGGGTCCAATTGTGGCGGCCGCGGCCGCGCGTTTGGCTGGCACCCTGGCGGCGGCGGAA
>JBJHBG010000019.1:0-50681 GCA_050485385.1 Geminicoccaceae bacterium | reverse complement strand
TCGCCGTCATGCGCAAGCTCGTCCTGCTCGCCAATACCCTGCTCCGCAGCAACCGAACCTGGACCCAGAAACTCGCTTGATCATCACGGATACTCTAGAGGTCCAGCCGTTTCCGAACCGCCAGCCGGGCGACGGGACGGCGATGCTGGCGGCGTCGAGCTGCGGCACGCTCGATGCGGCGGTGATCGCCGATGCGGTGACCGCCACGGCCGAGCCGGCCCTCCGGTTCGACGACATGGGGGCACTCGCCTTTGGTCCGTTGGGCTATCCGATGCGCAAGGGCGGCTACCCGCTGGCGCCGTTGATCCTCGGCTTCACCCTGGGGCCGATGCTGGAGCAGAATTTTCGCCGGGCGGTACGGGTGGCGCGGGGCGACCACCTCGTGTTCCTGCGGGAACCGATCGCTGCCGGCCTGTTGCCGCTCGCCGCCGCCGGGCTGCTCGTGCCGGCGCGGCGGCGCGCCGGCCCAAGACGCACCTCATGGCGAGGCGTCCAGGAGGTGGTCGCGGACCGCGGCCAAGTGGCGGTGCATGGCGCGCCGCGCCGCCTCGGCGTCGCGCTCGGCGAGCGCCTGGACGATGGCGCGGTGCTGGGCGTCGTAGGCGGCGTGCACCTCGCGCGCGAGCAGCTTGCGCTTCAGCTGGTGCCAGCGTGGCCGGGTGCGGGCGGCGTTGATCGCCAGGCAATGGTCGATCAGCAGCGGGTTGCGCGTCGCCCGGAAGATGGCGAGGTGCAGCCGGGCGTCCCACGCCTCGTAGGCCGGCTCCCCGATGCTGGCGCGGCTGGCCGCCAGCAGGTCCTCGATCTCGGCGAGAGCGGCGTCGCTGGCGCGGGTCGCCGCCAGCGCCGCCACGCCGGGCTCGACGGTGAGCCGGAGTTCCACGAGGTCCTCCGGGCTGGCACGGGCGATCCGCTCGGCGAGATCGCCGGTGGGCGCCGGCGGCGGGCGGCGGACGAACGAGCCGCGCCGGCGCTCGCGCTGGATCCAGCCCTCGGCGGCCAGCCGCTCCAGCGCCTGGCGCAGCGTGTTGCGCGCCACCCCGCATTCGGCGGCCAGCTCACGCTCGGAGGGCAACTGGGCCCCCACCGTCCAGCGCCCGCTTTCGAGCCAGTCGCGCAGCCGCCGCTCGGCGCGTGCGGCGAGGCGGGTGGCGAGTGCCGCATCGGCCACGCCACCAGGCCGGTCGTCCTCGTCCGCGCGCATCGGCCCCGGCCCCCGCTCGCCGCCGGTCAGTAGCCGCGGGTGCGGTCGACCAGCGCCCGCAGGGGGCGCCCGTCGAGGAACCGGGCGACGTTGTCGACGAACAGCTCGGCGACGAACGCGTCGCGGTCGGGATGCAGCCCGCCGACGTGCGGCAGCACGACGACGTTGGGCGTGCGCCAGAACGGGTGCTCGGGCGGCAGCGGTTCCTGGCGGAACACGTCGAGCACCGCGCCGCGGATCGTTCCCGCCTCCAACGCCTCGATCAGGTGCTCATCGACGATCACCGCCCCGCGCGCGAAGTTGAGGAGCCACGAAGTGGGCCGCATCGCCGTTAGCCGGTCGCGGTCGATCAGGTCGGTGGTGGCGGGCGTGAGCGGCAGCAGGACCACCACGAAATCGGCCTCGCCCAAGAGCGCGTCGAGCTCGGCGGGACCGAACACCCGCTCGACCTCCGGCACCGGCTCGGGCTCGCGCTTCAGCCCGATCACCCGGAGGTCGAGCGCTCGCGCCTTCCGGGCGAGCTCGCGCCCGACCGCGCCGAGCCCGAGGATGCCGAGCGTCCTGCCGGCCAGCGGTTCCGATATCCGCCGCACCCAGCGTGCAGCCGCCTGATCGGCGGCCGCCTCGCGGAACGGGCGGGTCACGTAGAGCAGGGCGCCCAGGACGTTCTCGGGCATCTGCACCCGATGCACGCCGCGCGCGCAGGTCAGCGCGACCCCCGGATCGAGGTCGTCGCGGGCCAGCCAGGCATCCATCGCCACGGTCTGCGACTGCACCCAGCGGAGCCGCGGCATCTCGCGGAAGATGCCGGCGGGTGCCGCCCAGGCGAGCACCGCATCGGCGCTGGCGAGCAGCTCGGCCGCGGGGCGCGACGCGCGCGGCACGGCCTCGGTGCGCACCCGCTCGGCAAGGCCGGCAGCGGCCAGCGCCCGCTCGTAGACCGGCGCCTCGTCGAGCCAGAGAACGATCGTCGGCTTGTCCATGCGGGTCGGATTCTCCGCGTGCCTGCTGCACCATTGATGAACCAGACGGTCGCCGCAGCGGCAGCGCCGGGAACATCGGCGATTGACACCAGACTAGGCGCTCAATAAGGATTCTGTCCAACCAAAACGCGCCCGACACTGGCGATGCCGTGGCATGAAGAACCAGTTGTGAACCAGACGGGTCGGCAGCGGCCGGCGGCGCACGATACAGGGAGACGACCATGCTCGGCTCACGCAACGTCATGTTGGCAGCCTTGGTCGCCGGCACGCTCGGCGCCGGATCGACCGCGTTCGCCGATTACCCGGACCGCCCGATCACGCTGATCAACCCCTTCCCGCCGGGCGGGCTGATCGACGTCGTCGCCCGGCCGTTCGCCGCCGAGTTCGCCGAGGTGCTCGGCCAGCCGGTGGTGATGGAGAACCGCGGCGGCGCCGCCGGCGCGGTCGGTGCCCAGGTGGCGGCGAATGCCCCGGCCGACGGCTACACCCTTTTGGCGCACATCGTCTCGATTTCGATCTTTCCCGAGGTCGACCGGCTGTTCGACCGCGAGCCGAACTATGTGCGCGAGGACCTGGTGGGCATCGCCCGGCTGAACGCCGACCCGCCGGTGCTGATCGTCAGCGCCGAGACGCCCTGGCAGACGCTCGACGAGATGGTCGAGGACGCGCGCGCCAACCCGAACCGGTTCCTGTTCTCGTCGTCCGGTCCGTACGGCGCCCTGCACCTGCCGATGGAGATGCTGCTCCAGGCCGCCGACGTCGAGATGCGCCATCTGCCGACCACCGGCGGCGGGCCGGCCATGACGGCGGTGCTCGGCAACAACGCGCAGGCGCTGGTGTCCGGCATCGGGGTGGCGACGCCGCACATCCAGTCCGGGTCGGTGCGGCCGCTGGCCGTGTTCAGCGCCGAGCGGGTCGAGGCCCTGCCCGACGTGCCGACGGTGATGGAGCTGGGCTACGACATCGAATACTACATGTGGGCCGGGCTCTTCGCTCCGGCCGGGACGCCCGACGACGTGCTCGAGGTGCTGCGCGAGGCGGCCCGCGAGGTCGCCGAGGGCGACAGCTACCGGCAGATGATGCGCAATGCCGGTCTCGGCGTGGCCTATCTCGACGCGCCCGAGTTCCAGGCGTTCTGGGACGAGGACGCCGTGGCGATCGGCGAGACGGTGCGGGCCATCGGCATCGTCGAGTACTGAGCTGCGAGGCGCCGTCCGGCCGCCGCCGATGCGGGCGGACCACCTCGTCGGCGGCGCGCTGGTGCTGCTCGCCGGCTTCGTCCTGGCGGCCAGCCGCGATCTGCCGCTCGGTCGCCTCGCCTTTCCGGGGCCGGGCTTCATGCCCGGTCTGCTCGCGCTGCTGCTGCTGGTGTGCGGCGTCCTGATCGTGGCGTTCGGCCGCACCAGTCCGCGGCTGCTCGACATCGACTGGCAGGAGAGCCGGCGGGCGGCCCTGGTGTTCCTGGTCATCGCCCTGACCACGCTCGCCTTCCAGAAGCTCGGCTTCGTCATCGCCATCGGCGCGATGCTGTTCGTGCTGGTGGCGCTGGTCGAGCGGCAGGGGGTGCTCGTCGGCATGGGGTTCGCGCTCGCCGTCACCCTCTCGAGCTTCTACCTCTTCACCCGCGTGCTCGGCGCCAACCTGCCGCGCGGGCCGCTGCTGCCCTGGCTCGGCTTCTGAGGCGGCCGTGACCGACACGCTCGCGAACCTCGTCTTCGGCTTCGGCGTCGTCCTCCAGCCCGACGTGCTGATGTTCGCCTTTCTCGGCTGCTTCGTCGGCACCGCCGTCGGCGTGCTGCCGGGCATCGGTCCCCTGGCCGGCATCGCGCTCGTCCTCCCGGTCACCTTCGGGCTCGACGCGACCCGCGCCATCGTCATGCTCGCCGGCATCTACTACGGCTCGATGTACGGCAGCTCGACCACCTCGATCCTGATGCGCATCCCCGGTGCCGCCGCCTCGGTGGTGACCTGCATCGACGGCTACGAGATGACCCGCCGCGGCCGGGCCGGCCCGGCGCTGTTCCTCACCACCATCGCCTCGTTCGTCGCCGGCACCGTGAGCGTCGTCGTGCTGACCGCGATCGCCCCGCCGCTCGCCGCCTTCGCGCTGCGCTTCGGTCCGCCCGAATACACCGCACTCCTGGTGCTCGGCCTGTTGGTGCTGGCGTTCATGAGTTCGGGCTCGATGGTGCGGGTGCTGGCGATGGCGCTCCTCGGCCTGCTGGTCGGGATGATCGGCATCGACCCGATGACCGGGCACTTCCGCTACAGCTTCGGCCTGGTCGAACTGGGCGACGGCATCAGCATCGTGCCGCTGGCGATCGGCCTGTTCGGGCTGGGCGAGATCCTGGCCAGCGCCGGGCTGGCGGCGCGGCCCAAGGTGCAGAACCCGCGCCTGCGCGAGCTGTTGCCGTCGGGCGAAGAGTGGCGCCGCTCGCGCGGGCCGATCGCACGCGGCACGGTGCTGGGCTTCCTGATCGGGCTGATCCCCGGTTCCGGCCACATCATCGCGAGCTTCGCCTCCTACGCCCTCGAGCGGAAGCTCTCCAGGCGCCCGGAGGAGTTCGGCCAGGGCGCGGTCGAGGGCGTCTCCGGACCCGAGGCCGCCAACAACGCGGCCACCTCGGGCGCCTTCGTGCCGATGCTGGCGCTGGGCATCCCGACCGGCCCGGTCACCGCGGTGCTGATCGCCGCCATCATGATCCACGGCGTCGCCGCCGGCCCGCAGCTGATGGTCAACTACCCCGAGGTGTTCTGGGGCTTCGTCGCCTCGATGTACGTCGGCAACCTGATGCTGTTGATCCTCAACCTGCCGCTGATCGGGCTGTTCGTGGCGCTGCTGCGGGTCCCCTATCCCTTGCTCTACCCGACCATCGTCATGTTCTGCATCGTCGGGGTCTACCAGGTGAACGGCAGCGTGGTGGACGTCTGGATCATGCTGATCGCGGGCGTGCTCGGCTACGGCCTGCGCAAGTTCGGCTTCGACATCGCCCCGGTCGCCCTGGGGCTGGTGTTGGCACCCATCCTGGAGCTGTCGCTGCGCCAGTCCTTGATCATGTCGAACGGCAACTACGCCATCTTCGTCGAGCGGCCGATCGCCGCCTCGCTCCTGGCCCTGGCCGCCCTCTTGCTGCTGCTGGCGCTGCTGCCCGCCGGCCGCCGCCGGCGCGATCTCGGCGCGCGGGTGAGCGAAACCGAGGTGGCCGTTCCGCCGGTCGAACCGCCGCCAGCCGCGGCGCCACGCGAGCGGCCCTGAGCAACACCGCACACGGGAGGAAGACGTGTCGATCAGCTTCGATCTTACCGGCAAGGTCGTGATGGTGACCGGGGCCAGCAAGGGCATCGGCCGCATCATCGCCGGGGCCTGCGCCGAGGCCGGCGCCGATCTGGCGCTCGGGGCGCGCAACGTCGAGGGCAGCCGCGAGACGGCCGAAGCCTGCCGGGCGCTCGGCCGGCGCGCCGAGGCCTGGCCGCTCGACGTCACCGACCTGGCCAGCATCGAGGCGTTCGTCGCCAGCGCCACCGAGGCCTTCGGCCGCCTCGACGTGCTGGTCAACAACGCCGGCTTCATCATCGTGAAGCCGTCGGTCGAGGTCACCGAGGACGACTTCGACCAGATCGCCGACGTCAACTTCAAGGGCGCCTTCTTCACCGCAACCGCGGTGGCGCGGGCGATGATCGCGCGCGGCATTCGGGGGCGGGTGATCAACATCAGCTCGCAGTCGGGCCACGTCGGCGCACCGCTCCGCGCGGTCTATGCCGGCAGCAAGGGGGCCTTGAACCAGCTGACCCGCACCTGGGCGGCGGAGTGGGCGGAGCACGGCATCACCGTCAACGGGGTATCGCCCACCTTCACCCGCTCCGACATGCTGACCAAGTCGATGCAGAACCCGCAGTTCCGCAAGAACCTGGAGCGGGTGCCGCTCGGCCGCCCGGCCGAACCGGAGGAGGTGGCGGCGGCGGTCGTCTACCTGGCAAGCCCGGCGGCGGCGATGGTCACCGGCCATACGCTGCTGGTCGACGGCGGCTTCACCATCGTCTGAGCCCGCCGCGCATCGCCGTTTCCTGGCGGGCGCAGGGCGTCCACTATGCCGGGTGGATGCCGGTGACCTGGGAGGGGCGCTGCCCAACCTTGCCATCCTCTGCCTGGAGCGCGGGCCGTGCTGGGCCGCTGGGCGCCCGCGCCGAACGTCCGCCTGCGAGCGGGGGGCAACCCGGCGACCACCGACCATCCGATCGACAGTGCGGGCTCCGATTTCGAGCCGCCGATGTGGAACGCGGTCGGCGGCTCGACCGTCGCCTGGGCGGCGCACTTCCCGCGGCTGCACCCGTCGGATCTCCGCCCCCGCGCGCCGGATGGCGTGGGCGACGACTGGCCGTTCGACGACGCCGCGTTCGGGCCGTGGCACGACCGGGCCGACCGGGCGCTCGGCGTCGCCGGGCTGGCCGGCGATCCGGCCTCCCCGCCCAAGCCCGCGCGGCCGATGCCGCCGCACGCGCTCGGCCGGCTGGGGATGGCCGCGGCGCGCGTGCGGGCCGGGTTCGGCCGGTCGATGGCCGTGCTCGTGATGAACGAGGACCTCCCGGAGCCAGGGAACCGCGTCTCGCTCGCGGCCGAGCCCGCGACCAGAGCGACGCCAAGTTGGACTTCGAATGCCGGTCAGTGCACCGATAACCGACGCCGTCAGCCCAATAGGCCAGGACCTTGCCATGGCCGCTCATGGCGAGACGCACCACAAGTGCGGGCGCGATACCGGCCTGTTCGGTAGCAAGCGATGACATGTCGGGTAGGTGCAGCCTCGAGACGAAGCCGTCGTCGGTGCCGCGTCGGCTATCCGCACCTTACGGGTATAGGCAGACGAGGGCTCATGTCCGAGGTCCGTCCACTGGCGTCATCCCCGAACGGGCGCAGCGCCCGACCCTGGTCGGCATCCGACCGACGTCGAGCTAGGCAATTTATCCTATACGACGTAGGCTGCGGGCGTCGCAGCAGGAGAACGTCATGGCGCCGCGTCGGCCGACCGCGAAGGAACTGTCCATCCGCACCCGCAACCGCGCCAATGCGCAAGCCTCCACCGGCCCCCGCACCGTCGAGGGCAAGCGGCGCTCGGCCATGAACGCCCTGACCCACGGGCTGCGCGCCCAGTCGCCGCGCGACGAGGCGGACGTCGCCGACCGCGCCCGCCGCGCCGCGTTGCTGGTCGACACCTTCGCCCCCGAAGACGACTTCGAGGCCGCCCTGGTCCACCGCATGGCGGCGGCCTTCCACCGCCTGGAAAAGGCCGACCACCTCGAAAGCCAGGCCTTCGACGCCGCCTTCGCCGGCGCCGGCGCGGCGGCCACCCCCGGCGGCCTGCTCGCCAACCAAAAGCGCGTCCAGGCCGGCTTCACCGCCGTCAACCGCTACCGCGCCACCGCCCAAGGCGACCTCTTCAACGCCTACCGCATGCTCGAACTCTACCGCTACCGCCGCCACGCCGAGACGGTCCCGGCAGTGCCGAACGAACCCTGATCGCCATTTTCTCGTTCCGTTAGAAGGGGTTGAAGGAACATGAGCGCGACCGGGTTCCAGCCCTGCCGCCCCTGCTCTAAGCTCTCGCCGACGATGTCGACGAACGGAGCGAACGAATGCGGCTGGAGGGTAGGGCAGCGATCGTCACCGGCGCGGCGCGGGGCATCGGGCTCGCCTGCGCGCAGCGCTTCGCCCGCGAGGGCGCGCACGTGGTGATCGCCGACGTCGACACCGAGGCCGGCGAGGCCGCCGCCGCCGCCATCGTCGAGACCGGCGGTTCGGCCAAGTTCGTCGCCTGCGACGTCGGCGATGCGCTCGCCGCCCAGACGCTGGTCGACGCCACGCTGGAGTGGGCCGGCCGCCTCGACGTGCTGGTCAACAACGCGGCCATCATCAAGAGCGCCGACTTCCTCGACCTTGCCGAAGCCGATTTCGACGCCGTCCTTCGGGTCAACCTGAAGGGCGCCTTCCTCGTCGGCCAGGCGGCGGCACGGGCGATGGTCGCGCGCAAGAGCGGCTCGATCGTCAACATGAGCTCGGTCAACGGCACGCTGACCATCCCCAATCAGGCGCCCTACAACGTCTCCAAGGGCGGCCTGAACCAGTTGACCCGCGTCATGGCGCTCGCCCTCGCCGACAAGGGCGTGCGCGTCAACGCCATCGCCCCAGGCTCGATCCTGACCGAGATGCTGAAGGTGGTGATGGGCGACGACGCCGCCCGCCGCACCGTCCTCTCGCGCACGCCGATGGGCCGCTGCGGCGACCCCGACGAGGTCGCGAAGGTGGCGCTGTTCCTCGCGAGCGACGACGCCTCCTACGTGACCGGCGAGGTGATCACCGTCGACGGCGGCCGGATGACGCTGAACTATACGGTCAAAGTCGACGACTAAAATATTGATATATAAAGGAGAGACGGGGGCTTTTGGCCCCGCCCCCCCGATCCGTCTAGCGCTCCAGCAGCCTCCAAGCGCTGTCGAACATGTCGACGCCGCCGAAGTTGCCGGACTTGAGCGCGAGGCAGAGGCCGTCGGCCGGCCCGCCCAGCACCTGGGTCCAGGGCACGCCGGGTGCGATCTCCACGCCGATGCGCAGGGCCGGCACGTCCAGCGCCTGGGTGACGGCGCCCGAGGTCTCGCCGCCGGCGACGATCAACCGGCTCACGCCGCGTGCCACCAGCGCCTTGCCCAACGCCGCCATCAGGGCTTCCACGGCCGCGCCGGTCCGCTCCACGCCGAACCTCGCCTGCGCGGCCTTGACCTCGGCGGGTTCGGCCGAGGCGTGGACCAGGAAGGGGCCATCGCCCTGAGCGTCGCTCCAGGCCAGTGCCTGCGCCAGCACGCCCGCCCCGTCCTCGACGGCGGCTGCGGCCTCGACGCGGAAGCGGGGGCCGGCGAAGGCCTCGATCTGCGCCAGCGTCCGCGTCGAGCAACTGCCGGCGAGGATGGCGGCACGCCCGGTTTGCGGCGACAGCTCGGTCGCATCCACCGGCGGCCGTCCCGCCTGCCAGAGCTGGCCGAGCGCGAGGCCCAGGGCCGAGCCGCCGGTGACGAGCGGAGCGTCGCGAAAGACCTCGGCGGTGACGACGATGTCCTCGAACGTGACGGCGTCGGTAATGAGATAGCGTGCCCCGGCCGAGGCGACCGCACGCTTCGCCGCGTCGGCACCCTGGCGCAGCGCGCCGGCGCGTAGCAGCCCGACCTTGGCCGCGGTCTGCTGCTGCAGCCAGCGCACGAGGTTGGCGTCGGTCATCGGCGTCAGCGGATGGTTCTCCATCCCGCTCTCGTTCAAAAGCGCGTCGCCGACGAAGAGGTGGCCGCGATGCACGCTGCGGCCGTTCTCCGGAAAGGCGGGGCAGAAGGGCACGGCCTCGGCGCCGACCAGATCGGCGAGCGCGTCGGCGACCGGGCCGATATTGCCTTTCGCGGTGGAATCGAAGGTCGAGCAGTACTTGAAGTAGAGCTGTGCAACACCCTTTGAACGCAGCGCGTCGGCCGCGGCAACGCTCTGCCGGACGGCCTCGGCGGGATCGATGGAGCGGGTCTTGAGCGCCACCACGACGGCATCGAGTGCGTCCGTGTCGACGTGGTCGAGGCCGACCGTGCCGATGGCCTGGGCGGTACGCATGCCGGCGCGGGCGAACATGCCGGCGAGGTCGGTGGCCCCGGTGAAGTCGTCGGCGACGGCGCCGATCACCAGCCCCGTCATCGCCCGGCTCCGCCGCCGGGAAGGTCGAGGCCGGCGAGCCGCGCGTAGAGGCGGACCACGGAGGAATCGTCGTCGCGGCCCATGCCCATCGCCGCCGTCATGACGAAGAGCTGCAACGCTTGGGCCGCGAGTGGGGTGGGGAGGGCCGAGCCGCGCCCCGTGTCGGTGACGAGGCCCAAGTCCTTGGTGAAGATCTCGACGGCACTGGCCGGCCGATAGTCGCCTTCCAGGATGTGCGGCACGCGGTTGGTCCACATCCACGACGCACCGGCGGCGCTGTTGATGACCTCGTAGACTTGGTTCGCATCGAGGCCGAGCCGCAGCGCCAGGGCCATCGCCTCGCAACTCGCGGCGATGTGGACGCCGGCCAGCAACTGGTTGACGAGCTTCATCGCCGAGCCGGCGCCCGGTGCGTCGCCCATGCGATGCACGGTGGCAGCCATTGCCGTCAGGGCCGGCTCGGCGCGGGCGAAGGCGGCGTCGCTGCCGGCGGCCATGACGGTCAGTTCGCCCGTGCCCGCCTTGATCGGTCCGCCGCTGATGGGAGCATCCAGGTAGAGTCGGCCCACCGCCTCGACCTTGGCGGCGACGGCCCGGGCCACGTCGGGAGCGATGGTCGGCGAGGCGACGACGACGCCGCCCTCGGCCATGGCCTCGACCACGCCGCCGTCGAACAGCACCGCTTCGAGCTGTGCCGCGTTGATCACCACGACGACGACGATGCCGGCGCCATGCGCAGCCTCGGCGGCCGTCTGCGCCGCCTTGCCGCCGGCGGCCACGAGGGCGTCTCGACGCTCCGCGGCGATGTCGGCGCCGACCACGTCGAGCCCGGCCGCATGCGCCGCGCGCGCCATGCCGAGCCCCATCGAGCCGAGCCCGATCACCGCCACCCGGTTCACGTCCATGTGCGCCTCCCGCATCGTCGTTGCTCCGACAGCTTGGCGGTGGCAGGGAAGCGAGGCAACAGTCGACGGCGCAAGGCTCGGCTCCCGCGGCGGGCAGCTTTGGAGGAGGACGCATGGACGAGGCCGACGACGTTCTGGTGGCGACCGAGGCGTGCGTGTTCGATGCGTACGGGACGCTGTTCGACGTGCACAGTGCCGTGGCGCGGGAGGGTGCGGCGCTCGGCCAGCTCCAGCCCGCCCTTTCGGAGCTGTGGCGGCGCAAGCAACTCGAATACTCCTGGCTGCGCTCGCTCATGGGCGTCCATCGGGATTTCTGGACGATCACGGGCGACGCGCTCGACCACGCCATGGAGCACCACGGCGTGACCGATCCGCCGTTGCGCGCCCGGCTCGTCGAGGCCTATCTGACACTCGACGCCTATCCGGAGGTGCCGGCCACGCTGGCGATGCTCCGTCGCCACGGGCGGCGGCTCGCCATTCTCTCCAACGGCACGCCGGCGATGCTCGACGCGGCGGTCGCCCATGCCGGCCTGGAAGGAGCCTTCGATGCCGTGCTGAGCGTCGAGTCGGTCGGCACGTTCAAGCCGACGCCCGTGGTCTACCGACTGGCGGTGGACCGGCTGGGGCTGGCAGCCGAGCGCATCTGCTTTCTGTCGTCGAACGGCTGGGACGTGCACGGCGCCGCCGCCTTCGGTTTTCCTGCGGTGTGGGTGAACCGGACGGACCAGCCGGCGGAACGTCTACCGGGCGGTCCCCGACGAACGATCCCGGACCTCGGCGCGCTGCCGTCGCTGGTCGGTCTCGGCTGAGACTTGGCCCCGAGCATCGTTGCCCTTATCTGCGGGGGGCATGATGGAGGACGGCAATGGCAGCCTGGGCGAGGCTCGACGATCGGGCGGTGGTGGAGGCGAGCGGGCCGGAGGTGCGCAAGCTGCTTCAGGGGCTCGTCAGCAACGACCTCGACGACCTCACGCCGGAGCGGCCGCTCTACGCCGCCCTGCTGACGCCGCAGGGCAAGTACCTGTTCGACTTCGTCATGCTGGATCGGGGTGACCGTCTGTGGCTGGACGCCGAGGCGGCGCGTGCGCCCGATCTCGTACGGCGCTTGTTGCTCTACCGATTGCGCGCCAAGGCCGAGTTCGCCGTGCGCGAGGACTTGCCGGTTCACGCCGTATTCGGCGGCGACCTCGTCATGCCCGAGGCATCGCCCGACGTGGCCTTGATCGCCGATCCGCGCCTGCCCGCCCTCGGCTGGCGCGTGATCGGTGCGCTGGAAGCGGTGGCTCCGGTGTTGGCGGAGGCGGGCGAGGCGACGACCGCCGAGGCGTACGACGCGCATCGGCTCGGCCTCGGCATTCCGGACGGCAGCCGCGACCTGGAGCCGGACAAGGCGTTGCTGTTGGAGAGTGGCTTCGTCGAGCTGAATGGAGTGGCATTCGACAAGGGGTGCTTCGTCGGCCAGGAACTGACGGCGCGCATGCGCTACCGTGCGACCGTGCGCAAGCGCCTGTTGCCGGTGCGGCTGGCGGGTACGGCGACCCCCGGTACCCCCGTCGTCGACGGCGATGTCGAGGTCGGCGCGTTGCGCTCGGTCCTGGGGGAGCGGGGCCTCGCGCTCCTTCGTCTCGACCGCTGGCAGCGGACGCAGGAGGCCGGCCGCCGGCTTCAGGCAGGTGATGCGGTGGTCGAGCCCTGGGTGCCCGACTGGGTCGACCTCTCCTTCGCCTCCAAGGCCGAGGAAACCTCCGCGTAGGTCGAGAAAGGCCGCCGCGGCGCCGGCTCGAGGCCGATCTCGTGTCGCGCCCGGGCGAGGCCGCGTCGGCCGAACGCGTCGTGCAGGCGCCGCTGAAGCCAGAGACCGGCCTGCTCGGCGCGGCGCTCGGCAAGCGCACGCGGTCCGCCGAGCCTCGCCGCGTGCGTCTCGATCGCCGCGACCAGCGCATCGATCCCCGTGCCTTCTGCCGCCCTCACGATGTGGATCGGCACGTCGTCGCCTTCGGCCACGAGATCGAGCGCGGCCTTCAACTCACGGGCAGCGCGCTCGGCGTGAGCGCCGAGGTCGCCCTTGGTGACGACGGCAACGTTGGGGATCTCGACGATACCAGCCTTCATGAACTGGAGGCTGTCGCCCGAGGCCGGCTGCACGGCGAAGACCACGGTGTCGGCTACGTCGCCGATGGCGGTCTCGGACTGCCCCACGCCCACGGTCTCGACGATCACCCGGTCGAACAGGGCACGCATCAGGACCACCGTCGGCATCGTGAGCGCGGCGAGCCCGCCGAGTTCGTCGCGCGCCGCCATCGAGCGGACGAAGACGTTACGGTCGTCCGGGTCGAGGTCGAAGCGGGTCCGGTCGCCGAGCAGGGCGCCGCCGCGCCGCTTCGACGACGGGTCCACCGCGACCACGCCCACGGTCAGCCCGCGCCCGCGAAAGCACCTGATGAGCGCCGAGACGAGCGTCGATTTGCCCACACCGGGCGGCCCGGTGATGCCGACGACGTGCGCCCTTGCATCGGCGAAGGCCTCGTCCAGCAGGTCGAGCACGGCGCCGTCGTCGCCCGTCGCCTCGATGCGGGCGAGGGCGCGGGCAAGCGCCGCCTTACCGCCGCCGCGCAGCGCCGCCAGCGCGCTCATGCGTCCCTGTCGCCCGCCTCCCGCAAGGCGGCCTGGGCGGCGGCGAGACGGGCGATGGGCACCCGGTAGGGCGAGCAGGAGACGTAGTCGAGGCCGGCCTTCTCGCAGAACATGATGGAGGCGGGATCGCCGCCGTGCTCGCCGCAGATGCCGATCTTGAGGTCCGGCCGTGCCGCCCTGCCGCCGTCGCGGGCGATCTCGATCAATCGGCCGACACCCGTGACGTCGAGCGACTGGAAGGGATCGGCGGCGAAGATCTCTTCGCGCAGATAGGCGTCCATGAAGCGGCCGCTGTCGTCGCGCGAGAGCCCGAGCGTCATCTGCGTCAGGTCGTTGGTACCGAAGCTGAAGAAGGCGGCGTGCTTGGCGATGGCCTCGGCCCGCAGCGCCGCACGCGGCACCTCGATCATGGTGCCGACCGAGTAGTCCAGGGCCTTGCCCCGCTCCTTGGCGACGGCCGTGGCCACGGTGTCGATGCGCTTCTTCAACAGCTCGAACTCGCGGGCGCTGGAGATCAAGGGCACCATTACCTCGGGCACCACCGTGTCGCCGGTCCGCTCCTGCACCTCGTGCGCCGCCTGGAAAATGGCGCGGGCCTGCATCTCGTAGACCTCGGGAAACAGAATGGCGACCCGGCTGCCCCTCAGACCCAGCATCGGATTGGCCTCGCGCAACTCGCTGGCACGGCGGCGCACGCGCGCCAACGGCGCGCCCGTAGCATCCGCAACCCGCTGCAACTCCTCGTCGTCGTGCGGCAGGAACTCGTGCAGGGGCGGGTCCAGCAGACGGATGGTGACGGGCAGGCCGCGCATGATCTCGAACAGCTCGACGAAATCGCCCTGTTGCATCGGCTGGATCTTGGCGAGCGCCGCGCGCCGCCCCTCGGCGTCGGACGCGAGGATCATCTCCCGCATGGCGAGGATGCGGCTCTCCTCGAAGAACATGTGTTCGGTGCGGCAAAGACCGATGCCCTCGGCGCCGAAGCGGAGTGCTGTGCGCACGTCCACGGGCGTCTCGGCGTTGGTGCGCACGCGCAGGCGCCGGAACGAGTCGGCCCACTTCATGAGCTTGGCGAAGTCGCCGCTCATCTCCGGATCGATGGTCGGCACGAGGCCGAGCATCACCGTGCCGTCACCACCGTCGATGGTGAGGACGTCGTTCTCGGCGATCTCGGTGGAGCCGACGCGGCAGAGCTTTTCCCGCACCCGCACCTCGAGATCGCCGGCACCGCAGACGCAGGGCTTGCCCATGCCACGTGCCACCACCGCGGCGTGGCTGGTCATGCCGCCCCTGGAGGTCAGGATGCCCTTGGCGGCGTGCATGCCGTGGATGTCGTCGGGCGAGGTCTCGGTCCGCACCAGGATGACGGCCTCGCCCGCGGCGGCGCGGCGCTCGGCGGTGTCGGCATCGAACACGACCTTGCCGGAGACCGCACCCGGCGAGGCGGGCAGGCCGCGGGTCACCACCTCGCGCGGCGCCTTCGGGTCGAGGCGCGGATGCAGGAGCTGGTCGAGCGACGACGGCTGCACGCGGGCGATGGCCTCCTCGGGCGTCAACAGCCCTTCCTCCACCATGGAGACGGCGATCTTGAGGGCCGCCGGTGCCGTCCGCTTGCCGCTGCGGGTCTGCAGGATGAAGAGCTTCTTGCGCTCAACCGTGAACTCGATGTCCTGCATGTCCTTGTAGTGGCGCTCCAGCCGGTCGAACACGCCGACCAACTCGGCGAAGGCCTCGGGCATCACTTCCTCGAGCGCCTTGCCTTCCATGTTGCCGGCGGCGGCCATCGATTTGGTCAGGGGTTGCGGCGTGCGGATGCCGGCCACCACGTCCTCGCCCTGAGCGTTGACCAGGTACTCGCCGTAATAGGCGCGCTCGCCGGTCGAGGGATTGCGCGTGAAGGTGACGCCCGTCGCCGAGGTCATGCCCATGTTGCCGAACACCATCGCCTGCACGTTGACGGCGGTGCCCATCGCCGAGGGGATGTCGTGCAGGCGGCGGTAGGTCACCGCTCGCGGCGTCATCCACGAGCCGAACACCGCCCCGATCGCGCCCCAGAGCTGCTCCATCGGGTCTTCGGGAAAGGGCTTGCCGGTGTGGGTCTCGACGATCGACTTGTAGGTTCCGACCAGTGTGCGCAGCGCGTCGACGCCGAGTTCCGCATCATCCAGGAAGCCGATCTTGCCCTTCGCCGCCTCCAGCGCGTCCTCGAACAGGTGGTGGTCGACACCGAGCACCACGTCGCCGTACATCTGGAGGAAGCGGCGGTAGCTGTCGTAGGCGAAGCGCGCGTCGTCGGCACGGTCGGCCAAGCCCTCGACCGTCCGGTCGTTGAGGCCGAGGTTCAAGACGGTGTCCATCATCCCCGGCATCGACAGGGGCGCGCCGGAGCGGACCGAGACCAAGAGGGGGTTGGCCGGATCGCCGAAGCGCGAGCCGAGCGAGCTTGCGACCGCGCCGAGCGCCGCTTCCACCTGCGCCTTCAGGTCCGGCGGGTAGGTCTTGTCGTTGGCGTAGTAATAGGTGCACACCTCGGTCGTGATGGTGAAGCCCGGCGGCACCGGCAGGCCCAGGCTCGCCATCTCGGCAAGGTTGGCACCCTTGCCGCCGAGGAGCGTGCGCATGCTCGCCTTGCCTTCGGCGGTGCCGTCACCGAACCGATAGACCCACTGCGCCATTCGCCGTTCCTCCTCAGGCCGCGGAACGCGGCTCGTCCAAGCGCTCCAGCACCGCCACGCCGTCCAACAGCCCGCCGAGCCGCGCCAACAGGTGCAGCCGGTTCGCGCGGAGATCGCCGTCCTCGGCGTTGACGAGCACCTCGTCGAAGAAGCGGTCGACCGGAGACCGCAGGCTGGCGAGTGCAGCCATCGCCTCCTCGTAGCGCTCGTCGCCGAGTGCCGTGTCCACTGCCGTCGCCGCCGCGTCCAGCCGCTCGGCGAGGGCGATTTCCGCCGCATCCACCAACCGGGCCGCATCGACGGCGCCGGCGACCGGTGCCCCGTCCTTCCTCGCCTCGATGCGCACGATATTGGCGGCGCGTCGATAGGCCGCAAGCAGGTTGGCGCCATCGCTGGTGGCAAGGAACGCGGCCAATGCGCGCGCCCTGGCCCGCAGCCGTACCACGTCGTCGTCGTCACCGGCGGCGAAGACGGCGGCGATGAGGTCCGCACCCAGGCCCTCGTCGCGCAGATGGACCTTCAGCCGGTCGGCGACGAACCCGAGCAGGTCGTTGCGGACGGACTCCCGAGTGACGCCCGCAAACCGCGCGTCCACGCCCGAAGGTTTGGTTTCGAGATATGACTCGTAGGCGAGATCGAACGCTTCGCGCAACGGCAGGCGCAACTCGTTCTCGAACACGAGCCGCAGCACGCCGAGGGCCAGGCGGCGCAGACCCAGCGGATCCTTGGAGCCCGTCGCCCGCTCGCCGGCGGCGAAGAATCCCACCAGCGAATCGAGCTTGTCGGCAAGCGCCACGGCGACGGTGGTGGGTGCCGTGGGGCAGGCGTCGCCTGGCCCCTGCGGTGCGTAGTGCCCGCCGATGGCGGCGGCAACGGCCGCGTCCTCGCCCTGGTCGACCGCGTAGTAGGCGCCCATGACGCCTTGCAACTCGGGGAACTCGCCGACCATCGCCGTGACGAGGTCCGCCTTGGCGAGGCGGCCGGCCCGCGTCGCGAGTTGGGGATCGCCCAAGGCGAGCCGGTCGGCGAGCCAGCCGGCCAGCCGCTCCAGCCGTATCGCCTTCTCGGCCATCGAGCCGAGGCGCGCGTGGAATACCATGCGGTCGAGTGCTGCTTCCCGGCCGTTCAGCCCTTGGCGGCGGTCGAGGTCCCAGAAGTAGCGCGCGTCCCAGAGGCGGGCGCGCAGGACGCGCTCGTTGCCGGCGACGATGGCGGCCCCGCCGTCCGTGGCCTCCAGATTGGCGACGACGACGAAGCGGGGGGCCAACCGCCCCTCGCCGTCGACCAGCGCCAGGTATTTCTGGTGGGTGCGCATCGAGGTGGTCAGCACCTCGGGCGGCAGGCCCATGAAGGCGTCGTCGATCCGACCCAGGAGTGGCACCGGCCATTCGGCAAGGCCGACCAGCTCCTCGACCAGGCCCGCATCCGCGACCGGCCGCAGGCCCTCGGCGGCGGCGAGGGCGGCCGCCGCCTCGACGATCACCCGGCGCCGTTCGGCCGGATCGACGAGAACGCGCGCGTCGCGGAGCCGCGCTCGGTGCTCGCCGGCATCGCGCACGGCAAAGGCGGCGTGGGCCATGAAGCGGTGGCCGACGGTAACGTTGCCCGCCTCCAGACCGGCGAAGCGCACCGGCACGACGGTGCCGTCGACGAGGCAGAGGATGCGCTGTAATGGCCGGACCCATCGCGCCTCGCCCGTTCCCCAGCGCATCGACTTGGGCCAAGGAAAGTGCGCTAGGAGGTCGTCCAGGATCGTCCGGACCACCTCGCCGATGGGGGCTCCGCCTTCGGCGACCACGGCGAGCCAGAACGTCCCCTTCTTCTCCGTGACCTGCTCGAGCCGCACCTCGAGCCCTTCGAGCGAGCGGCGGAAGCCGGACTGTGCCGCCTCCGGCGCATCGACGCGGGGGCCGCGCCGGCGCACCTCGTGCTCGGGCTCGCGCGCCGGCAGCCCCGCGACGACGAGGCCGACGCGGCGCGGCGTGGCAAAACTGGAGGCTTCGAGCGTTGTCGTTTCGATCCCTCGCCCGCCGAGGGCCGCCAAGAGCCGTTCGCGCAGCACCGTCGCCGCCGGCCCTTGCATGCGCGCCGGGATCTCCTCCGACACGAGTTCCAGAAGGAGTTCGGCCATCAGCGGACCTCGGCCGCGCTGCGGCTCCGGAGCCACGCCTCGCAGCAGGCTTTGGCGAGTGCCCGCACGCGGGCGATGTAGCCGGCCCGCTCGCTCACGCCGATGGCCCCGCGTGCGTCCAGCAGGTTGAACAGGTGGCTCGCCTTCAAGCACTGGTCGTAGGCGGGCAGTGCCAAGCGGCGCTCCAGAATGCGGCGGCATTCGGTCTCGGCGTCCTCGAAATGCCGGTGCAGGCGGTCGATGTCGGCGATCTCGAAGTTGTAGGCGGAGTGTTCGCGCTCGGCTTGGAGGAAGACGTCGCCGTAGGTGGCGCCCTGGCCGTTGAAGTCGATGTCGTAGACGTTCTCGACACCCTGCACATACATCACGAGCCGCTCGAGGCCGTAGGTCAACTCGCCCGACACCGGCTGGCAGTCGATGCCGCCGACCTGCTGGAAGTAGGTGAACTGCGAGACCTCCATGCCGTCGCACCAGACTTCCCAGCCGAGCCCCCAAGCACCCAGCGTCGGGCTCTCCCAGTCGTCCTCCACGAAACGGAGGTCGTGCAGGCTGGGGTCGATACCGAGCGCGTAGAGGCTCTCCAGGTAGAGGTCCTGGAGGTTGGTGGGCGCCGGCTTCAGCAGCACCTGGAACTGGTAGTAGTGCTGGAGGCGGTTGGGGTTCTCGCCGTAGCGACCGTCGGTCGGCCGCCTGGATGGCTGCACGTACGCGGCCTTCCAGGGTTCGGGGCCCAGCGCACGGAGCGTCGTCGCCGGGTGGAACGTGCCGGCACCGACCTCGACGTCGTAGGGTTGCAGGACGACGCAGCCCTGCTCCGCCCAAAAGCGCTGCAGGCGCAGGATCAACTCTTGAAAACTGGGTGCGGACAACGGTTCCATGTCCTGATGGCCGAGGCGCCGCGGACACTATGGGCGGGTCCTTGCGGGGTCAAGCGGAGGGGTCGCAGCGCGAGCAGCCCTTGCCTTTCGCCACATAGTCGCCGCAGCGCGGGCAGGCGTGGAACTCGAGCGCCTTGGGCGGCCCCTTGGTCTCGGTCTGCCGTGCCGAGCGGCGGTAGCTCTCGACCATGCCGAAAATGCGCCAGACGGCCACCACGATCAGGATCGTGACCAGGATCTTGGTGAGCGAGAAGCCTAGCATGGAAACCTCGGGGCGGCGGGAAGGCGGCGAACGAACTTAGGCGGCAACGCCCATCGAAGCCACGGGGTCATAGGCCGAAGCGCGACCAAAGGAGTCGATGTTCGAGCCAAGTGGCGAGCGCCGTCGTCTCGCTCTCGCCGCGCAGGCGGCGCCACCACGGCACCCGTGGCGGCGCGAACAGGCGGATGCGGACGTCCTCGCCATAGCGTTGCCGCAGCAGCGTACCGGGGTCGCCGACCGTATCGATCAGCCCCACCTCCTTGGCCCGGAGACCGGAGAAAACCCGGCCGTCGAACAGCTCGATCTCGGTCGACAGGTGATCGCCGCGCCGTTCGCGGACGAGACCGACGAACAGATCGAAGGTGTCCTTGTGCAGCTCTTTCAAGATGGCGACGTCGCCGGCCTTCTCCGGGCTGAACGGGTCGAGCATGCCCTTGTGTTCGCCCGTGGCATGGAGCCTGCGTTCGATGCCGATGCGGCCGATCGCCTCGTCCAGGCCGAAGCCGGCGGTGATGACGCCGATGGAGCCGACGATGGAGCTGGGGCAGGCGACGATCTCGTCGCCGGCCAGCGCGATCCAGTAGCCGCCCGAGGCGGCGATGTCCTCGACGAACACGGTCACGCGCTTCGCGTGCTTGGCCGCCAGCCAACGCACCCGGTCATGGATCATTGCCGCCTGCACCGGCGCGCCGCCGGGGCTGTTCACGAACAGCGCCACCTCCACCGCCCGCTTCTGGCGAAAGGCCATCTGCAAGGCACGGTCGATCACCGGCAGCGTCAGCCCACTGCGGAAGCCGCCGGAGGCGATCACGCCCTCCAGCCGAACCGCCGCCACGAAGGGTTTGCGTTGCAGCCACCGCCGGAGGCCGGAAGTGACCGTGGTCGTCATCGTCATGCCTGCTCCCACCGCAACGCCGCCCCATCCCGAAGGATGCGGTCGGCCCCGGCCGTCAAGTGGCCATCCGGCCGGTGCAAGACCAGCCCCGGCAACAGGCGACTGGGTCTTCTGCCACCGACGAAGGCGCCCACGAGCACTCGGCGTGCGGGTCGCCCGGCCTTCGGCCAGAGCGGCAGTACGTCGAGACCGTGTGCCCAACGCGCGAATGCCGCCGCCAACTCGCCCAGCCGGTCCGCCCGATGCACCACCACGACCCGACCGCCGGGGCGGACGAGGCCGCAGGCGGCGTCGATCCACTGCCGTAGCGTGTTGTCCCCCTCGTGGCGGGCGCGGCGGCCGAGCGCCGTCATGGGTGACGTAGCACGGCCCGCCGCCAGATAGGGTGGATTGGTCATGACCGCATCGAAGGCTGCCGGGGGAAAGGGCGCACGGCTGGTATCGCCGACGACCACGCGAAGGCGCTCGGCGAGGCCGTTGCGCTCGGCGTTGGTCGCAAGGCAAGCGGCGAGGACGGGCTCGCACTCCAGGCCGGTCAGCCCGAGGTCGGGCCGGCGCCAGGCGAGGCACAGGCTGGCGCCGCCGACGCCGGCACCGAGGTCGAGCACCCGTGCTCCCGGGGCGGCGTCGACCGCCGCCGCCAGGAGGATCGGGTCGACGGCGATGCGGTAGCCGTCCGCCGGTTGGTGGACGAGCAGGCGACCGCCGAGCAGCCGATCCTCGGTCCAGTGCTCAATCGTCACCGAGATCGGGGTCCGCGCTCGCCGTCTCCAATACCCATCGCGCACGGGAGTAGTCGTCGTCGGCCACCATCAGCCGTCTGGGGATGGCGCCGATGCTGCCCTCGATCGCCGAGGTATGCTGATCGAGCAGGAGTACGGGGATGCCGGCGGCCTCCAGTGTCGCAGAGGCCCAGGAGAGGTAGACGAGGTCGTTGGAACGCAACAGTTCGATCATCTGCTTACCGTCGATCGGGCGAGGAGCGCCGCTGGTCGTTTGCGTCGGGTTCGGCGATCATGGTAGCAAATCTACGGTTTTCGTCAGCAAAGGACACACCGCGTGAGCGCACGACCGGCGACGACCCAGGATCCTGCGGTCTCGCGCGCCCGCCTCGACCGCCTGCAGGCCCTCGTCCAGGACGAGCTGGCCCGCGTCAATGCGGTCATCGTGGCCGAGATGCAGAGCCCGGTGGAGCTGATCCCGCAGCTCGCCCGGCATCTCGTCGCCGCCGGCGGCAAGCGCATTCGGCCGATCCTGACGCTCGTCTCGGCCCGGATGTGCGGCTATGCGGGCGACCGCCACGTCAACCTCGCCGCTTGCGTCGAGTTCATCCACACCGCCACGCTGATGCACGACGACGTCGTCGACGCCAGCGATCTGCGGCGTGGCCGTGCCACCGCCAACGCCGTGTGGGGCAACAAGGCGCCCGTGCTGGTCGGCGACTTCCTCTTCAGCCGGGCCTTCGAGGTCATGGTGGCGGACGGCAGCCTCGACGTGCTGCGCATCCTCGCCAACGCCTCCGCGGTCATCTCCGAGGGCGAGGTGATGCAACTCCTGACGGCCAACGACAGCACGACGACGGAGGACGCCTATTTCGCCATGATCGAGGCGAAGACGGCCAAGCTGTTCGAGGCGGCAGCACGCATCGGCGGCGTGATTGCCGCCCGGCCCGAGGCCGATTGCGCGGCGCTTGCCGAGTACGGCCGCTCGCTCGGCATCGCCTTCCAACTCGTCGACGACGCGCTCGACTACGGCGCCGAGCAGCAGGCGCTGGGCAAGACGGTGGGCGACGACTTCACCGACGGCAAGGTGACGCTGCCGGTGGTGCTGGCCTTCGCCGCCGGCGACGAGGCCGAGCGCGCCTTCTGGCGGCGCGTGCTGGAGACGGACGACCGGCAGGACGCCGATTTCGCCGAGGCGATGCGCCTGTTGCGCAAGCACGACGCCATCGCCGCCACCGTCTCGCGGGCGGAGACCCACGGCGAGCGGGCGCGTCGCGCGCTCGACCGTTTCCCGCCCTCCGAGGAGCGCGCGGCGATGCTCGAGCTGGTTGATTTCTGCATCGAACGCGCCTACTGACACGGGCGTCGTCGGCGGTGACCCGAGCCGCCCTGAACCACGGCACGTCGGAGTGTAGCTCAGCCTGGTAGAGCACCGTCTTCGGGAGGCGGGGGCCGCGTGTTCGAATCACGCCACTCCGACCATTTCGCTCCTCCCGCAGCAGATGGACCTAGGAGCGTGGGCGCCCGACGCCCTCGCGCGCGGGCGCGTAGACCCGGTCGCCCGCTTCGGCGATGGCCGACACGGTCGCAGCGATCCGCTCGCCGTTCGCCGCGACAAGGGCGTCCGTCAGCTCGTCGCGCACCTCGTTCAAGGCCTCGAGAATTTCTCCCCGCATGGTCTCGCGGTGCAGGTATTCCTCGCCCGCCAGCAGCGCCTGATCGATGGCGAACCACGATGCGATGCCGGCACCGACGGCACAGGCGATGGCGGCCGGGCCGGTCGGCGCGCAGAGCAGGGCACCGCTGCCTGCACCCGTGGCGGCCGCCGTGCCGCGCGAGGCGGCAACGCGCCCGAGGCTGGCGGCAGCGGCGCGGAACGCCGTTCGACCACCGAGTCGGCCGGCGAGGGACGGGCCGAGGCGCGCGCCGACGGCGACGGCTGCCACCAAGCCGGTGCCCGAGCCCGCCACGGCCCCGGCGACATGGCGGAACTCGCCCTGGAGCGCGAGCCCGCCCATTTCCGGCAGCACCGAGCGCAGGCACGGGTTCGCCGCGATGGCCGCGTGCAGGTCCTGCGCATAGCGATCGGCAGCGGCCGTGAGCCGCGTCGCCGAGGCGCGTTCCACGGGCTCGATACTGGCGTGCAGTCGCGCCTCGACCTCGCCGCCCTCGAGGACGATCCGTGTCATGCGGTCGTGCAGGAGTTTCTCCGCATCGAACAGGAGGGCATGGGCGAGCCGCGTGTACTCGCCGCGGGTCGAGAAGTACCAGTCGAGATAGCTGTCGACGTGCGGTTCCAGCCCATCGAAGGCAGCAGCAACGGCCCGCTCGAGCGCAGGCGCCGTCCGCGCCGTCTCGTCGATCGCCGTCGCCTCCAGCCGGGCGTCGAGCGAGGCGCGGCCATCGGCAGCGAGACGGCACGGGTCCAGCGCGGTGAAGGCCAGCACCGGGCGCTCCGCCGGCGCGCGCGCCAAGAGCACGTGGCCGAGGCCGTAGGGCAGCGTGATGGCGAGGACCACCACGCCGAGCGTCACCTGGAAGGTCGTTCCATGCTCGGCCTCGCCACCTGCGCCGAACCGGTCGCCGAGGTGCATGCAGGCCAGCAGGTGCAGCACCAGCAGCGACGTGCCGGCCCCGACCACCGTTAGGAAGGCCACCCAGAACGCCCAGGCCGCGGCGCCACCGAAGAGCGGTCCCACGTGCTGCGCCCAGAACGAAAGGCCCGCGTCCAGGGCCCGCACCAGCCCGCGCAACACGGCGATCAGCGGATCGACCGTGCCGTCGGCGCCTTCGCGATAGGCCGCCTCGAGGACGTCGTGCCAGGGTTGGCCCCGCAGGTCGGGCCGATCGGCGACGAGGTCGAGCAGCAGGAATGCCGCAATGGCGATGGCCGTGCCGAGCCAGAGGGCTGGCCATTGGGCCGTGACCAGGGAGAGGTGATGGCCGCGCACCTCACCGGCCAGACGGCGCTGGAGCGGCTCGAGCACGATGCCGAGGACGATCACGGTGAAGCCGGCCGCCAGCCATTTGCCGGGCTCCAGGAAGCCGGTGCCGAGAGCGAGCGCGGCCATCATGCACGCCGCGGCGAGGTAGGCTGCGGCCTTCAAGAACGTGCCACGGTGCAGCCATCGCCGCGAGCGGCTCTGAGGCTCCGCCACATAGGCGAGCAACGCACGGCGGCCGAGCAGCCAGCGGTCGGCGAGGAAGCGGTAGAGCGGGTAGGCGGCGGCGACGACCAGCGGTAACGTCGCGTAGCCGGGCAGGTTCGCGAGGCTCCAGCCCAAGGCCCAGATCAGGCCGAGGCCGGCGAGGCCGAGGGCGATCCGTCTCATCGGCCGTTGCTGCCGTGCCGGCGGCCGTTCGGACGCCCGAGGCGATGGTCTGGAGGCATGGCCTTATCCGCTCGCTGCGCACCGACAAGATAGGCACTCGGCCGATGCGGCGCGAGGGTACGGACCGCAGTCTTGCATGGCCGCCCGCGTGCCGTGGCAAAGCCGCCGGGGGACACGCCGTGGTAGACCACAGCCGTACCTTTCGCGCGAGACCCTGTATGGCCAGCGTCGTTCTTCCGGCGGCCCCCACCAGCGGTGCCGGTGGCATCCCCTGGGCGCTGGCCGCGTTCGGCGCCTTCGCCACGGTCGATTCCATCGTCAAGCTGCTCAGCGTCACCGTTCCGGTGATGCAGGTGGCCTTCATGCTGACGGTCGCCTCGCTTCTGCCGATCCTCTTCGTGGTCCGACGCGAGGGCGGCTTTGCCGGCTTTTGGCCGAGTGTGCCCGGTCTGGTGGCGGTGCGGACGGCCTTCGGCACCCTGTCGGCGCTGCTCGCCTACAACGCCTTCGCCCGCCTGCCGCTGGCGGACGTCTATGCGCTGATCTTCACGACGCCCTTGTGGGTGACCGTACTCTCGGTGCCCGTGCTCGGCGAGACGGTCGGCTGGCGTCGAACGACAGCGGTCGTCGTAGGTTTTGTCGGCGTGATCGTAATGGTGCGGCCAGGGGAGGCCAGCCTGGAGGTCGGGCATGTGCTCGCCGCCGGTTGTGCGCTCGCCGCGGCTTGTGCGTTCCTCGCCACGCGCAAGATCGGCGCCCGCGCCCGTGGCGGCACGCAGCTCCTCGCCGTCAGCATCGCCATGCTCGCGGTGACGGCGCCGAGCGTGGCGGCGGCACCGCCCGCCCTGGACGCCACGACGTTGGCGCTGCTCGGCTTCGGCGGCGTGCTGCTGGGCTGCGCGCAGTTCTGCGTGTGGCAGGCGCTGCAACGGAGCCAGGCCTCGCTGGTGGTGCCGTTCCAGTACAGCCAACTCGTCTGGGCCGCCATCTATGGCGCGCTCCTGTTCGGCGAGTGGCCGGCGTCGTCCACCCTCCTCGGCGCGACGATCGTCATGGCGAGCGGCCTCTACGTCATGCATCGCGAACGCCACCTGCATCGTAAGGGTCGCCTCTGAGCGATTGCGGCGCCCCCCGGCCTCATGCTCCACTGCGGTTCCTCGCAGAATGGGAGAACGCCGATGCGATGGTGCGGTTGTGTTGTCGGCTTGGGGCTCGCGCTGGCGACGGCACCGGCGCTCGGCGACGAGGTGCTGGAACAGATCGACGTTGCCCGCGACCTTTACCTGGAGGGCGAGCTGACCGATGCCATCACCGAGCTGGAGTTCGCCATCCAATCGATCCGTGCGCGGACGGGCGATCTCTACGCCGGCACCTTTCCCGAGCCGCCCGCGGGCTGGACGGCAAGTGAGGTCGACGTCGTCGCCGGCCTACCGGGCATGAGCGGGCAGATGCTCTCGCGCAGTTACGAAGGGCCGGCGGGGCAGCGCATCGACGCCGAGTTGATGGTCGACAACCCGATGTTGCAGGCGTTCGGCGCGCTGCTCCAGAACCCGGCGCTGCTGTCGATGCAGCCCCACGCCGAGCGCGTCCGGGTCCAGCGCGCGCCGGCGATCCTGCAATGGCCGGAAGACGGCACCGGCGAGCTGATGCTGATGCTCGGCGGCCGCCTCCTGCTCAAGCTCGACGGCAGCGGCCTCGGCGACCGCGCCGACCTTCTGGATCTGATGGAAGCCTGGGACGTGGCGACGGTGCGTCGCCTCGCCGGGCTCTGAGCGCACGCCCGAGCCGCAGTCTGGTCGTCGCCGTCGGCTTGTGCTTCAAGTCCGGCCCACGAACAGCGAATCGTCGTCGAAGGGAGAGCAGGCATGCAGGTGGTCTTGACCGGAGGCGCGGGCTTCATCGGCAAGAAGCTCGTGGCCGCCATCCTCGACCGCGGTGGCGTCATGGTGGACGGCGATTTGCGGCCATTGCAGCGGCTGCGGATCCTGGATGTCGTGGCGCCGGAGGGACTGCCCGCCGATCCGCGCCTCGAGGTGACCACGGCCGGCCTCGACGCGCCCGGCGTGCTGGCGCGGCTGATCGACGATCGCACCGACGTCGTCATTCACCTCGCCGCCGTGGTCAGCGCCGGCGCAGAGGCCGACTTCGACCTCGGCATGCGCGTCAATCTCGACGGCACCCGCGCCGTGCTGGAGGCTTGCCGCCGCCTGCCCGAGCCGCCGCGGCTCGTCTTCGCCAGCTCGGTCGCGGTGTATGGCGGTGCCGTCGTCGAAGGGGTCATCACCGACACCACACACCTCACGCCGCAGACTTCCTATGGCGTGCAGAAGGCGGCAGGCGAGCTGTTGGTCATGGACTACCACCGCAAGGGCTTCGTCGACGGCCGCGCCCTGCGCCTGCCGACCATCGTCGTGCGGCCGGGCAAGCCCAACAAGGCGGCCTCGACCTGGGCCAGCTCTATCATCCGCGAGCCGTTGGCGGGCGACGAGGCGATCTGCCCGGTGACGCGGGCAACCGAGATGTACGTCCTCTCGCCGCGCCGCGTCGTCGAAGCGATCCTCGACATGGTCGACCTCGCGAGCGACACGATCGGCGTCGAGCGCACCGTCATGCTGCCGGGCATCACGGTCAACGTGGACGAGATGATGGCAACGCTCGAGGCGGTCGCCGGCCCCAAGGTGGCGGCACGGGTGAAGTTCGAGCCCGACGCGCACATCCAGCGCATCGTCGACGGCTGGGCGCGGCGCTTCGACGCCGAGCGCGCGCGCCGGCTGGGCTTCAAGGCCGACGCGGACTTCCGTGCCATCGTCGAGGCGCACATCGAGGACGAGTTGGGCGGCCGGATCGCTTGAATCTGCGGCGCGGGGCATTCCTCATCCCCCGGCTGGCTGGAGCTTGGCATAGCGGTGGACCATGAAGGCGGTGCCGACGACCGGAACGGTCAGGTTCAGGATGGGCACGAGGGCGACGAGGGCCAAGGCCATGCCGGCGAGCGTCAGCCGGCCCCGATGCTGGCGGTAGAGAAGGGGCACGGCGGGGCGCGGCGTGCGTCGAACGGCGACCGTCAAAAAATATTCTCTGCCAAGTAGATAGCCGTTCAAAAGAACGTAAAGCACGAGGTTTATGGCGGGCAGTAGCAGGTAGAAGGGCAGGGCCAGCAGGTTCAGCACGGCGGCAAGCGCCAGGAGTCGGAGGCCCATCCACGCCCCCTCGACGAGCCCGAGGCTCCGCGCCGGCGGCCAGGCGGGGTAGGCGCGGGCCTCGACCGCGTCCGCCACCTCGTCGACGAACAGGCCGAGCACGGCCATCGCCGCGAGGGGCGTGAGCAGCACCGCGACGATCAGCGCGCCCGCGCCGGAAACCCAGGGCAACAGCGGGTCGAGCCAGCCGATGCCGGTGGCGACCAGCCAATGGGTGAGGCCGGCGACGAGGGCGACGAGCCCGCCCAGCAGGACGAGCGTAGCCGCTACCGCCTTGGCCAGGACGCGGGCGACCCGCGCGTCGCCGAGGTGACCGAAAGCCTTGAGGAGATCGACGAGCATGGCGCTACCGGGGTGTCAGGCGGCAGCACCACCGGCGACGACGTCGCGGCAGTGGCGGGCGATCATCAGCTCTTCGTTGGTGGGGATCACCCACGCGCGGACCTTGCTCGACGCCGTGGTGATGCGGGGACCGCCCTTGGCGTTGGCCGCTTCGTCGAGATCGAGTCCCAGCCAGGCGCTGCGGCGGAGCACCGCCTCGCGCACCGGTGCCGCGTGCTCGCCGATGCCGGCGGTGAAGACCACCGCATCGAGCCCCTCGAGCGCCGCCGCCAGCGAGCCCAGTTCGCGGGCGATGCGGTAGACGAAGAGGTCGACGGCATGTTTCGCGTTCGGATCGTCGCTGGCCAGGAGTACGCGCATGTCGCTGGACAGGCCGGAGACGCCCAGGAGGCCAGACTCGCGATAGAGCAGCGTCTCGATGGCGCGGGCGTCCATCCGCAACTCGTCCATGAGGTAGAGCACGACGCCCGGATCGAGCGCGCCGGTGCGGGTCCCCATCATCAACCCGTCGACCGCGGTGAAGCCCATCGTGCTGGCGACGCTGTTGCCGCCCTGCATGGCACAACCGCTCGCGCCGTTGCCGAGGTGCAGCACCACCGTGCGGCCGGCCGCCGCCTGCGGGTCGTCGTCGCCGAGGACCGAGGCGACGTACTCGTAGGAGAGACCGTGAAAGCCGTAGCGACGCACGCCCCGCTCGGCGATCGCCTTGGGCAAGGCGAAGGCCTGGGCGAGGGCCGGCGCCGTGCGGTGGAAGGCCGTGTCGAAACAGGCGATCTGCGGCAGGTCGGGCATACGCTCGGCGATGACGCGGATCGGCTTCAGGTTGTGCGGCTGATGCAAGGGCGCCAGCGGCACGTAGCGGTCGAGGGCGGTGAGGACGTCGGCATCGATGCGGACGGGAGCGGCGAACTCGGTGCCGCCGTGGACGACGCGGTGGCCGACGGCGACGATCCGGGTCGTCGCCCGGAAGCCGGCGAGCCAGTCGAACAGGAAGGCGAGGGCGCCCGCGTGGCCGGGAGCTGCGTCCTTCGACCAGCCATGCTCGTCGGCGAGGTCGCCGCGCGCATCCTTCGCCCGGAACTTCGCGGCACCCGAAAGTTCCTCGAGAATGCCGCTGACCTCCACCGCGAGCCGCCCGCCCGCGGCGAGCCGGAACGTCGTGAACTTCAGGCTGGAGGAGCCGGCATTCAGGACAAGGATGGCGTCCGCCATCTCAGACGGCCTTCTCGGGATGGTTGCGCCGGTGATGCGCCACCAGCACGGCGACGGCGCAGGACGCGAGCCGGCTCTGCACGCTGTCGGCGCGGCTGGTGAGGGTGATCGGCACCCGCGCGCCGAGCACCAGCCCGGCGCTGTCGGCGTCGGCCATGAAGGTGAGGCTCTTCGCCAGCATGTTGCCGGCCTCGAGGTCCGGCACCACCAGGATATCGGCATGGCCGGCGACCGGGCTGATGATGCCCTTGATGCGCGCGGCCTCGGGATCGATGGCGTTGTCGAGGGCGAGCGGACCGTCCAACTCGCCGCCGGTGATCTGGCCGCGGTCGGCCATCTTGCACAGGGCCGCAGCCTCGAGCGTCGAGGGCACCTTGGGGTTGACCGTCTCCATCGCCGACATGATCGCCACCTTCGGCCGCTCGATCCCCAGCGCATGCGCCAGCTCGATGGCGTTCTTGGTGATGTCGACCTTGTCGACGAGCGTCGGGAACACGTTGATCGCGGCGTCGGTGACGATCAGGGGCTTGGAATAGCTCGGCACGTCCAAAACGAAGCAGTGGCTGATCCGCCGCTCGGTCCTGAGGCCGGTTTCCCGCGCCACGACGGCGGCCATCAGCTCGTCGGTATGCAGCGAGCCCTTCATGAGCATCTCGGCGCGTCCCTCGCGCACCAGGGCCACCGCCCGTTCGGCGGCGGCGTGGCTGTGCGGAGCGTCGACGACCTCGTAAGGCGATATGTCCAGGCCCGCAGCCTCGGCGACGGCCTCGATCCGGTCGCGCGGGCCGACCAGAATCGGGATGATCATGCCCATCTTCGCGGCGTCGACCGCACCCTCCAGCGCGGAAGCCTCGCAGGGGTGGGCCACCGCCGTCGAGATCGGCGGCAGTGCGGCGACCGCACGGATCAGGCGCTCGTACTTCTCGCGCGGCGGTCGCGACATACCTGGTCTCCCTGGGTTTGGCCGCAGATGGCGGACACGCCTTGGAGTGTCAACGTGCTCGAAGGGCGCTCGCGCGCCGGTGTCAGCGGAACAGGAGCAGCGGGATGCGGCAGGCGCGGATCATCTGCGTGGTCGTACTGCCGATGATCAGGGTGCGGATGCGGCTGTGGCCGTAGGCGCCCATGACGAGGACGCCTACTCCCAAGTCCTCGACCAGCGTCGCGATCGCCTTCTCGGGCTCGCCCTGGACCCGGTGGGTGTGAACGACGTAGCCGAAGGCGCGCAGATCGTTCGCCGCTTCGTCCAGCTTGGCATCGCTGCCGGACGTCGGCGCGCCGACGGTCACGAGGTGGCCCTCCATGCCGGACAGGAGCTTGCCCTGGGCGATGTGCGCCACCGCCTTGTCGGCGCTCGGCCCGCCGTCGTAGGCCAGCATGAAGGTCCGGGGCTCGGTGAAGGCGCGCGCGGCCAGCAGCATCGGCTTCGAGCTGGCCCGCACCACCCGCTCCAGGTTCGAGCCCAGATGCAGCTTGGCGAAGTCGGCGGCCTCGCCGCGCTTGCCGATGACCACCACGTCAGCGTTCTTCTCGAACGCGTGCAGCGTCTCGGCGAAGTCGCCGTGGCGGAGATTGGTGACGACGTCCGGCACGCCCGCCACCGACATGCGGGCGGCGGCCTCCTCCAGGATCAGCCGGCCGCGCCGCAGCGCCAGCTTGGCCCGCTGCTCGTCGAGGCTGGCGATGTCCTCCAGGAGCTTGCGCCGCGCGCCCACTTGTAGGCTGCCGCTGTAGTCCGGCGCGCTCGATCCTTGGCGCCGGCCGAGCACGTGCAGCAATTCCACCGTCGCCTGCGTGCGGCCGGCCGCCCAGGCGGCGAGGTCGCAGACGCTCTCGGAATAGACGGAGCCGTCGATCAGTGCCAGCACGTGCGTCACGCCACGGCCCCCCTCAAGGCCCCATCAGCCGGTCGAGGGCCTCGGGCCTGTCGCTGACCCCGACCCGATCGACGATGGTCTCGCTCGCCGCGTTCATGCCGACGATCACGACGTCGGCCCCTTCGCGGCGGAATCGGAGCACGACCATGTCGAAGGCAGCGACGCTGGAAACGTCCCAGACGTGCGCGCGGGTGACGTCGATGATGACCTTGTCCAACGCCTCGCGGAAATCGAAGGCGGCAAGAAAGTCCTCGACCGAGGCGAAGAACACCTGGCCTTCCACGACGTAGGTCCGCTCGCGCCGGTCCGCCGAGAGATGCGAGGTGACGCGGAAGATCTGCGCGATCTTCCACGCGAAGACGAGCGCCGACAGGAGCACGCCGACGAGCACGCCGATGGCGAGGTTATGGGTGAGCACGACGACGACGACGGTGGCGACCATGACGATGCTGGAGCTGGCCGGGTGCGTCTTCAATTTGGCGAGCGACGCCCAACTGAAGGTACCGATCGAGACCATGATCATGATGGCGACCAGCGCTGCCATGGGGATCGCCACCAGGACGTCGGCCAGGACGACGATGAAGATCAAGACGAACGCGCCGGCGGCGAAGCAGGAGAGCCGGCCGCGCCCGCCGGACTTCACGTTGATGATCGACTGGCCGATCATGGCGCAGCCGGCCATACCACCGAAGAAGCCGGTGACGGTGTTGGCGACGCCCTGCCCGACGCATTCGCGCGTGCGGTTGCTGGTGGTGTCCGTCAGCTCGTCGACGATCGACGCCGTCATCAGCGATGCCAGCAGGCCGACCGCAGCGACGGCTGCCGAGTAGGGCAGGATGATCAGCAGCGTCGCGAACGTCAGCGGGACGTCCGGCAGGAGGAACGTGGGGAGCGCGGTCGGCAATGGCCCCGTGTCCCCGACGGTGCGCACGTCGAGGCCGGCCACGGCGACGATGCCGCCGATCACCACCATGCAGACCAGGGGCGAGGGGATCGTCCGCGTGATCTTCGGAAGCAGGTAGAGGATCGCGAGGCCGAGGGCCACCAGTGCGTAGGTGGCGGGAGGTACGCCCACCAGCTCGGGTATCTGTGCCAGAAAGATGAGGATGGCCAGCGCGTTGACGAAGCCGGTCATCACCGAGCGCGAAACGAACCGCATGGCCCGGCCGACCCGGAGGAAACCGCCCACGAGTTGGAGGAGCCCCGCGAGGATGGTGGCGGCGAACAGGTACTCGAGCCCATGGTCGTGCACCAGCGAGACGAAGAGCACGGCGGTGGCGGCGGTCGCCGCCGAGATCATCCCCGGCCGGCCGCCGGCGATCGCGGTGATGACCGCGATCGAGAACGAGGCGTAGAGCCCCACCTTGGGGTCGACGCCGACGATGAGCGAGAAGGCGATGGCCTCGGGGATGAGGGCGAGCGCCACCACGAGACCGGCAAGGAGGTCGCAACGCACATTGCCGAACCATTCGGTTCGGAGACGGATCAACCGGTCGTACAGCAGAGGTGTCGCTCCGGTTGGTGGGTGCAGGGTCCAGCAGCGACAACCGTTCGAACGTCACCAGGGCGACGCGAGCTTCGGGTTCGTCCCGTCTCGACCTCGCCTCGAAGCCTCTCCTACCAACGTCGCAGGCGGCGTGCAATCCGACCGTCAGCGATGGGCGGCACGGTCCATCGTCGTCCCCGGCACCAGCTCGTAGCTGGCCTCGATCTCGTAGTGGGCGCCGCCGGCGCCGAGCCAGCTCGAATAGAGATGGAAGTCCGAGACGGGGAACGGCTCCAGGCGGAACAGGGCGTGCCGCTGGAGGAAGGCCTGGAGCCGCGGTTCGGGCGGCGGCAAGCGCAGCCGGCCGAAGGTGACGTGGGGGACGAAGCGGCGCCGCTCCGGCACGACGTCGACGTCGGCGAGCGCCCGCAGCACACGGCGTTGCAGGCGCTCCAATTCGGGCTGCGCCCGCACCCCCGCCCAGATCTGCCGCGGCGTCCCCTTGCTCGGGAAAAAGCCGATGCCGGCCAGTTCGACCTCGAACGGCCGCACCTCGACGCCCGCGAGCGCATGCATCGCCTCCATGAACGTCGGCCGGTCGACCTCGCCGAGGAAGACGAGCGTCAGATGCAGCATGTCGGGGTCGACCCACCGCATGTCGGGCAGGCCCTGCTGCATGACCGCCATCGAGTCCTTGACGTAGCGGGGGAGATCGAGGGCGACGAACAGCCGATTCATGGCACTCCCCGCGCGTGACCGCCGACGTCGCGACGGCTTGCCATCGCGGCTCCGGTTGCATACCAACCCGACGACGCCAAATGCAAGCGGCGCACCCAACGACGAAGGCTGGTCCAGGTGGCTCACAATTCCGACGCATTCATCCGCGAGGTCGACGAGGATCTGCGGCGCGACCGCATGACCGCCATTTGGAAGCGCTACGGGATTTTGATCGTCGCCGCCGCCTTGGCGCTGGTCGCCGGCACCGCGGGCTGGGTCGTTTGGGGCTATCTGGACGAGACCCGCCGCGAGCGCGACGCGCTCGCCTTCGATCGCGCCTTGCAGGAAGGCCGCGGCCAGCCGGTGACGGCCGCCGAGGCGCTGAGGGCGGTGGGTGACGATGCGCGCACCGGCTACGCCTTGGTGGCGCGGATGACCGCGGCGCAGATCCTCGCGGCGAACGGCGACCGGGAAACGGCGCTCCAGCTTCTGGACGACGTGGCCGACGACCGCAACACCCCCGATCTCTACCGCGACCTCGCCCGCATCCTGGCGATCGCCGCCCGCGCCGATACCCTGGCACCCGACACGGTGTTGGCCGAACTGCGGCCGTACACGGCGACCAGCCCCTGGCGCCACACCGCCCGCGAACTCGTCGCGGCGGCGCAGTTGCGGGCCGGAGAACGCAGCGAGGCGGTGGCCACCCTGCGCGACATCCTGGAGGACGACGGGACCCCGCAATACATGCGGGTACGCGTGCGGGAACTCCTGTCCGCCATCGAAGGCGAGCCGGGCGCGGGGAGCGTCTCCGGGTGAGGCGATGGCACCGTACAGGGGCTAGCCTCGCCCTCGTGCTCGGGCTCGCCGGCTGCGGCTTAGGCTGGTGGGGCACGCCGGAGGAGCCGCCGCTGCCCGGCGAGCGTCGGCCGGTGCTGCTCCTGGAGACGGGGCTGGAGGCGGATCCGGCCTTGGCCGGAGCGCCGCTGACCCTGCCGCCGCCCCAGAGCAACCCCGACTGGCCGCAGATCGGCGGCAGCGCCAGTCACAGCCTTTCCCACGTCACCTTCGAGGGACCGACGCGGCGGGCGTGGTCGGCCAATGTCGGTCGCGGCAACAGCACCACCAGCCGGCTTACCGGACCGCCGGTGGTCGACGGCGGGCTGGTCTTCGCCGCCGACGCCAATGCCGACGTCTCCGCCTTCCGCCTGGAGAACGGTCAGCGGGTCTGGCGTCGCAGCTTCCGCATTTCGAGCGACCGCCGGCTGGGCGCCGGGATCGCCGCCGCCGGCGGCGGCGTGTTCGTCGCCAACGCGTCCGGCGTGGTGGCCGGTCTCGATGCGGCCACCGGCGAGGTCATCTGGACGACCGAACTCGGCGTGCCGATCCGCGCCGCGCCGACCATCGCCGGGCGCATCGTCCTGGTCACCACCGCCGACAACCAGACCTTGGCCCTCGACGCCGTCGGCGGCGGCGTGATCTGGGCGCATCAGGGCTTCGCCGAGATCTCGGCGATCTTGGGCGGTGCGTCGCCGGCAACCGCCGGCGGTGCCGTCATTGCCCCCTATTCGTCGGGTGAGGTGTTCGCGCTGATGCTGGAGAACGGTGCCCCCGTGTGGCTCGATTCCGTCACGCGCCCCTTGCGCACGGCGGCCCTTTCCGCCATCGCCGACATCCGGGCGGCCCCGGTGATCGACCCCGAGGGGCGCGCCATCGTCGCCGGTCACGGCGGCGAGATCGCGGCGATCGACATCCCGAGCGGCCAGCGTCTTTGGGACCAGCAGTTGATGACCGCCGAGACGCCGTGGGTGGCGGGTAACGCGGTGTTCGTCGTCACCACCCAGGCGGAAGTCACGGCCCTCGACATGGCGAGCGGACGGATCCGTTGGGCGACGCAACTCCCGCGCTTCCGCCGCGAGGACGACCCGGATAGCGGGCGCATCTACTATACGGGCCCGATCCTGGCGAGCGGCCGTCTCCTGGTAATCAGTTCCCAAGGCGAGCTGATCGCGTTCTCGCCCGCCACCGGGGCGGAGTTGAGCCGCAGCAGCATCGCCTCCGGCGTGACGCTCGCCCCCGCCGTCGCGCAAGGCACCTTGATCCTGCTCGACGACCGGGGCACCCTGCACGCCTACCGCTGATCCCCGCCTCCGTCTTCGATCGGTCGCACCCTTGCGCTCCACCGTCGCCATCCTCGGCCGACCGAACGTCGGCAAGTCGACCCTGTTCAACCGGCTGGTCGGCCGGCGGCTGGCGATCGTCGACGATACGCCCGGCGTCACCCGCGACCGGCTGGAAGGCGAGGGTGGGTTGTTCGACCTCGCCTTTCGCGTCATCGACACCGCCGGCATGGAGGAAGCGACCGACGACAGCCTGCCCGGACGGCTCCGCCGTTCCAGCGAACTCGCTCTCGACGAGGCCGACGTCGGGGTCTTCGTCATCGACGCCAAGGCCGGCGTCACCGCTCTCGACGAAGCCCTGGCCGATGCGCTCCGCGACCGCGGCAAGCCCTTGATCCTGGTCGCCAACAAGGCGGAGAGCGACGGTGGCAGGCTCGCCCAGAGCGAGGCTTGGCGGCTGCGGCTCGGCGAGCCCATCCCCATGGCCGCGGCCCACGCCCAGGGCCTCGACGACCTCGCCGAAGCCCTGCGTCCGTTCGTGACGCACGAAGAGGAGTCCGAGGCCCCAACCACCGAGGGCGACGAGCCGTCCAAGGCGCCCTTGCGGTTGGCGATCGTCGGCCGGCCCAATGCCGGCAAGTCGTCGCTGGTCAACCGGCTGGTCGGCAGCGAGCGCCTGCTCACCGGGCCGGAGCCGGGCTTGACGCGCGACGCCGTCAGCCTGAGCTGGAGCTTCGAAGGCGAGGCGTTCGAACTGGTCGACACGGCCGGGCTCCGCCGCCGCGCACGCATCGACAAGCGCTCGCTGGAGAAGGTGAGCACATCGGCCACGGTCGAGGCGCTGAAGCGGTGCGGCGTGGCGCTGCTCGTGCTCGACGCGACGCAGCCGTTCGAGCGACAGGACCAGACCATCGCCGACCTCGTCCTGCGCGAGGGGCGGGCGCTGGTCATCGCCCTGAACAAGTGGGACCTCGTCGACGAACCCAAGCTCTTGCTGCGCGACGTGGAACGACGGCTCGGCCTGGAGCTGGCGCAGGCGAAGGGCGTGCCGGCGGTGCCCGTCTCGGCGATCACCGGACGTGGGCTCGACCGGCTGATGCGCGCCATCGTCCAGCAGTACCGGCGCTGGAACCAGCGCATCCCGACGGCCGGCCTCAACCGCTGGCTCCAGACGGCGGTCGACACCAACCCGCCGCCGCTGGTCAAGGGCCGGCGCATCAAGCTCCGCTACGTGACGCAAGCCAAGGGGCGGCCGCCGACCTTCGCGCTCTTCGGCAACCAGCTCGACGAGTTGCCGGAGAGCTATCTGCGCTATCTGACCGGCAGTCTTCGCGAGGCGTTCGACTTCCAGGGCGTGCCCATCCGCTGGCATCGCCGGCAGGGCAGGAACCCCTATGTCGATGCCGGCTGACACCTTGCGATGCGATCGACTTCGTGGTCATTGCGCGCCATGATGCAGCTTCCTTTCGTCAAGATGCAGGGCCTCGGCAACGACTTCGCCATCTTCGATGCGCGCGAGCGGGCCGTGGCGCTCACGCCGTCCCAGGTGGTGGCGCTCGCCGATCGGCACCGCGGCATCGGCTGCGATCAGGTCGTGGTGCTGGAGGCGAGCGAGCGGGCGGACCTGCGCATGCGCATCTTTCAGCCCGACGACGGTAGCGAGGTCGGCGCCTGCGGCAACGCCACTCGCTGCGTCGCCCGGCTCGTCGGCGGCGACGTCGTGATCGAGACCCTGGCCGGGCTCCTCGCCTGCCGTGCCGTGGGCGACGAGATCGAGGTCGACATGGGGTTGGTGCGGACCGACTGGCAGGACGTGCCGCTCGCCCGTCCGTCGGATACCGCGCGCGTCGATCTCGACGTCGGTCCGCTCAACGGCCCCGCCTGCTGCAACGTCGGCAACCCGCACGCGACGTTCTTCGTGGCCGACGCCGAGTCCGTCGACGTGCAGGGGCTTGGCCCCCTGGTCGAGCGCCATCCCCTGTTTCCGGAGCGGGTGAACGTCGGCTTTCTCACCGTGCGCCGGCCCGACGAGTTGCGCCTCAGGATGTGGGAGCGCGGTGTCGGCGAGACCCAGGCGTGCGGTTCCGGCGCCTGTGCTGCGGTCGCGGCGGCGGTGCGGCGCGGGCTCGGTGCGCGGCGGGCGACCGTGCATCTGGACGGCGGGCCGCTGCTCGTCACGTGGCGCGAGCACGACGGCCACGTGCTGATGCAGGGATCGACGGCGTTCGTGTTCGCGGGGCAGGTCGACCCGGCGCAGGTGGAGGCGCGCGCGTGACCGCGCCGGAGATCGTCACGTTCGGCTGCCGCCTCAACACCTTCGAGAGCGAGGTGATGCGCCGCCACGCCGCGGACGCGGGCCTCGGCGACGACGTCGTGGTCGTGCACACTTGTGCCGTCACCGAGGAGGCCGAGCGTCAGGCCCGTCAGGCGATCCGCCGTGCCAAGCGCGAGCGCCCGGCCGCACGCATCGTCGTCACCGGGTGCAGCGCGCAGCTCCACCCCGACCGCTACGCCGCCATGGGTGAGGTCGACCGCGTGGTCGGCAACGACGCCAAGCTGGAGCCGGCGACGTGGCAGGCCCTGTTCGCCGACACCACGCCGGCCATCCAGGTGACGGACGTGATGGCGGTGCAGGCCACCAGCCCGCACCTGGTCGACGGCTTCGACGGCCGCAGCCGCGCCTTCGTCCAGGTGCAGCAGGGCTGCGACCATCGCTGCACCTTCTGCATCATCCCCTACGGCCGCGGCAACAGCCGCTCGGTCGGTCTGGGCGCCATTCGCGAGCAGGTCGAGCGGCTGCTCGCGGGCGGCTATCGCGAGATCGTGCTGACCGGCGTCGACCTCACGTCCTACGGCAAGGACCTGCCGGGTCGGCCGACGCTGGGCTCGATGCTGAAGCGGCTGCTACGCCTCGTCCCCGACCTCGAGCGGGTGCGCGTCTCGTCCATCGATCCGGCCGAGGTCGATGCGGACCTCTTCGACCTCTTGGCCCGCGAGCCGCGCGTCATGCCGCACGTCCATCTCAGCGTGCAGGCCGGCAGCGACCTCGTCCTGAAGCGGATGAAGCGGCGGCACCTGCGCGCCGACGTGATCCGGCTCACCGAGCGGTTGCGCGCCGAGCGACCGGAGATCGCGTTCGGCGCCGACCTCATCGCCGGCTTTCCGACCGAGACCGACGCGCTGTTCCAGGAGACGCTGGACCTCGTCGACGAGGCCGGGCTGAGCTTCCTCCACGTCTTTCCCTACTCGCCCCGCCCCGGCACGCCGGCAGCCCGCATGCCGCAGGTGGTAAAGGCGGTGCGCAAGGAGCGCGCCGCACGACTGCGGGCGCGGGGGGCGGCGGCGCTCGACCGGCTGCTCGGCCGGCTGGTCGGTCTGGAGCACGCGGTTCTGGTCGAGCGTGGCGGACGCGGGCACACGCCGCATTTCGCGCCCGTCGTGCTCGAGGGCGGCGGGCCGGACGGCGCCATCGTCAAGGTGCGGGCCGAGCGGCAGGCGGCGGGCCTGCTCTACGGCCGGATGGCCGCCTGATGGCGTCGTGGTGGCAAAAGCTCAAGGGGGGGCTGCAGCGCTCGTCGCAGGCGCTGACGCAGAACGTCACCGCCATCTTCACCAAGCGCAAGCTCGACGACGACGCGCTCGAGGAGCTGGAGGAGGCGCTGATCGGCGCCGATCTGGGCGTCGCCACGGCGACCAAGCTCAGCGGCCGGCTGGCCAAGAGCCGCTTCGGCAAGGACGTCACCGACGTCGAGGTGAAGGAAGCGCTGGCGGGCTACGTTGCCGAGGTCCTGGAGCCGGTGGCGAAGCCGCTCGTGATCGAGGGTGCCAAGCCGTTCGTCATCCTGGTCGCAGGTGTCAACGGCACCGGCAAGACGACGACCATCGGCAAGCTCGCAGCGCAGTTCCGAGGCGAGGGCAAGCGCGTGGGTCTCGTCGCGGGCGACACCTTCCGTGCCGCCGCCATCGAGCAGCTCCAGATCTGGGGCGAGCGGACCGGGGCTCCGGTCTTCGCCGGCAAGGCCGGTGCCGACCCGGCGGGCCTGGTCTTCGACGCCATCGCCAAGGCCAGGGCGGACGGCCTCGACGTGCTGTTGGTCGACACCGCGGGGCGACTGCACAACAAGGGCGCGTTGATGGACGAGCTCAAGAAGGTCGTCCGCGTCATGCAGAAGCAGGATGCGACGGCGCCGCATGCCAGCCTGCTCGTGCTGGATGCGACCACCGGCCAGAATGCGCACCGTCAGGTCGAGACCTTCAAGGCGGCCGTCGACCTCACCGGTCTCGTGGTGACCAAGCTCGACGGCTCGGCCCGCGGCGGCGTGGTCGTGGCGCTCGCCGAGGCTTTTCGTCTGCCCGTGCATGCGGTCGGGGTCGGCGAGGGCATCGACGATCTCCGGCCGTTCGAGGCGCGAGCCTTCGCGCGTGCCCTGTTGGACCTCGAGCCCGCCTAGGCTAAGACCGCTCCACCCGCAGCTCTGCCAGAAGGACGATCATGTCGCGCAGCTTCGTCGAAACCCTGCTCGGAGCCGTCGTGCTCGTGGTCGCGATCGTCTTCGTCGCCTACGCCTACACGGTGAGCGACGTGCGCGATCCGGGCGGCTACACGCTCCGCGCCCAGTTCGACCGGATCGACGGCATCAACGTCGGCTCCGACGTGCGCATCAGCGGCATCACCGTGGGCCGTGTCCTGAGCAGCAACTTGAACACGCGCTCGTTCCGGGCCGAGGTGGTTTTCAGCGTGCGCAACGACGTCGAGCTGCCGGCCGACACGTCGGCCGCGATCTTCAGCGAGAGCCTGCTCGGCGGCCGCTACATCGCCTTGCAGCCCGGTGCCGACGACGAGGTGCTGGCCTCGGGTGACGAGCTGATGTTCACCCAGTCCTCGATCAACCTGGAGGAGCTGGTCGGCCGCTTCATGTTCTCGGGCGACGGCGGGAACTGATGCGCCTCGCGGCCTGCCTCGTTCTGGGCACGCTCCTGCCCGGTGCGGCGATGGCCGCGGCCGAACTGCCCCGCGACCTCGTGCGGATGCAGGGGCTCGACAAGGTTACCGCCCGCACCTCCACCTTCGACGTCGGTGTCGGCGACACCGTGCGCTTCGGCACGCTCGAGGTCCGGCCCGACGCCTGCTTCGTCGCCCCGCCGACGGCGAGCCCGGAGAGTGCAGCCTTCCTCACCATCGTCGACCATCCGCCCAACGACGAGCCGGAGCCGGTGTTCGCCGGCTGGATGTTCGCATCCAGCCCCGCGATCTCCGCGCTCGACCACGCGGTCTACGACGTCTGGGTGCTGGAATGCCTGAATGTCGCCGATCTGCCACGACCGCGGGACGACGCGGCGGACGACGACGATGCAACGCAGCAGCGCCTGGCGCCGAGGCGCCGCCCCGAGGCGTCATAGCGAGCATGCCGCGCAAGAACAAAATCCGATAAGTGGCAGACGGCGCCGCGGCTTGGGCCGAGTGTGGCGTGGCTGTGCGACCCTGGCGTTATGGCCTTCGAGCCATGCACGGACCGCCAGTTCTTGGTCTTCGCGGGCGCATGTCTGCGGTCGTGCCCATCGCACTCCTCCCGACCTTTGCCTTCGCCGGCGTCGCCGCCATCCAGGGCAATCGCCTCGTGGCTGCCGCTGCTGAGGACGAAGTCGCCGCTCCAGCGCGGCGGCTGGCGTTGCGCCAGTTCGCCATGCTCGACGCGGCGCGTCGGCAACTCCATTTGCTGGCCGACATCGTTGCCATCGGCAGCGGTGAGCGGCGACGGTCCCGCTCCCTTTCCCAGCGGGCTGTGCGCCGTAATCCGCTGCACAACGCCTGTGCGCCGATCCCAACCGACGGCATTTCTGCTCGAGGATGCGCTTCGCGACGACGCGGCGCTGCGGATCCTGGTGGCGACCACACGGGTAGCGAGCGGGCGGCCGCCTCGACGCAGCGGCTTCTGGTCTTCGCGCGCCGCCAGCCACTGGATGCGAAGGCCGCCGGTCTGGGGACGCTGTTGCGCGGCATGGAGAGCGTGCTGCATCGCACACTCGGCGAAGACGTGTCCCGGGAGCGGGTGGCGTGAGCTTCAGGCGAAGCGGGCGTTGGTGAGCAGCGCCATGCGCAGCATCCGGCGATAGCGCTCGCGGTCGACCTCGATGCCGCCGAACTGGCGGAGGTGGTCGGTCATGAACTGGCTGTCCAAGAGGACGAAGCCGCGCTCGACCAGCCGGTCGACCAGATGCACTAGGGCGACCTTGCTGGCGTTGCTCTCGCGGGTGAACATGCTCTCGCCGAAGAAGGCCGCGCCGATCGCCACGCCGTAGAGCCCGCCGACCAGCCGGCCATCGCGCCAGCTTTCCACGCTGTGCGCGTGGCCATGACGGGCGAGGGTGCAATAGGCCTCGATCAGGTCGTCGTTGAGCCAGGTGCGGGGCCGCTCCGGCACACTGTCGGCGCAGGCGCGAATGACCGCCTCGAAGTCGTGATCGAAGCGCACCTCGAAGCGCGACTGACGCACCAGACGTTGCAGTCGCCTGGGGATGCGGAAGCCGTTCAGCGGTAGAATGCCGCGCTTCTTGGGCTCGACCCAGAAGATCTCGTCGTCGTCGCGGTCGTTGGCCATGGGGAACAGGCCGACCGAGTAGGCGCAAAGGAGGGTGTCGGCACGCAGCTCGCTCATGGGCTCGCGCTATGGTTCATCCCCGGTGCCGCCGCGTCTCGAGGAAGCGGCCCAGCCAGCCGGTATCGTAGCGATGCGTCCGCACGTCTTGCGCCAGCAGGATGTCCCGGATGAGCGGGATCGTGGTTCCGGGCCCCTGGATGACGTATTCGTCGAGGCAGCGCAACAGCCGCCGTCGACAGCTCTCGCGGTCCGGGCCGTGGACGATCAGCTTGGCGATCAGGCTGTCGTAGTAGGGGGGAACGACCGCGCCCGCGTAGAGCGCACTGTCGATCCGAACACCCGGTCCGCCCGGCGGGTGGTAGGTTTCCACCCGGCCGGGCTGCGGCAGCATCGTCTCCGGATCCTCGGCCGTGATGCGGCATTCGATGGCATGGCCGGTGAACGTCACGTCCTCCTGGCGGAGGGTAAAGGGTTCGCCGGCGGCGATGCGGATCTGCTCCACGACGAGGTCGACGCCGGTGATCAGCTCGGTCACCGGATGCTCGACCTGCAGCCGCGTGTTCATCTCGATGAAGGCGAAGGTGCCGTCCTGGTAGAGGAACTCGACGGTGCCGGCGCCGCGGTAGTGGAGCTTACGCATGGCGACCGCCACTCGCTCGCCCAGCTCCGCCCGTTCCTCGGGCGTAAGCGTCGGCGCCGGCGCTTCCTCCAGGACCTTCTGGTGGCGGCGCTGCAAGGTGCAGTCGCGCTCGCCCAGATGCACCGCTTGGCCCTTGCCGTCGCCCAACACCTGCACCTCGATGTGCCGTGGGTGATCGAGGTATTTCTCCAGATAGACACGGTCGTCGCCGAAGCCGGCCTGTGCTTCGCGTTTCGCCATCTTGAGCGCGTCGACGAGGTCGGCCTCGCTCCAGACCACGGTCATGCCGCGACCGCCGCCGCCGGCCACGGCCTTGATCAGCACCGGATAGCCCACCTGCTGGGCGAGCTGGGCGGCCTCGTCGAGCTCGTTCAGGGCCTCGGCGGAACCCGGGACGGCCGGCAGGCCCAGTTCGACCGCCGTCCGCTTGGCAGCGATCTTGTCGCCCATGATGCGGATGTGCTCGGGCTTGGGGCCGATGAAGGTGCAGCCGTGATCCTCGACCATCGCGGCGAAATCGGCGTTCTCCGAGAGGAAGCCGTAGCCGGGATGGATGGCGTCGGCGCCGGTGATCTCGGCGGCGGCCAGGATCGACGCCTTGTTGAGATAGCTCTCGGCCGCGGCCGGCGGGCCGATGCAGACGCTCTCGTCGGCCAGGCGGACGTGCATCGCCTCGGCATCGGCCGTCGAGTGCACGGCGACCGCCTGAATGCCCATCTCGCGGCAGGCGCGCAGGATGCGGAGCGCGATCTCGCCGCGATTGGCGATCAGGATCTTGCGGAACACCGGCGGGGCTCAGGCGATGACCAGCAACGGCTCGCCATACTCCACCGGCCCGCCGTTGGTGACCATGATGCGGCCGATCGTGCCACTGCGCGGGGCGCGGATCGGGTTCATCACCTTCATCGCCTCGATGATCATGAGGGTCTGGCCCTCCTCGACCCTCGCGCCGACGGTGACGAAAGGCGATGCCCCCGGCTCCGGCGACAGGTAGACCGTGCCGACCATCGGCGAGAGCACCGCACCTTGGAGGCTCCGCTCGCTCGTGTCGGTCGCCTCGACGGCGGTCGCGACGGCCGTCGGTGCCGCGACGTGAACGGTCGAGGGCGCGGGCTGCCGCACCACGCGGATGCGGGCGTCGCCCTCGGCGAGCTCGATCTCGCTGAGGCCGGTGCGCTCCAACAGCTCGGCGAGCGTCTCGATCAGGTTGGGGTCGATGCTGATGCTGCTCATCGGTCCAGATTCGCTGCCAGATAGCGGAGCGCCAGCTCGTAGCCGAGCGGGCCGCAGCCGCAGAGCACGGCGTCGGCGACGAGGGCGACGTGGGAGTGATGCCGGAAGGCCTCGCGGCGGTGGATGTTGGTGACGTGGACCTCGGCGATCCGGCCCGGAAAGGCGCGCAGCGCGTCGGCGAGGGCGAGGGACGTGTGGCTGTACGCGCCCGCATTGACCACCGCGCCGCCGTAATCCGCGCGCGCCGCATGGACGGCGTCGATCAGCGCCCCTTCGTGGTTGCTCTGCACGCATCGCACCTCGAGGCCCAACTCGCGGCCCAGTTCGACGCAGCGCGCCTCGACCGCGGCGAGCGAGGTCGCACCGTAGATGCCGGGCTCGCGCTCACCCAACAGGTTCAGGTTGGGTCCATTGAGGACCAGGACCTTGGACATCGATTCAGGCCTTTACGTCGACGACGACACGGCCGCGCACCTGGCCGCGCAGGATCCGATCGGCCACCGCGGGAACGTCCTGGAGCGGCACCATCTGCATGGTGGCCTGCACCTTGGCAGGATCGACGAGCACGCCGAGCCGGCCCCACGCCGCATCGCGCTTGAACATGGGCACCTGCACGCTGTCGATGCCGATCAGGCGCACGCCGCGCAGGATGAACGGGAAGACGGTGGTCGGAAGGTCGCTGCCGCCGGCGAGACCGCAGGCGGCAACGGTGCCGTCGTAGGCCATGGCCTTGAGCAGGTTGGCGAGAAAGGGGCCGCCGACGCAGTCGATCGCCGCCGGCCAGCGGGCACTGGCGAGCGGCGCCTTGCCCGCCTCCTCGAACGTCGCCCGCGGCAACACCTCGACCGCGCCGAGCCGGCGCAGATAAGGCTCCTGGTCCGGCCGTCCGGTCACCGCCACCGGCCGAAAGCCGGCGGCTGCGAGCAGGCTGGACGCCATCGAGCCGACGCCGCCGGCCGCCCCGGTCACGATCACCTCCGATCCGCGCTCAACGCCTTCCCGTTCCAGCGCCTGGACAGCCAGCATCGCCGTCAGGCCCGCCGTGCCGATGGCCATGGCCTCGGCCGGGCCGAACGGGTCGGGCAGCTTCTGCAACCATGCGCTGTTCAGCCGCGCCCGCTCGGCAAAGCCACCGTCGTGGCTTTCGCCGACGCCGAAGCCGGTCAGCATCACCGCGTCGCCGGGGCGAAGGTCGCTCGCCTCGCTGGTGCGCACGATCCCCGCGAGGTCGATCCCCGGCACGCAGGGAAACCGTCGGACGATCCGGCCCTTGCCGGTCATCGCCAGTGCGTCCTTGTAGTTCACGCTGGCGTGGGAAACGTCGACGACGACGTCGCCGTCCGCCAACTCGTCCAACGTGAGATCGGCGCGCCATTGGGGACGGCTGCCCCCTTCGCCCTCCACGACCTGCCAACCGCGGAACCGCTCCGCCATCGCTCTGCCTTCTCGTGATCACCGCGAGCGAGTGCGCGCCCGCCCGCCCCGCCAGCGCACGGCTTCTACCGGCATCGCCCGCAGCCGGCAACCGCCGCGGCATCGTGGGGAGAGCAAACGGTTTGCGGGCTAGGGGCGGATCGCCTAGACCGACCTCGACAGTCGGTCGCCGCCGGTGGCGTCGTTCGGGGGAGTACGCAGCCGTGCGGCTGCTCAAGGCATTCGTGCGCATCGTCGATCGCATCAACGATCACGTCGGCCGGGCCGTCTCGTGGCTCACCTTGGTCATGGTGCTGGTCGTTTTCTTCGTCGTGGTCACGCGCTACGGATTTTCCTGGGGCCGCGTCTGGATTCAGGAAAGCTATGTTTGGATGCACGGCATCGTCTTCATGCTGGGCGCAGCCTACACGCTGCTCCATGAGGGTCACGTTCGCGTCGATGTCTTCTATCGGGGTGCGTCGGTGCGCTACAAGGCGTGGGTCGACTTGCTCGGTGCATTCCTCCTCGTGCTGCCGCTCGTCTTGACCGTGTGGGTGGTAGCGCTGCCCTACGTCCAGAATTCGTGGATGCGCCTCGAGGCCAGCCGTGAGGCGGGTGGGCTGCCCGGCCTTTTCCTGCTGAAGACCGTCATCCCGATCTTCTGCGTCCTCGTCGGTTTGCAGGCCTTGGCGCTAGCCGGACGGTCGACGCTCGTGCTGCTGCGCGATCCCGAGATGCTGGTCGAGGCGGAGCGCCGCGACGGTGTCCTCGGCGGATGAGCGACGTCCTGCTCGGCGAGATCCTGGCTCTCCTCATGTTCGCCAGCGTCTGTGGCGTGCTGATGCTGGGCTTTCCGGTCGCCTTCACCCTCGCCGGCACGGCCCTGGGCTTTGCCGTCCTCGGCAACGCGCTGGGCGTGTTCGACATGCGCCTGTTGGGCGGGCTCGCCTCGCGCTTCTTCGGCGTGATGGTGAACGAGGTGCTGGTGGCGGTGCCGCTGTTCGTCTTCATGGGCGTGATGCTGGAACGCTCGGGCATCGCCGAGCAACTCCTGGAGACCATGGGTCTCCTGATGCGCCGGGTCCGCGGCGGGCTCGCCGTCTCGGTGACACTGGTCGGCATGCTGCTCGCCGCCTCCACCGGCATCGTCGGTGCCACGGTCGTCACCATGGGGCTCCTCAGCCTGCCGACCATGCTCCGCGCCGGCTACGATCCCAAGCTTGCCTGCGGCACCATTTGCGCCGCCGGCACGCTCGGCCAAGTCATCCCCCCTTCGATCGCCCTGGTCATCCTCGGCGACATCATGCAGGGGGCCAACACCCAGGCACAGCTCGCCCTCGGCAACTTCGCGCCACAGCCCGTCTCGGTCGTCGACCTGTTCGCCGGCGCGCTGCTGCCCGGCCTGCTGTTGGTCGTCCTCTACATCGGCTATCAGGTGGCGCTCGCCTTCGTGCGGCCGGAAGTGGCGCCGCCGACGCCAGCGCCGCCGGCGGGCTCGCTGCTGCCGCAGGTGCTGAAGTCGATGCTGCCGCCGGCGCTCTTGATCGTCGCCGTGCTCGGCTCGATCCTCGGCGGCGTCGCCACGCCGACCGAGAGCGCGTCGGTGGGCGCGGTCGGCGCCAGCCTGCTCGCCCTCTCGCGCCGCCGGCTGGACTTGAAGGTGCTCCGCTACGTGATGCAGAGTACCACCAAGATCTCGTCGATGGTGTTCGTCATCCTGCTCGGCGCCAGCGTCTTCTCGCTCGTGTTCCGCGGCCTCGGCGGCGAGAACATCGTCCATGACGCCCTCTCGGCCATGCCCGGCGGCACGTTCGGCGCGATGTTCGTCGTGATGGCCTTGATGTTCGTCTTGGGCTTCTTCCTCGACTTCATCGAGATCGTGTTCGTCGTGGTACCGATCGTCGGTCCGATCCTGTTGATGATGGGGCTCGATCCGATCTGGCTCGGCGTGATGATCGCGGTCAACCTCCAGACGAGTTTCCTGACGCCGCCGTTCGGCTTCGCCCTCTTCTACTTGCGCGGGGTGGCGCCGCGGGAAGTGCGGACGACCGACATCTATCTCGGCATTCTGCCGTTCGTCCTCATCCAGCTCTTGGGCTTGGCACTGGTGGCGGCCTTCCCGGCGCTGGCGACGTGGCTGCCGTCGGTTCTTTTCTAGCTCCCGGTTACGATCGGTTGACAACCATGGCGAGTTGGTCAACGTCGCGTCATGGATCTGCGGCCGATCGCTCCGTTTGATCGCGCCACGGCGACCGAGAACGAGGGCGCGGAGCGCTCCGGCATCGTGGGGGATCGGTCATGGAATGGATCACCGCCTTCTTCGGCCTGATCGAAGACCTCACTTGGGGCTGGGCGCTGGTGCCGATCCTCGTGATCTTCGGCGTGTTCATCACGCTGATGTCGGGCTTCGTCCAGTTCGAGTTCTTCCTGCGCATGTTCCGCGTCCTGCGCACGGGCAATCAGAGCGCCGACCCCAACGCCGTGACGGCCCGCCAAGCCCTTCTCGTCTCGGTCGGCGGCCGGGTTGGCGGCGGCAACATCGCTGGCGTGGCCGTGGCGATCTCCCTCGGCGGACCGGGTGCCGTGTTCTGGATGTGGGCCATCGCGTTGGTCGGCATGGCCACGAGCCTGATCGAAAGCTCGCTCGCTCAGCTCTACAAGCGCTCGGTCGGCGACGGCACCTTCAGGGGCGGCCCCGCCGGCTACATCATGCACGGGCTCGGACCCCAATATCGCTGGCTCGCCGTCGTCTACGCGGTCTGCCTGATCGCCTCCTTCGCGTTCGGCTTCAACGCCTTCCAAGGCAACACCTTCGCCGGTGCGGCGCAGGACAGCCTCGGCATCGAACGGATGTGGACGGCGATCGCGCTCGCCGCGCTCACCGGCATCATCGTCTATGGCGGCATCAAGCGCATCGCCAAGGTGGCCGACGTCATCATCCCGATCATGGCATTCGGCTACATGGCCATGGCGCTCGTCGTCATCCTGCTCAACATCACGGACATTCCGTCGGTGCTCTGGACGATCGTCGCCAACGCCTTCGGCATCGAGGAGGTGGTCGGCGGCGGCATGGGGGCGGCGATCTCGCAAGGGCTCCGGCGCGGCCTCTTCTCCAACGAGGCGGGGCTCGGCTCCGCGCCCAACGTCGCCGCCACCGCCGACGTCCGTCACCCGATCAGCCAGGGCATCACGCAGTCCTTCTCCGTCTTCATCGACACGATCATCATCTGTTCCTGCACCGCCTTCATCATCCTGCTCAGCGACGTCTACGTGCCCGGCGCGGTGATCGACGGTGTGGTGCTCACCCAACAATCGCTCGTCTCGCACGTCGGCGATTGGGCGCAGTATTTCTTGACGCTGGCTATTTTGTTCTTCGCCTTCAGCTCGATCATGTACAATTACTATCTGGGCGAGACGGCGATGACGACGGTGCTCACCGAGAACCCGGCGGCGCTGCATCTGCTGCGGTGGCTCATCATGGGCGTCGTGTTCCTCGGCGCCACGGCGCCGGGTGCCACCGCCGTCTTCTTCTTCTCGGACCCGATGATGGGCATCTTGGCCTTGGTGAACCTCGTCGTCATCATGATGCTGTTCCCCGTGGCGATGCGCATCCTCAAGGACTTCCGCGACCAGCTTGCGATCGGCGTCGCCCGCCCCGAACTGAGCGTCGACAAGTTTCGAGACCTCGATCTCGACCACACCGCCTGGACCAAACGCGCGAACGACGTGCGCGACTGAGGGAAAAGCGGGGCAGGGAACGCAACGGAGGACCGGTGGCTCCGCCTGTCATCGCACCGTCACCGAGCTGCTGCAGAACGGCGCCGCTCGAGTTGACCAACGAGAAGGACAAGAAGATGCGCGTGCGCGAGGTGCTGACGGTGGCGACCCTGACTGCCGTCGCTCTGGGAACCACTCCTGCCGGGGCGGAGTGGCCCGACCCGTCGAACGTGGTGACCTTGATGGTGCCGTTCGCCGCCGGTGGCGGTACCGACCTCGTGTTCCGGCCCTTGGCCGACGAGTTGGACGGCGTCCTGCCGGCGCGGGTGCAGGTCGCGAACGTCGGTGGTGCGGGCAGCGCCACGGGCACCAACGAGGTCCTTAGCCTGCCGGCCGACGGCTACACGCTGTTGGCGAGCGGTACCCACACCGTCGGCGTCACCATGCAGGGGTTGACCCGCGGCTACGACGAGTTGGAGCACCTGGTCGGCCTCAACTGGGATCCCTTCATCGTTGCCGTCCTGACCGACCGGCCGTACCAGAGCTTCGGCGAGCTGCTCGAGGCCGCCGCCGCCGAGCCGGGGGCGATCTGCCTCGGCAATGCCGGCATGGGTGGGGCCACGGGCATCGCCACCGTCGGGCTGAACCTCGCCTTCGACAACGCCTTCAACGTCACCCCCTACGACGGCGGTGCCGAGCTTCGGGTCGAGGTGCTGGGCGGGCGCTGCGAGGTGGGCGTGTTCTCGCAATCCGAGATGCTGGCCAATCGCGACGCGCTGACGCCGCTCGCGGTGCTCTACGAGGAGCGCAGCCGGTTGGAGGGTCTCGACGAGGTGCCAACCCTCTCGGAACTGGGCTTCGCCGACTTGACGGTGCCGGGCGGCTCCTACCGCTCCGTTTCGGTGCGTGCCGGCACGCCGGAGGACGCCAAGGCGACGCTGACCGAGGCGCTGCGCGCGGCGTTCGAGAGCGAGACCTACCAGCGCTTCATGGCCGAGAACGGGTTGATTCCGGCCTGGTCGGAGTTGGCCGAGACCGACGCCTACTTCGACCGGCTGATCGAGGGCTTCGAGCCGATCGTGCGCGAGGCGGGGCTGTGGAACCGTTGAGCCTGCGGTGAGGGGCTGGACCAAGCCGGGGCTTCTGGTCAGCGCTGGCTTCTTCGTCGTGGGGCTCTTTGCTTTGGCCTTCGTCGCCGGCCTGCCCGGCGGGCGGACGCCCGGCGACGTGCACGGCTACGATCCGGGCGGCCGGGCGGTGCCGTTCCTGGCGGCGGGCTTGATGACGGTGCTTGCCGGCTGGGCGCTGACGCAGGAGGTGCGCGCCCGCGCGAAGCCTGGCGACGGCCTCGGCCCGCTCGCCCTGGTCGCCGCCTACACGGCCCTCGCTATCGCCTTCGTTGCCACGCTCAGGAGTGCTGGCTTCGTGCTCGGCGGCGCGCTGCTGGTGTTCGGATTGATCGCGCTCAACGCGCGCGCCGCCGGTCGGCCGCTGGGGCGGGCGGCGCTCGCGTTCGGGGCGGCGGCGACCGGCGTCGCGGCCGTGGCGCTCGACGCGCTCCTCGCCGGGCTGGTGCGCGCCGCGTACGGCCTTGGCTGGAGCCCGTTGCAGGCACCGCATGGCCGCGCGCTGGTCGGAGGCAGAAGACAACCTGGTGCGCCTGCTTGCGCTGGATGCAACAAGAGCCTATGCCTGGGCGAGACTGGCGGATGTCTGCCATGCACTGGGCGATGAGGCGGGCTTCGTGGTGGCCCTGGCCAAGGCCGAAGAACTGCTAACCGATCCGGGAC
>JBJHBG010000018.1:0-51024 GCA_050485385.1 Geminicoccaceae bacterium | reverse complement strand
CAGGCGTTCCGCGTCCAGGCTCGCGCCGTCACCCCCGGCGACTGCGCCCGCGCCGCCGAGCGCCACCCGGAGGTGCAGCGCGCGGTCGCCCGGCGCCGCTGGATGGGCTCGTGGCACGTGCTCTTCCTCACCGTCGATCGTGCCGAGCGCCGCCCGGTCGATGCCGCCTTCGCCACCGAGCTGCGCGGCTTCCTGGAGCCGCTGCGTCTCGCCGGCCACGACCTCCAGGTGATCCCGCCCCGCTTCGTGCCGCTGGACGTGGCGCTTTGGGTCTGCGTCGCCCCCGGCTTCGTTGCGGCCGACGTCGAGCGCGCCCTGCGCCGTCGTCTCACCAGTACCCGGCGTAGCGACGGCAGCCTCGGCTTCTTCCACCCGGACCGCTTCAGCTTTGGCGAGGACGTGGCCCTGTCGCCGCTCCTGGCGGAGATGATGGGCGTCGAGGGCGTGCGCTGGGTCGGTGTGCGACGGCCGGGCGGCGACGGCGAGGACGGCTGGTTCAAGAAGCTGCGCGAGCCCGTGACCGACTACGCCGATGCGGGCGTGATCCCCATCGGCGACCTCGAAGTGGCGGTGCTCGACGACGACCCGAACCGGCCCGAGGACGGCAGGCTCCGGCTGTTCGTGGAGGGGGGCCTGTGACCGATCGGCTCGACGTCTGCGGGTGTGGCAGTCCGGCGCCCGAGGCGGAGCGGCCCACCAACCGCGCCGGCCTCGACCGGATCGCCTACCGCATTGGCCGGCACGGCGACTTCCTCGCCCGCATGCTGGATGCCCTGCCGCGGCAGGCGGTGCCGGACCCGCGTCACGGCGACGCTTTGCACACGCCACTCCGAGCCCTCACCACCCGTGCGATCGACGATCCGACCGTCTCGCTTTTGGATGCCTGGGCGCTCGCCCTCGACGTGCTCGCCTTCTACGACGAGCGCATCGCCAACGAGGCCTATCTGCCCACGGCGACCGAACGGCTCTCGGTGCGCGAACTGGCCCGCGCCATCGGCTACGAACTGCGTCCGGCCCTCGCGGCGGAGACCCGGCTCGCCTTCACCGTCGAGAGCGCGGACGATCCGTTCCGCACGGTTCCAGTCGCGGCGGGGCTCCAAGCGATGAGCGTGCCGCAGGCGCCGGGCGAGCTGCCGCAGGTGTTCGAGACCCTGGAGGACCTCGACGCCCGCGCCGACTTCAACGCCATCCCGCCACGGCTGGAGCGCCCGCAGGTGCTGGCGCTGCATCTGCCGGCGGATGCGGTCGATCCCGTCCTGGTGCTGATCGACGTCGACGACGTGTTCGACCTCGCGGACATCCCGGCCGAGGCTCGGCTCGACGTCACCCTCGCGAGCGAGGCCGCGTTCTTTCCGCTGGACGAGACGGTGAACCTCGACGGTCTGCTCGAGGCCCGTGCGCTGGACTTGGACCTGGACCCTGTCGAGACGAGCTTCGTTGCCGTCGCCGTCGAGGAGGTGCAGCTGCGTGGCGTGGCCACCCAACTCCGGCCCGGCGACCGCGTCGTCGCCGTCGGCCGGCGCAGCGCCGCCGTCCATGCGCTGCCGCTCATGGTCCGTGAGGTCGAGGTGGACGCGGCGTACGCCATGACGCGGGTGGTGGTGCAGCCGCTCGGTACGGCGACCGCACCGGCGAGCCCGCCGCCTCCGTCGCCGCCACCCAAGATCCAGCCGTCCAAGCAGCTCACCTTCAAGACGCCGATCCTGAAGGTCGGCAAGGTCGACTACCAGGCGTCGATCCCGTTGCAGAAGGCAGCCGTCACCCAGACCCTGAAGGGTACGACGTGGTCGGCGGCGGCGTTGCAGACCGTGGTCAAGGTACAGAAGTGGTCGGTGCCGCTGCTGCTTGCCGTCCTCCTGCAGCCGCCGCCGGCGGTGGCGGCGCCGATCGGTACGGCACGGCCGGGGCTGCACGCGCTGCGGACGCGCGTCGGGTTCTTCGGCAGCACCGCACCCAAGCAGGAATCCCTGGCCGATCCCGAGAACCAGCGTGGCAGCGACGGCTACGCTCAGAGCTGGGACACGGGCACGAGCCGGCCGCGGCCCATCTGGCAGACGAGCCAGGGCGTGGGACTCGGTGCCGAGGCCGACGTCTACCTCGAGCGCGCGGTCGACGAGGTGACGCCGGACGGCTGGGTGGTGATCGAGACCCCCGACGGTGCCGTCACCCGCCACCTGACCCTTCGCGTCGGCCGGGCGACGACGGTCTCCCGCACCGACTTCGGCCTCAGCGGCAAGGCGACGGCGCTGGTCTTCAACGCGCTCGACGGCGGCGACTTCACCGGTGCCGGCGCCAACGGGCACTTCACCTTCCGCCGCGCCCAGGCCAACGTCGCCTCCGCCCGGCTGGAGATCGCGGGCCTGCCGATCAAGGGCGATCTGGAGGAAGGCGCCACCGAGCTGACGCTCGAGCGCCTGGTTTTGGACCTGCTGCCCGGTCGTGCCGTCGCCGTGATCGGCGAGCGGGCGGACGCGCCGGGCGTCGAGAGCGACGAGATCGCGCTGCTCCAGGACGTGCGGCACGTCGCGGGCTTCACCCGGCTCACCTTCGCCTCCGGCGTCCGCACCGCGATGCGGCGGCCGTCCTTGCGCGTGAACGCCAACGTCGCCCGCGCCAGTCACGGCGAGACCGCCGAGCAGGTGCTCGGCTCGGGCGACGCGACCCGCGCCAACCAGGCCTTCGCGCTCCAGAAGCTGCCCTTGACCTTCCTCGCCGACACCCAGCCGCCGGGGCTGAAGAGCACGCTCGAGGTGCGGGTCGACGGCATCCGATGGCACGAGCGCGCCTCGCTCTACGAGGCCGGGCCGGAGGATCGCGTCTATGCCGTGCGCATGGACGAGGACGGCACCACCCGCGTCGTCTTCGGCGACGGCGTGCGCGGGGCCCGGCTACCGACGGGGCGGCAGAACGTGACGGCCCGCTATCGGAGCGGCGCCGGTGCGGCCGGCGAGGTGGCGGACGGCGCCATCATGCTCTTGAAGACGCGCCCCTTGGGCCTCCGCGCCGTCACCAATCCGGATGCCGCGGCCGGCAGCGCCGAGGCCGAGGCGATGGAAGAGGCGCGCCGGAACGCGCCGACCACCGTCCGCACGCTGGACCGCATCGTCTCCCTGCCGGACTACGAGGACACCGCCCGCACCTGGCCGGGCTTCGCCAAGGCCCGGGCCGAGACCTTGTGGCAGGGCAGCGAGCGGCTGGTCCACGTCACCGTCGGCCTCGCCTCGGGCGAAGCGCCGTTGCCGACCGACCAGGCGCTGTTGGGCTTGGTGAACGCCATCGACGCCATCCGCGACGGCAGCGACCGGGTGCTCGTCCAGGGCTTCACGGCCCTCTACTTCGCCGTCGCGGCGCGGTTGGTGATCGACCCCGACCGCCAGCCTGCGGACGTCGACGCCGCCGCGCGCGCCGCGTTGGAGACGGCCTTCGGCTTCGCCGCCATGGAGCTTGCCGCCCCGGTCACCGGGGCGAAGGTCATCGCCGTGCTGCACGGCGTTGCGGGCGTGCGCATCGTCCACCTCGACCAGCTCGGCTTGGCCGATGCGAGTGACGCGGTGCCGGTGGGGCACTCGGCGCTGCTGCGCGCCGAACCCGCCCGGCTCGGCGACGACGGCGCCACCGTGCTGCCGGCGAGCCTGCTCCTCGTCTCGCCGGCCCACATCGACCTGCACCTGGAGCCGGCCGATGCCGACTGACCGGCTCTTCCAAAGACTTCCCGCCCACATCCGCGTCCGCGACGCGGCCGAGGGCCACCCCTTGCGGGCACTCCTCGCCATCGCCGAGGCCGAACTGGACCTCATGGAGGACGACGTTCGCCAACTCTACGACAACGCCTTCGTCGAGACCTGCGAGGAGTGGGTCGTCCCCTATCTCGGCGACCTGCTCGGCGCCCGCCGGCTCGATCCGGCCGGCGGCGAGGCCTTCAGCCTCCGCGCCTACGTCGCCAACCAGCTCGCCTATCGCCGCGCCAAGGGCACGGCCGCCGTCGTCCGGCGCATCGCCCGCGACGTCACCGGGCACCCCGCCCGCGTCGTCGAGTACTGGCAGCACCTGGTCCAGTCGCAGCACGTCAACCACATCCGCCCCGACTGCCGTCAGACCGCCGATCTGCGCGATGCCGACCGCGCGTCGTTGACCGGCACACCCTTCGACGGCTTCGCCCACAACGTCGATCTGCGCCCGATCGCCAAGCGCGAGGGCCGCCACGCCATCCCCAATGTCGGTGTCTTCCTCTGGCGCCTGCTCGCAGCACCCCTCGGCTTCGCCTTCGACGATCCGGCCGACGTGATGGGCGGGGTGACGCCGCGCCCGGTCGCTGCCGCCGATGGCCGCTTCCACCTCCACCCGGCAGGCGTCGACGGCCCCCTCTTCAACCGCCCGCGGCAGGACGGCAGCGGCGAGGAGCGCCACCTGCCGGCAGCGTTGCGCCGCCGCCCCCTCTGGCACGAGCTGGAGGACCGCCGCGCCGGCACGGCTGATCCGGCCGGCTGGTTCGGCGACCAGCCCGTGTTCCAGGTCCGGCTGGATGGCACGACCCTGCCGCCCGAGCGCCTGCGCATCGCGCATCTGGGCGAGCAGGCGGGCGGTGGTTGGCGCCGGCCGCTCGCCGCGGGTGACGTCATGGTCGACCCGGAACTGGGGCGGCTCTCGCTGCACGCCGACGACGCGGCCCTCGCGGTCGAGGTCGCCTATGCCATCGGTGCCGTGGCCGACGTCGGCGCCGGCCCCTGGGACCGCCGCACGTCGCTCCAGGGCTGGCTCGAGGGCTTCGCTCCCACCGGCGCCGAGGTACCCTGGATCTGTGCCGTCACCCGGCGGACGGCGGAGCACGGCCTCGCGCCCGACAATGGCGGTCCCTCGGTCGGCTCGCTCGCCGAGGCCTTGGCGCTCTGGAACGCCGAGGGCAACGTCGCCGGCCGCCGTGGCGTCGTCGCCATCCTCGACAATGCCAGCTACGACGAGCCGCTGCCGGCGATCGAACTGGCGGCGGACGCGGGCCTCGCCGTGGTCGCCGCCGGCTGGCCCGCCGCATTGGAGGCGAGCGGGGCGCGGCGCCGCCACCTCCAGGATCTCGTCCCCGTCGGCCGCCGCCCCTTCGTCGATGCCGCCTTGGCGGTCGACGCCGCCGACGGCGCCTTCGGCCTCGTCGTCGACGGCCTGATGACCGCTGGTCCCATCCGCCTCCAGGCCGGTACGCTCGAGCGCCTCGCCGCCCATCATGCCACGCTCGGCGCCACGGCTTCGGGCCTCGTCGATGCACTGGAGGTGGCCGCAACCGCCGGCATCGCCCGCATCGAGATCGCGGCCAGCGTGGTCGGTGCGTTCGCGCTGCCGCCCACCGTCGGCACGCTCGCGGTGATCGACAGCCTGATCGGCGAGGACCGCGAGGCCGATGCGGGGGCAGGGGTGCTCTCGACCGCGACCGCCATCGACGCGGAGGGCACCGACATCGCCGTCCGCCGCAGCACCGTCTTCGGCCGCATCCGGGCGCGGACGGCGGATCTCGACCAGGTGATCGCGACCGGCCGGGTGCGCGCGCTGCGCCGCCAGGAAGGCTGCGTGCGCTATGCGTTCGTGCCGCTCGGCTCGCGCACCGCCCCGCGCTTTCGTTGCCAGCCCGATCTGGCGCTCGAAGCGGCCACCGCCGAACTGCGCAGCTTGACGGAAAATCCCTCGGCCCAGCTTACCGACGCCGAGGCTGCCACCATCGCCCGGCGCACCCTGCCGCGCTTCACCTCGACCCGCTTCGAGCATCCGGCCTTCGGTCAGCTCGGCGCCTTGTGCCCGGAGGCGGTGCGGCGCGGTGGCGAGGCCTCGACCGAGATGGGCGCCTTCGCCCGCCTCGGCCTGTCGATCCGCCAGTCCAACCTGGCGGCAGCTTTGCAAGACACCCTGAGGGTCGGCCTCGAGGCCGGCGTCTTTAGGGTGACCTGACGGACGCAACGAGAAAGACGCCAGCCATGACCGGCGACTACACGCGCATCACCTTCCGCCCCGACCGGCACTTCTCCAGCGTCCGGCTGCAACAGGGCCGCGTCCAGCTCGACGCGGACTGGAACGAGGCGGCGGACATCGGCCTCCACGTCGACCGTACCACCACGCTGGACGTGGTCGGGCCGACGGGCGTGCCGGAGGACGCGGCAGGCTTCGCCCTCACGCCGGCCGATCCCGACGGGGACGACGCCGCGAGCGATCTCCTGATCGGCACCGGCCGCGCCTATGTCCGCGGCATCCTGGTCGAGCACCTGCCGAGTGCGCCGACCACCCTCAGCCGGGTCAGCGGGTCGCCCAACAACTTCCGCGTCGAGGCAGGCCCGGTGCCGCGCCTCGGCGACTGGCTCGTCGGCGCTGCCGATCCCGCCCGCGTCGTCGCCGTGCCGGCGCCGGTGGCGTCCGACACCGGCCGCGTGCGCGTCGTGCTCGATCCGGCGCCGGCCGGCGCCACGGTGACGGCGGTCCTCACGCCGAGCGTCGGCGCGCAGCCGGACCTGGACGGCGATCCCGTGCCGGAGGCGGCGGGCACCTACGGCGTCTGGCTGGAGGTGGTCGAGCGCGAGGTGACGGCGCTGGACGATCCGTACTTGCGCGAAACGGCGCTGGGCGGCCCCGACACCTGCCTCCGCACCCAGGTCGTCTGGCGCGTGCGCGCCGGCGCCGGCGCGAGCTGCCTCGACTTTCCGCCGGATTGGCACCCGGACCCCGCCGCCCGCGCCCGCCTCGTGGCCGAAGGCGTGCCGGCGCTCGCCGACGACGATCCGTGCCTCACCCCCGATCCGGGCGGCTATCGCGGCATCGACAACCGGCTCTATCGGGTCGAGGTGCATCGTGGCGGTGTGGTCGAGGACGGCGACGTTCTGGTCAAGTGGTCGCGCGACAACGCCATCCACCGCACGCGCTACACCGTCGTCGCCGGCCGGCTCCGGGTCGAGAGCCTCGGCAAGGACGACGTGGTGGCGCTGGACCAGGGCCAGTGGGTCGAGCTCAGGGACGAGGCCGCCTGGCGTGCCGGCCGGCCGGGGCCGATGGTCCGCCTCGGCGAGGTCAACGGCCTCGAGATCGCCGTCGACGAGGTCCTGGACGCCGAGACCAACGCGCCGCTGACCGACGCCGAGGGCAACCCGCAAACGGCCGCACTGCCGACCGGCGGTCGCCTCCGGCGCTGGGAGGGCGGCGCACCGGTAGCCCTCGCCGTCGACACGGCCCTGCCGCTGGAGAGCGGCATCCAGGCGACGGTCGGCAGCGGCGCGCTCCGCCCGGGCGAGGCTTGGACCATCCCCGCCCGCGCCCTGGTCGCCGACGTCGAATGGCCGCGCGATCCCGCGAACGGCGCCCCGCTCGCCGTGCCGCCGCACACCGGCACCGTGCACGTCATGCCGCTCGCCGTCGTCGAGCGTACCGCCGCCGGCCGGCTTCGGCTGGTGAGCGACTGCCGCCGGCTCTTCGCCCCGCTCACGGCGCAGATCGCCTTCCAGATGCTCGGCGGTGACGGCCAGGAGGCGCTGGTCGATCCGACCGATCCGGCAGCGCTCACCCCGCTCGCCGCACCGTTGCGCGTCGGTGTGGCCCGCGGCCGCACGCCCGTGGCCGGCCGCCGCGTCCGCTTCCGCACGCTTGACGGGTCGAATCCGGCACGGCTCGATGCCGTCCCTGGCACGCCCGCCGCGCGCGTGCTGGTCACCACGCCGACCGAGCTGGTGATCGTGACCGACGACGACGGCGTCGCCGAGGCACGTTGTGGCGTGCACGCGGGCCGCACGGCCTACGCCGTCGAGGCGCGGCTCCTCGATGCCGACGAGCCGGCACTCGCCTCGCCCGTGCATCTGCCCATCCACTTCTTCGCCGCCGCGGAGGTCGCGAGCGAGGTCGCCTTCGATCCCGCCAACTGCCTCTACCAGCGCGAAACGCCGAGCGAGGACGGGCCGGCAACGACCGTGCAGGACGCGATCGACCGGCTGTGCCCGCAGATCCAGTTCCTGCCGCTCGGCGGCGACGGCCAGATGGTCGTGCCGGGTGAGCCGTTCCCGGCTCCGTTGCGCGTGGGCCTGCTGTGGGGCGGTCGCCCGCTCGCAGGCGTGCGCGTCCGCTTCGAGGTGGCGACCGGCAATGCCGGCCCCGCGACGGTCGAAGCGACCACCGGTCCGGACGGCGTCGCCACGGCGAGTTTCACGGCTGGCAACGATGCCGGCGTCGCGGACGGCGTCATTCGCATCCGCGCCTCGGCCAGCGATCTGCCACAGACCTCCTGGCCGGAGCAGCTCCAATTCGCCGCCCGGTTCGCCCGCGGCGGCGAGGCCGACCGGCCGCGACTGCGGATCGAGGAGGTGCTGTTCGTCGGCCCCAATGGCACGCAGCCGATGCGCGCCGGCATGCCGTTCGCGCGCGAGACCGTGGCCCAGGGTTTCCTCGTGCGTCTGGACGAGCCGGCGAGCCAAGTGCTCGAGCGCAACTGGATGGTGGGTGAGGTCTGGATCGACCTGCCCTTGCTCGTGACCGGCAGCGTGCCGGATCCGAGCGTCCCGACCGGCAGGCTGGTGGTGGCGGGCGGCGTCCCCTTCCGGCCCGACGGCCTCTGGTTCCGGGAAGGCGACTTCCTCGTCTGGCAATTCACCGAGGTTGGGCGGCGCTGGGTGCTGGATGTCCTGCCGGGCCTCATGGCCCAGGCCAATCGGGACTTCGTCACGGCGCGCTTGGTGATTCACGGCAACCACGTCTTTGGCGACGACCGCGCACCCCGCTGGCTCGATGGCACGGTGCTGTTCGGCGAGGACGGGACCGTGCCGCTGCTGCCGAGCGGCGTGGGCGTGCCGGGCAGCACGTTCCGCTTCCCGTTCCTGATCGGCGGGCGCGGCTTCGAGCCGGGCCGCGGCAACGTTAGCGGTCCGGGCAACGTCGTGGCGCCGGGCGGGCCGCCGATCCTCGGCGACGTCGTCATCCGCGACGACATCGTCCGTGGCGGCGGTTTCGTGGTGGTGCCGGTGATCGACGCCCCGGTCGTGGCCGATCTCGGCCAGCCGGCCCGGCTGGTGCTGGGGCGCGGCCTCGACGCGGCCCTCGACCGCACGGCACTAACCGGCGCCGGGCTGGTCGATACCGGTGCTGTACGCGGTGCGCGCACGGTCGACACGACGCTGGCTGCGCGGACCATCGGCAATCTTGCAGCCGCGCCGCGCGCGCCCTTGCGCGTCCTGGTGCGCACGGCCGACCGGCAATTGTTCGAGGCGATGCGGGGCCAGGTCGAGACCGCCACCGGCGTGACGCTGGAGCCAGTCGTCACGCGCGCCACGACAGCCGACACCTTCGCCTCGATGCTGTCGGCCGACGACGGCCCCGAACTCGCCTTCGCCGAGGCCGCGTTCCTGGAGGAGGTGCGGGCGAGCCGCCAGCTTACCCGCGCGCTCGGCGAGCCGCTGTTGGCGTTGTAGCAGCGGCAAGCCGCTTCGACTTTGGTGGTATCGCTCGCGGGCCGGCATGTATTGCTCCATGGGAGATTTGTTGCAAAGAACTTTCAACCAAAAATTATAGACCATGAGGTGCTGCAGTGCCGGAACGAGCCACGGCCGACCGTACGGGGCGTCGGCGGATGGGGGCCGTCGCTGCCGCATCGTTGGGCAGTCTCGTTGCGAGCGCGGCCGGCGCGCAGGTTCTGACTACCTTCACTCTGGCAGCACCGGACGCTAGCGTCGGCAGTTTCTCGTTGTCCAACGGCGTCTTCAGCGGCCAAGTTCTGAGCAATCCAAGTGCGCTGACGACCGGCGCGTTCACTTACGGCTTTACCTCCCAGCTTTTCACGCCAGGAGTCACCGGCGAGTACCGCATCGGCCAGTCGAGCGCGCCGCTCGACACCGCGCTGATCCTCTACGCAGGCAGCTTCGACCCGAACAGTCCGGGCACGAACGCGATCGTCGGCAACGATGACGGTGCGCATCCGCCGGAAGCCAACGTCACGAGTTGCGGTAGTCCCACTTTCTGTCCATCGGTGCTCACGGAGCTCCAAGCCGGTGCCGACTACGTGGTCGTGGTCACGCATTACAGCCCGGACGACATCGCCAGCTTCACCTTGCCGCAGTCGTTCTACGTTTTCGGTCCGGCCGGCGTGGGGGTGGGCGGCGAGCCGCCGCCCGCACCGCCAGGGCCGGGCATCATCGACGACAGCGAGGACGCCTTCGACCAGGATTCGGCCGCCGCCACCGGCGACACCGTAACCTTCGGCGGCGGCCGCTTCCGTCCGACCGAGCCGTTCACGCTGAGCACGCCCGTCCAGGTGCAGGCGGCGGGCGGCACGGTCGACACGGACAACGGCAACGTCACCTTCGGCGACGACGTCACCGGCGACGGCCAGCTCACGGTCGAGGGCACGGGCGACTTCGTGATCACCGGCAACGCGACCAATGCCGGCGGCTTCTCGGTCGCCGGCGGCCGGATGCTGGTGCAGGGCGTGGTCGGCGGCCCGATCCAGGTCGGCGCCGGCGGCACGCTCGGCGGCACCGGCACGATCCAGGGCCAGGTCGACGTCGACGGCACGCTCTCGCCCGGCGCGTCGCCGGGCACGCTCACGGTCAACGCGCCGGTGGTCCAGGGGCCGGGCTCCACGTTCCTGTTGGAGATCGACGGCACCGGCACCGGCGACGGTCCGGGCAATTTCGATCGTCTGCTCGTCACCGGGGCCGGCAACACCTTCACCGCCGACGGCACGTTGCAACCGATCACCCGCGGCATCACGCCCCCGGCCGACAACACCTTCACCCCGAGCCTCGGCCAGACCTTCCGCTTCGTCGAGGCCGAGGGCGGCGTGGTCGGCACCTTCGCCGCCATCGACCAGCCGGCCGACGGCATCCCGGCCGGCACCCGGTTCGACCTCAGCTACGGCACCAACTTCATCGACGCCTTCCTCACGCCGACGAGCTACGGCGACCTCGCCGCCCTGGGCGGGCGCGACACGCCCAACCGCCGGGCCGTGGGCGGCGCGCTCGACACGCTGCGGCCGCCGGCCGGCGAGACGGCTTCCGGCGATGCCGGTGTCGTCTTCGACGCCCTCTACCCGCTCGGCGTCGACGATCTCCAGCGCGCGCTCGACCAACTCGGCGGCGTGCCGCATGCCCAGGCGCTGAGCATCGCCCGCGCGAACCAGGCGCTGTTCGCAGGTGCCATCGACCGCGCCCGCGACGGCCATGTCGGACCCGGCACCGGCATCGCCGTCCAACTGACCACGGGCGGCATGGCCGCGACCGGGACCGAGGGTGCGATCCCGGTCGCCGCAGCGGAAGGGCCGACGGTCTGGGCGCAGGCGACGGGCGGCCTCGGCACCTATGCCGGCGACAGCAACGCCGCCGGCTTCGACCGCACCTCGGGGGCCATCGCGCTCGGTCTCGACCGCGAGTGGGCGCCGGGGCTGGTCGGCGGCATCGCCCTCGGCTTCGCCCGCTCCACCTTCGATTCCGAGCGTTCGCTGGGCGACGGCTCGGTCAACTCCTACCAGCTCGGCGCCTATGGCCGCTTCACCGAGGGGCCTTGGACCCTCGACGGCACGCTCGCCTACGGCCATCACCGGTTCGACGTCGACCGCCGCGTCGATGCGGGCGACGCACGGCCGAGTGCCGACTATCACGGCAACGGCATCACCACGGCCGTCGCCGCCCGCTACCGGGTGGACGTGGCGCCCGCGACCGCGGTCGAGCCCTTCGCCGGTCTTCGCTACGACGTTACGTTCCGCCAGGGCTTCGACGAGAGCGGCGGCGGCGCCTTCGACCTCGACGTCGACAGCACCACCGAGCACCGCGTCGTCTCCAGCCTCGGCGGTGCCGTGTCGCACACGCTCACGACCGAGGGCGGTGTCGACCTCGAGGGACGGCTGCGGCTCGCCTGGAACCACGAGATCGGCCCGTCGGCGAGCCGCACGGACGCGAGCCTCGCGGGCGCAGGCTTCGGCATCAGCGGCCCGTCGCTCGCGCGCAACAGCGGCACGGTCGGCCTCGCCGTTCACGGCCAGCTCGACGAGCGCTGGCACGTCAACGCCGGCTACGACGTCACGCTCGCGAGCGGCTCCTCGGCTCAGGCGCTCACCGCCGGCTTCGCCTATCGCTTCTGACCGCACCCTCGACCCGCGCGCCCCGCTCCGCTAACCACGCCGCGGAGCGACGGTAGCGGGAGTGAGGCGTTGGAACAGCGGAAGCTCGGGGCGGACGGCCCTACGGTCTCGGCGGTGGGCGTAGGTGCGATGTCCTTCACCGACTTCTACGGCCCGACGACGGAGGCCGAATCGCACGCGATCCTGACGGCCGCCCTGGATCTCGGCATCGATCATCTGGACACCTCCAACGTCTACGGCATGGGCCGCTCGGAGACCGCGATCGGCAGCTTTCTCTCGCGCCAGGGCAAGCGGGCCGGCGAGTTGTTCCGCATCGCCACCAAGGCCGGCATCCGGCGCGACCCGGAGACGGGCAAGCGCAGCTTCGACAACACGGCGGCGCATCTCGAGGCCGAGTTGGACGCCAGCCTGACGCGCCTGGGCGTCGAGGCGGTCGACCTCTTCTACGTCCACCGTCGCGACCCCTCCTTGCCCATCGAGGAGGTGACGGCGAGGCTCGCGGGCTTCGTGCGGGCAGGGAAGATCAAGGCGTTCGGCTACTCCGAGATCGCGCCGTCGTCGCTGCGCCGGGCTGCCGCCGTGCATCCGGTCGCGGCCGTGCAGTCGGAATACTCGCTCGCCACGCGGGCGCCGGAACTCGGCCTCGTCCAGGCCTGCGAAGACCTGGGCACGGCACTGGTCGCGTTCTCGCCCGTGGGTCGCGGGCTCCTCACCGACCGGCCGCCGACGCCCGAGAGCGTGGCCCTTTCGGCCTTCATGAAGGTCAACCCGCGCTTCCTCGAGCCCAACCTCGCCGCCAATCTGAAGCTCTCCGACCGGCTGCGCGCGCTTGCCACGGAGATGGGCGTCGCCACCGCCAGCCTCGCCATCGCCTGGCTGCGCCACAAGAGCCCGGCCGTCATCAGCATCCCCGGCACGCGCTCGGTGGCGCATCTGCGCGAACTCGCGGCCGGCGGCAGTCTCGACCTAAGCGCGGTCGACATGGCGCGGATCGAAGCCGCGCTCCCGGTCGGCTGGGCGCACGGCGACCGCTACGCCGACGCCCAATGGATCGGCCCCGAGCGGTACTGCTGACCCGGCGGCTCGGCCGGATTGCGGAGGTGGCCGTGCTGGAGGTGGCGCCGGGGATCGTTCTCGACGAGAACGAGTTGAGCTTCGATTTCCTGCGCGCTTCGGGCCCGGGCGGGCAGAACGTGAACAAGGTGGAGACCGCGGTCCAGCTTCGGTTCGACGTTCTGGGGAGCCCCAGCCTGCCGGAACGGGTGAAGGCTCGCCTGCCTCGGATCGCCGGCCGCCGCCTGACGGCGGCGGGCGTGCTGGTGCTGACGGCGCGCCGTTTCCGCTCGCAGGAGCGCAACCGCGCCGATGCGGTCGAGCGCTTGCTCGGCCTGCTGCGCGAGGCCGCCGCGGACACGCCGCCGCGCCGGCCGACACGGCCGACCCGAGGCAGCCAGGAGCGGCGCCTGGACCGGAAAGTCGGGCGCGGGGCGCTGAAACGGGCGAGGCGGCGTCCGACGACGGACGATTGACGACCCTGACGCGGCGCGACCGCGAGGCGTGCGCAGGATCGCTGGTCTGCCGCCTCCGCCACGCTCCGCTCTGGCATTCGTCGGGGGGTCTGGGGGGACCATGAAGTCCCCCCAAGCTTTCCTACCTTTGCCGCCAAGCCTGGCTGGAGCGGACGGCTTGGCCTGCCGCCATGTGGAGCAGGCGGGCTGTGACGTTGGTGTAGAAGATCATCATGCCCATGGCGGCGGCGGGGGCGATTTGGCCGGCGTCGTCCATGTTGAGGACGGCGACCGAGGCTAGGGCCGTGTGGGTGGAGTAGAGGAAGACCACCGCCGAGACCGTCGTCATGGCGTTGACGAACATGTAGATGGCGATGTCGAGGATGGAGGGCAGGCAGACCGGCACGGTGACGCGGCGGAAGGTGCGCCAAAAGGGTTGCTTCAGGCTTTCGGAGACCGCCTCGAACTCCTTGTCCATCTGCTTGAGGGCGGTGGCGGCGGTGAGGTGGGCGACCGTGTAGAAGTGGGTGATGGTGGAGATCACCAGTATGGCCATGGTGCCGTAGAGGCCGTTCAACGGGTTTTGCGGGTCGTTGAAGAAGAAGATGTAGGCGAGGCCAAGGACCATGCCGGGCACGGCCATCGGCAGCATGGCGAGGAACTGCATGAGGTCGCGGGAGAGGCCGAGGCGGGGGGCCTTTTCCACCAGATAGGCGCCGGTAAAGATGACGGCGGTGCCGACGAGGGCCGTGTAGCCGGCCATCCGGAGCGAGTTCCAATAGGCCTGCCAGCCGCCGCCATCCATGCGGTCGAAGTCGAAGTTGCGCAGGCTGAACGAGAGGTCGTAGGGCCAGAAGCGGAAGACCGCCGCGAGCTGGCACATGATCAGGATGCCGAGGATGAAGACGGCAACGAGGCCGCACAGCGCGAGCAGGCTGCGGTCGCGCAGCGCGTGCGGTCGGGGGACGTAGGGGACGGTGCGGGCGGTGAGCATCGCCACTTGGCGGCGGGTGGCGACGCGGTCGACGGCGAAGGCAACGACGGCCGGCAGCAGCAGCACCAGCGAGACGACGGCACCCATCTGGAAATTCTGCTGGCCGACGACTTGGCGGTAGATGTCGAGGGCGAGGACGTTGACGTTGCCGCCGATGACCTTGGGCACGCCGAAGTCGGTGATGACGAGGGTGAAGACGACGAACGCGGCGGAGATCAGGCCGTAGCGCGCACCGGGCAGGGTGACCGTCCAGAAGGTGCGCCAGGGCGAGGCGTCGAGCGCCTTGGCGGCATCGTAGAGGCGCTGATCGGCCAGGGTGAGGGCCGTCGTCAGGATCAGCACGGCGTGCGGGAAGACGAAGAACACGCTCGCCATGACGATGCCGATGGGGCCGTAGATGCTCTCGCCCATGAGGAGCGGCGTGAGGATGCCCTGGCGGCCGAAGAGGTAGATGAGGCCGATGGCCGGCAGCAGCGACGGCACCAGGATGGGGACCAGTGCGATGGTGCGAAAGAGGCTCTTGGCGGGCATGCACGAGCGGGTGAGGGCGAAGGCGTAGGCGAAGGCCAGCGGCACCACGAGCAGGGTCGTGCCGAGCGCGATGGCGAAGCTGTTGGCGATGGAGTTCCTGAGCGTCGGCGTGGCGAAATAGTGGGTGAAGTTGCCGAGGCCGAAGGCGGCCACGGGGCGGATCTGCACCCGGCGGAGTTCGGCGGGCGTACCCTCCCAGCTATTGCCGGCGCCGAGGGCTTGGCCCGCGACCTGCACCACGCCACGACCGGACGAGCCGTCGGCGATGCGCACCGCGTCGACGCCCGCGAAGGCCGGGCGCGGCACGATCTGGAGCACCTGCTCACGTGAGCGCTCGCTGGCGCGCAGCCCCGAGTTCACCGCGTGGCCGGTCTCGTCGACCCAGCTTTGCAGGCTGCGGGGCGCCTGCCAGCCGTCGGCGGTGCGGAGTGCTATGCTCACCGCCGCCAAGTCGAAGCGGTAGACCTGCGCCGACTTGGCAGCGATGGTGAAGAGCGGCAAGGCGAGGGCGGCAACGAGATAGGCGACCACGATCAGGACGAGACCGCGGGCGACCCAGTCCTCGCCGCTGACTTGGCGTTTGACCGCTCCCGGATAGGCCAGCGTCGCCACGGCTCAGTCGCGCTCGAAGACGTGCAGGCGGTCGGGTGGCAGGGCGATCGGCAGCCGCTCGCCAACGGTGACGCCGCCCCGGGCGCGATAGAGGTTCTGCGCGAGGTCGGCGACGACCGTGGCCCCGCCCAGGCCGGGCTCGCTCAGACTGACGCGGACGTGCGCGCCCAGGAACTCGACGTGATGCACGGTGCCGGTGAAGCCGTTGGGTCCGTCGTCGGTGCCGACGTGGACGTCCTCGGGGCGGATGCCGACGACGACGCGCGTGGCGTCCGCGGCCAGTGGGCAGACGAGGGTCTGGGTGCCGATGCGGACGTGGCCGTCGTCCACCCGTTCGCCGTCGAGAAAGGTCATCTCGCCGATGAAGTCGGCCACGAACGCGGTGGAAGGCCGGGTGTAGACCGCTTCCGGCGTCCCGATCTGCTCGATCACGCCCTGGTTCATGACCACGATGCGGTCGGCCATGGTCAAGGCCTCGTCCTGGTCGTGGGTGACCATGATGGTGGTGACGCCCAAGCGGCGCTGCAGGTCCTTCATCTCCAGCCGGAGGCGGTGGCGGACCTTGGCATCGAGCGCGGAGAGCGGCTCGTCGAGCAGGAGCAGGCCCGGTGCCGTCGCCAATGCCCGGGCCAAGGCCACCCGCTGCTGCTGGCCGCCGGAGAGCTGCGCCGGGTATTTCTCGCCCTGCTCGGGCAGGCCCACCAGTGTCAGCAGTTCCGCGACCCGCGCCCGGATCGCATCGCGGCGCATGCCCCGGCCGACGAGCCCGTAGCCGACATTGTCGACGACGCTCAGATTGGGGAAGAGGGCGTAGGACTGAAAGACGATGCCGAAGTCGCGCGCCGAGGGCGGCAGCAGCGAGACGTCCTTGCCCCGCTGCCGGATGCTGCCCTCGCTTTGCAGTTCGAGCCCGGCGATGGCGCGCAGCAACGTCGTCTTGCCGCAGCCGGAGGGGCCGAGGAAGCAGACGAACTCGCCCTCGTCGACGGCGAGCGAGACGCGGTCCAGGGCGACGAACGCGCCGAAGCGCTTGGTGACCGCCTCGATTTCGAGGTAGGTGCCGCTCGTCGTCCGAACCGCGTCCATCGGTTCAGCGGGGTTCGGTCTTGCCGTCGTAGCGGCTCTGCCACTCGGCCAGGATGCGCTCGCGGTTGAGCGCCGCCCACTCGAAGTCGTTGTCGATCAGCATGTCCTCGAAGTTCGCCGGCAGGTGCGGCAGGGGCTCGGCGACGCCCGGCATGGCGACCACGGCGTAGCCCTGGGCGTACATCCGGTTGGCCGGCTCGCTCACCGCCCAGTCGAGCAGCTTCTGCGCCGCTTCGAGTTCGAAGGTGCCGGCGACGATGGCGGCCGCCTCCATGTCCCAGCCGATGCCCTCGGACGGGATGACGATCTCGATCGGCGCGCCGTCGGCCTTGGAGCGGGCCGCTCGGTACTCGAACGAGATGCCGATGGGGACTTCGCCGCGGGCCGCCTCGTGGCAAGGCTTGGAGCCGCTGTGGGTGTAGGCGGCGATGTTCTCGTGCAGGGCGTCCATGTAGGCCCAGCCTGCCTCCTCGCCGAAGAGCTGGAGCCAGGAGGAGACGTCGAGGAAGCCGGTGCCGGACGAACTGGGGTTCGGCATCATGACGTGCCCGCGATAGACCGGATCGGTCAGGTCGGCCCACGACGTCGGCATCGGCAGGCTCAGCCGCTCGGCCTCCACGGTGTTGACGCAGATGGCGGCAGCCCAGGCGTCCATGCCGACCCACGACGGCACCTCGGCGTCGTCGACGAAGGCGGGCTTCAGGGTCTCGACGCCGACGGGGGCATAGGGCTCGAGCATGCCTTCGGCCTTCAGCAGCATGAGCGAGGTGGCAGCCAGGCCCCAGATCACGTCGGCCTGCGGGTTGTCGCGCTCGGCCAGCAGCTTGGCGGTGACGATACCGGTGGAATCGCGGACCCAGTTGATGGTGATGCCCGGATTGTCGGCCTCGAACGCCGCCTTGTAGTCGGCGAGCTGATCGGCCTCGATGGCGGTGTAGACGGTGAGTTCCTGGGCGCCGGCGGCAGTGGCGAGCAAGCCCAAGGCAGCGCAGGACGCGAGCAGCGGGTGGCGGATCATTGAGTGTCGGGCTCCCGGCGAGGTTGGCACGGCCGCTGCCGTGCCTCTTGCGATCCACCAGCAACTAGCGTGCCGATGATGACAGAGCGATGACAATGGATGCCGGCGTTTGCACGCCGCATGTGCGCATGGTGGTCACGAGGTTGCCTGGGATTTGGGCAGGGCAGGGCGGTTCCGCGCAATCCCTGCCAGCGGATCGAGCAATGTCCTGGCCCTGACGGGCGCCTTCCGCCGCTGGCACGTCGGTTGCTGCCTCCGAGGCATTGACCCTCAATGCGGACACCCTCCATGCCCAAGCGTTCTTTCGCCAGCGCCGCCGCCGGCATCCTGCTCGCGGCTTCGGCCCTCACGCCCGCCTTTGCCGCAGAGCCGATCAAGATCGGCGTGCTGCACTCGCTCTCCGGCACCATGGCCATCAGCGAGACCACGCTGAAGGACGTGGTCTTGATGCTGGTCGAGCAGCAGAACGAGAAGGGCGGCGTACTCGGCCGGCCGCTCGAGGCGGTGGTGGTCGACCCCGCTTCCGACTGGCCGCTCTTCGCCGAGCGTGCGCGGCAACTGATCGAGGTCGACGAGGTGGCGGCCGTGTTCGGTTGCTGGACCTCGGTCAGCCGCAAGGCCGTGCTGCCGGTGTTCGAGGAGTTGAACGGCATTCTCTTCTATCCGGTGCAGTACGAAGGCGAGGAAAGCTCGCGCAACATCTTCTACACCGGTGCCGCCCCCAATCAGCAGGCGATCCCCGCAGTCGACTACCTGATGGAAGAGGAGGGCGTCGAGCGCTGGGTGCTGGCCGGCACCGACTACGTCTATCCGCGCACGACCAACCGCATTCTCGAAGCCTATCTGAAGTCCCACGGCGTCGCCGACGAGGACATCATGATCAACTACACGCCGTTCGGTCACGCCGACTGGCAGACCATCGTCGCCGAGATCGCCAGCTTCGGGGGCGCCGGCAAGAAAACGGCGGTGGTCTCGACCATCAACGGCGATGCCAACGTGCCGTTCTATCGCGAGCTGGCGGCCCAGGGCATCGATGCCGCCGACATCCCCGTCATCGCCTTCTCGGTCGGCGAGGAGGAGCTGGCCGGTCTCGATACCGGCCCCCTGGTCGGCCACCTCGCCGCCTGGAACTACTTCATGAGCGTGGACACGCCCGAGAACGACGACTTCATCGACGCGTGGCACGCCTTCATCGGCGACGAGGAACGCGTCACCAACGACCCGATGGAGGCGCACTACATCGGCTTCAACATGTGGGTGAAGGCGGTCGAGAAGGCGGGCACCACCGATCCCGACGCCGTGATCGACGCCATGATCGGCGTCGCCGTGCCGAACCTCACCGGCGGCTACTCGGCGATGATGCCCAACCACCACGTCACCAAGCCGGTGCTGATCGGCGAGATCCAGGCGGACGGCCAGTTCTCCATCGTCTACGAGACGCCGGGTACCATCGTCGCCCAGGAGTGGTCGCCCTATCTGGAAGGCTCCAGGGACCTGATCTCGAACTGGCTGCCGCCGATGAGTTGCGGCAACTTCAACGTCGCGACCAGCACCTGCGGCGGTAGCTGAGGTCCGGCCGGCGTCGGGGCGATGTGGCGCAGGCTCCTGCTGCTGGCGGTGACGGTGCTTGCCGTCGCCGCCGGCACGGCACGCGCCGACGATGTGCTGCGGCCGCTGGTCGACGCGCTCGGTTCGGGCGGCTTCGACGAAACCAGCCGGGCGGTCGCAGCCCTTGCTGCCACCGGCAACCCGGACGCCGTTCCCGTGCTGCAACGCCTTCTGGCCGGCGAACTGGTGGTGCGGGACGGCACGGTCGTGGTCGGGGTGAGGGAAGGCCGCGCCCTGCGGCTCGCCGACCTCTTCACCGGCGCGGACCTTGGCAGTGCTGCCCGCCGCGACGTGGGCGAGATCCGCGTCAACAACCGCCTGCGCCGCGACATCGACGCCGCCATCGGCGGCCTCACCCTGCTCAGCCCGCAAGCGTCCGTGCGCCGCGCCGCCGCCGTCTCCGTCCTGGGCTCGCGCGATCCGGCCATCCTGCCCCTGCTCGACGAGGCCATCGGCCAGGAAGCCGACCGCCGCACGTTGCGCGAACTCACCTCGGCCCGCGCCGCCATCCTCGCCTTCCATGCGGAGGACGAGACGGTACGGCTGGAAGCGGTCGACGAACTGCGCGAGCGGGGCGACCGGGCGGCAAGGCGCGTGCTGGCGGAACTGGTCCGCGTCGCCCCGCCGGCCGTGGCCGAGGCGGCGGAGGAAGGCGTCGCCGCGATCGAACGGCGCCTCGCCATGTGGTCGACCGCCCAGGACGTCACCTTCGGCCTCTCGCTCGGCTCGGTCCTCCTGCTGGCGGCCATCGGTCTTGCCGTGACCTTCGGCGTCATGGGCGTAATCAACCTCGCCCATGGCGAGATGGTCATGCTCGGCGCCTACACGACCTTCGTCGTGCAGACGGTCATTCGCACCCACGCGCCCTGGCTGTTCGACTGGTCGCTGCTGATCGCCTTGCCGCTCGCCTTTCTCGTCGTCGGTGCCGTCGGCGTGCTGATCGAGCGGGGCGTTATCCGCTTTCTCTACGGCCGGCCGCTGGAGACCCTGCTCGCCACTTGGGGTGTCTCCTTGATCCTCCAGCAGGGGGTGCGCACCATCTTCGGCCCGACCAATCGCGACGTCGGCACGCCGTCCTGGATGAGCGGCTCCATGGAGATCGGCGACCTCACGCTCGCCACCTCCAGGCTCGTCATCATCCTTTTCGCGCTCGCCGTCTTCGCCGTGCTCCTCGTCGTGCTGAAGACCACGAGCTTCGGCCTGCACATGCGGGCGGTGACGCAGAACCGGCCGATGGCGAGCTCGATGGGCATCCGCACCGGCTGGGTCGACGCGCTGACCTTCGGCACCGGCTGCGGCATCGCCGGCATTGCCGGCGTGGCGCTGTCGCAGATCGACAACGTCAGCCCCAATCTCGGCCAGAACTACATCATCGACAGCTTCTTGGTCGTGGTCTTCGGCGGCGTCGGCAACCTCTGGGGCACGCTGGTGGGGGCGATGACGCTCGGCGTCGTCAACAAGGTGCTGGAGCCCTACGCCGGCGCGGTGCTTGCCAAGATCCTGCTCCTGGTCCTCGTCATCCTGTTCATCCAGAAGCGACCCCGGGGCCTGTTCGCCCTCAAGGGCCGGTCGGTGGAGGGCTGAGATGCTGCTCGCCCGCCATATCGGCCCCGCCGGCTGGGCATTCCTCGCCTGCCTCGCCCTGCTCTGCGTGGTCGTGCCCTACGCCAACCAATGGCTGCCGCCGGGCCACCCCTGGCACGTCTCGAACTACATGGTGGCGCTGCTCGGCAAGTACCTGACCTATGCGCTGCTCGCTCTCGCCGTCGACCTGGTCTGGGGCTACGCCGGCATCCTCTCGCTGGGCCACGGCGCCTTCTTCGCGCTGGGCGGCTACGCCATGGGCATGTACCTGATGCGCCAGATCGGCGATCGCGGCGTCTATGCGCACCCCGTCCTGCCCGACTTCATGGTCTTTTTGAGCTACGAGCGACTGCCCTGGTTGTGGCTCGGTTTCGATGCGTGGTGGTTCGCCTTCCTCATGGTGCTGCTCGTGCCGGGCACGCTCGCCTTCGTCTTCGGCTGGCTGGCGTTCCGCTCGCGCGTCACCGGCGTCTACCTCTCGATCATCACCCAGGCGCTGACCTTCGCGCTGATGCTCGCGTTCTTCAGGAACGAGATGGGCTTCGGCGGCAACAACGGGCTCACCGACTTCAAGGACATCCTCGGCTTCGACCTCCAGGCGCGCTCGACCCGCTCGGCGCTGTTCGTGGCCTCGGCCGTGGCCCTCGGGCTCGGTTTCGTCGTCGCCCGCGCGATCACCGGCTCGACCTTCGGCAAGGTGCTGGTCGCCGTGCGCGACGCCGAGAGCCGGACGCGCTTCCTCGGCTACCGGGTCGAGCACTACAAGCTCCTGGTCTGGACCGTCTCCGCCATGATGGCGGGGGTGGCGGGGGCGCTCTACGTGCCGCAGGTCGGCATCATCAACCCCGGCGAGTTCTCGCCCGCCAACTCCATCGAGGTGGTGGTCTGGGTGGCGGTGGGCGGGCGTGGCACGCTGATCGGGGCGGCGCTCGGCGCGGGCGCGGTCAACTACGGCAAGACCTGGTTCACGACCGCATTTCCCGAAATGTGGCTCTTCGCGCTCGGCGCCCTGTTCATCGTCGTGACCATCCTGATGCCCAAGGGCCTGATCGGTGTCGGCGCCGATCTGGTCGAGCGGGTGCGCCATCGGCGGGCACGCCGGTTGCAGCCGGGGGAATGACGCGGTGAGCCAGCCCGAGACCCAGGCGATCCTCTACCTCGACGGCGTCAACGTCAGCTTCGAGGGGTTTCGCGCCCTCAACAACCTCAGCTTCTACGTCGATCCGGGCGAACTCCGCGCCATCATCGGCCCCAACGGTGCCGGCAAGACGACGATGATGGACGTCGTCACCGGCAAGACCAAGCCGGACAGCGGCACCGTCATGTTCGAGGGCACGGTCGACCTCACCCGCCACGACGAGGCGGCCATCGCCGGGCTGGGCATCGGCCGCAAGTTCCAAAAGCCGACCGTGTTCGAGCGCCACACCGTGGCCGACAACCTGCTCTTGGCGCTGGCGCAGAACCGGAGCCCCTTCGCCACCCTGTTCGGCCGGCCCGACGCCGCCATGCAGGCGCGGCTCGACGCCGTGCTGGCGCGCGTCCGCCTCGGCCATCTGCGCGACGAAACGGCAGCTCGGCTCAGCCACGGCCAGAAGCAATGGCTGGAGATCGGCATGCTGCTCGCCCAGGACCCGAAGCTGCTCCTCGTCGACGAGCCGGCCGCCGGCATGACCGACGCCGAGACCGAGGCCACGGCCGACCTCCTGCGGGATATTGCCCGCACCCATTCGGTCGTCGTCGTCGAGCACGACATGGTGTTCGTTCGCTCCCTCGACTGCCGGGTGACGGTGCTGCACGAGGGCACCGTGCTCGCCGAGGGCTCGCTCGATCAGGTGAGCGCCGACGACCGCGTCGTCGAAGTCTATCTGGGACGCTGAGCGATGGATGGGCTGCGGATCGACGAGGTGCGGGCGCCGGACGGGCTGGAGGTGCGGGGCGTCGACCTGCACTACGGGGCGGCACGTATCCTGAGGAACGTCGACCTCGTGGTGAAGCCCGGCGAGGTGACCTGCCTGATGGGCCGCAATGGCGTCGGCAAGACCAGCCTGTTGCGCGCCATCGCCGGCCAGCACCCGATCAGCCAGGGCGACATCCGCTTCGAGGGGTCGTCGTTGCAGGGCCTGCCGCCCTACGCCCGCGCCCGGCGTGGCGTCGCCATCGTGCCGCAGGGGCGCGAGGTCTTCCCGCTCTTGACCGTCAAGGAGAACCTGCAAACCGGGCTCGCGCCGTTGCCCCGCGGGCGGCGCACGATACCGGGCGAGGTCTTCGACCTGTTCCCCGTGCTGAGGACCATGCTGCACCGGCGCGGCGGCGATCTCTCCGGCGGGCAGCAGCAGCAACTCGCCATCGCCCGCGCGCTGGTCATGCGGCCCCGGCTCTTGCTGCTCGACGAGCCGACCGAGGGCATCCAGCCCTCGATCATCAAGGAGATCGAGCGGGTCATCGGCGTGCTGCGCGACCGCGGCGATCTGGGCATCCTGCTGGTGGAGCAGTACTTCGAGTTCGCCCATGCGCTGGCCGACCGCTTCGCTGTGATGGAGCGCGGTGCCGTGGTGCTCGGCGGCGCGCGCGCCGAGATGGACGAAACGACGGTGCGGGCGCGTCTGGCGCTGTGATCGACTTAAGTTTCTGAAGTCCAAAGAACGAGGCCCCGCGACCCTCGGGCCAGCTTGCTTGTCCGTGCATGGCTGGCTATCCCTTTCGTCATGAGCGAATGGCGTTTCGGCGTCGGCGCAACAGGGGAGGCGGCGCACTTCGGAGCGGCGAGCGGGCAGGAGTTCCCGCCTTGGCTACCGCCCGTCGTCACATCGTCTCCTCCAGCACCATCGGTTGACCTGAACCCCGCCACGCGTTGCGCGCTACTGATGCCGCCCGTTTGGCAAGATTGAAGTGGAGTGGTCATGAGCGAAGACAGAACATCGGCAGAGGCCTACTGGAAAGCGAACATCTCTCTCGTCCGCAATTTGCTGATCGTCTGGGCGTTGTGCTCATTCGGCGCCGGTATCGTCCTCCGGCCGCTGCTGATGTGGTTCGAGATCGGTGGCACCGATCTTGGCTTCTGGTTCGCCCAGCAGGGTTCCATCGTCATCTTCATCATCATCATCTTCTTTTACTCGTGGCGGATGAACGCACTCGACCGCAAGTTCGGCGTCGACGAAGAGTGAGCTGAAACGACCATGGAATTACAAACCCTCATCTACCTCATCGTCGGCGCGACCTTCGCGCTGTACATCGGCATCGCCTTTTGGGCCCGGGCAGCCAGCACCGGCGAGTTCTACGCCGCCGGCCGCGGCATTCACCCGGTCACCAACGGCATGGCCACCGCCGCCGACTGGATGTCGGCCGCGTCGTTCATCTCGATGGCCGGCCTGATCGCCTTCGTCGGCTACGACAACTCGACCTTCCTCATGGGCTGGACCGGCGGCTACGTGCTGCTGGCGCTTCTGCTCGCCCCCTATCTGCGCAAGTTCGGCAAGTTCACGGTGCCGGAGTTCATCGGTGACCGGTTCTACTCGCAGACAGCGCGCATGGTGGCGGTGCTCTGCCTGATCGTCGCCTCGGTCACCTACGTCATCGGCCAGATGACCGGCGTCGGCGTGACCTTCTCCCGCTTCCTTCAGGTCGACTACGCCGCTGGCGTCTTCATCGGCGCCGCGGTCGTGTTCCTCTATGCCGTGCTCGGCGGAATGAAGGGCATTACCTACACTCAGGTCGCCCAGTATATCGTGCTGATTACTGCCTACACGATCCCGGCGGTGTTCATCTCGATGCAGATCACGGGCAACCCGCTGCCGCCCCTGGGCCTGTTCTCCAACATCACCGACGAGTACGCGGCCGGCGTCGCCGTGATCGAGGGCGGGGCGCCCCTGCTCGCCACGCTGGACCAGGTGATCCAGGACCTCGGCTTCCGCGCCTACACCGAGCACCACACCAACACCCTCAACATGGTGCTCTTCACCTTGTCCTTGATGATCGGCACGGCCGGCCTGCCGCACGTCATCATCCGCTTCTTCACCGTGCCGCGCGTCGCCGACGCCCGCTGGTCCGCCGGCTGGGCGCTGGTCTTCATCGCGCTGCTCTACCTGACGGCCCCGGCCGTGGGTGCCATGGCGCGGCTCAACATCATCGCCACGGTGCAGACCGGGCCGATCGGTGCCGAGGACGGCAACATCCTCTACGAGGAGCGCCCGGACTGGATGCGCAACTGGGAGGTCACGGGCCTGCTCAACTTCACCGACCGCAACCAGGACGGCCGCATCCAGTTCTACAACGACGCCAATCCGGCGTTCGCCGCGCGCGCCGCGGAGTGGGGCTGGGAAGGCAACGAGTTGACGATCAACAACGACATCCTGGTGCTCGCGAATCCGGAGATCGCGCAGTTGCCGGACTGGGTGATCGCGCTCGTCGCGGCGGGCGGTCTGGCGGCGGCGTTGTCGACCGCGGCCGGTCTCTTGCTCGCCATCTCGTCGGCGATCTCGCACGACATGATCAAGGGGGCGATCAACCCCAGGATCAGCGAGCGCGGCGAGCTTTTGGCGGCGCGTATCTCGATGGCCGGGGCCATCGTGCTCGCGACCTATCTGGGGCTGAACCCACCTGGGTTCGCCGCGCAAACGGTGGCGCTCGCCTTCGGCATTGCCGCCGCCTCGCTCTTCCCCGCGTTGATGATGGGGATCTTCAGTATCCGGGTGAACGACAAGGGGGCGATCGCCGGCATGCTCGTCGGTCTGGTCTTCACCGTCGTCTACATCTTCCTCTATCTCGGTTGGTTCTTCATCCCCGGTACCAACGTGTTCCCGAACACGCCCGACTACCACCTGCTCGGCATCTCGCCGCTGTCGATTGGCTCGGTCGGTGCCATGCTCAACTTCGCCGTGGCCTATTTCGTCTCGCAGGCGACGGAGGCTCCGCCGAAGGAGATCCAGGAACTGGTCGAGAGCGTGCGCGTGCCGCGCGGCGCGGCCGGCGCGATCGACCATTGACCTAGGTCGATGACGTTGCGCTGACTGCGGACCCCGTCCACCCGGACGGGGTCCGTACGCGTTTTGGGGAACCGGAACGATGGTCGATCTGACGACCGACCGGCTGCGGCGCATTCTGGGGCGCCATCAGCCCTTCGACGTGCTGTCGACGGCGGTCCTTGCCGAGCTGGCGGAGGCCGTTACCGTCGAGGAGCACGCATCCGGGGCGGTGATCTACGACGTCGGCGAGCGGCTGCGCGGGCTGTATCTGCTCTACGCCGGTGGCGTCGACATCGTCTCCGACGACGGCGACCTCGTCTCGCAGGTCGCGGAGGGCGACGTCTTCGGCGAGCGGGGACTGTTGCGCGACGGGACTGCGCTCAACCGAGCCGTTGCCAGCGACGCCACGACCCTGCTCGTGCTGCCCGATACCCGCTTTCGGGAGTTGCTCGACGCCCATGCGCCGTTCCGCGATTTCTTCGACCGCAGCCGGCGGCGTCAGCGGTTGGCGAGCGGAGGGGCGCCCCAGGAGAACCTCCTGTCGGTGCAGGTCGGCGACCTGATGACCGCCGATCCGCGCACGGTGGTGGAGACCACCACCGCTCGGGAGGCGGCGGTGATCATGCGCGACCTGGACATCTCGTGTCTGCTGGTCACCCGCGACGACGCGCTGGTGGGCATCCTCACCACCGGCGACATGGGCCGGCGGGTCGTCGCCGAGGGCCGCAGCGTGGAGACGCCGGTCGGCGAGATCATGACGGCAGCGCCCTTCACCATCGGCTCGGCCGCCCTCGGCTTCGACGCGCTCAACGCGATGACCGAGCGCGGCATCATCCACCTGCCGATCGTCGACCGAGGCAAGCTCGTGGGCGTCGTCACCTCGTCCAACCTCGTCCGCCAGCAGGCCGTCTCTACCGTCTACATCATCGGTGACATCGAGCAGCAGCGGGCGTTCGAGGAGCTTGCGGCGAGCGTCGCCAAGATCCCCGAACTCCTGGTCCAGCTCGTCGGCTCCGGTGCGAGCGCGCACAATGTCGGCCGCATCGTCACCAGCGTCGCCGACGCCCTGACCCGGCGCCTTCTGGTGCTGGCGGAGGAACGGTTCGGGGCGCCGCCCGTGCCCTATCTCTGGCTCGCCTGCGGCTCGCAGGGGCGCTCCGAGCAGACCGGCATCTCCGATCAGGACAACTGCCTCATCCTCGACGACGGCTACGACGCCGCGCGGCACGGGGAGTACTTCGCCGGCCTCGCCAAGTTCGTCTGTGACGGCCTGGACGCCTGCGGCTACTACTATTGCCCGGGCGAGATGATGGCGAGCAACCCGCGCTGGCGGCAGCCGCTCAAGACGTGGCGGCAGTACTTCCAGGGCTGGATCGCCCAGCCCGACCCGATGGCGCAGATGCTGGCGAGCGTGATGTTCGATCTGCGCGCCATCGCCGGCGAGGCGGCGCTGTTCGACGGCCTGCAACGGCAGACGCTCGCCGCCGCCCGCAAGAACAGCATTTTCCGCGCCCACATGGCGGCCAATTCGCTGAAGCATCAGCCGCCGCTCGGCCTCTTTCGCGGCTTCGCCCTGATCCGTTCGGGCGAGCACAAGAACACCGTCGACCTCAAGCTCAACGGGGTCGTACCGATCGTCGACCTCGCTCGGCTCTATGCGTTGCAGGGCTCGATCGAGGCGGTCAACACCCGCGAGCGTCTGGTGCAGGCCAAGGCCGAGGGCGTCTTGAGCGAGGGCGGCGCCGACGATCTGATCGACGCCTACGACCTGATCGCCACCATGCGGCTGGAGCACCAGGCGCAACTGGTGCGCGAGGGCAAGAAGCCCGACAACTTCATGGCGCCGAGTACGCTCTCGGCCCTCGAGCGCAACCACCTCAAGGACGCGTTCGGCGTGGTCAAAGGGCTGCAATCGGCCCTCGGCCACGGCCGTGCGCTCGGCTGAGGGGGGCCGGTCATGCTGATGAGCTTCCTTGGCACCATCGTCCTCGGTTTCGGTGTCGCCGGGGCCTGGATGCTCGTAACGCGGGCGTTCCGCATCCAGGCCCCGCGCTGGACCATCCCGGTCCTGGCCGGCGGCGCCATGCTCGTCTTTCACGTCTACGTCGAATATTCGTGGTTCCAGCGCACGGCGGGCACGCTGCCGGATCGCGCAGTGGTGGCCGACGTCGGCACCTACAGCCATCCGCTCCAGCCCTGGACGCTGGTGGTGCCGCAGGTGAACCGCTTCACCGTGATCGATACCGGCCGGGTGCGAACGCACCCGGACCTTGCCGGCTTCGTCCTGGCCGAGGTCGCGTTCGTGACCCGCTACTATCCGACGTTGACGAGCCGGCAACTTTACGATTGCGCCGCGCCGCGCCGCGCCGACATCCTGCCGTCGATGGACTTGGGCGGTGACCGTTTCTTGGACGGCCTCGTCTGGATCGAGTTGGATGCCGACGACGGCGCCCGCGCCGCCGCCTGCGGTGCCGCGGACACGGCACCAACGGGAGGCTGGCACCGCGAGCGCGCTCGTCTAGTTTGAGTGATCCCGCGCCAAAGCGGGACACGAACGACAAGAGATCGGGGAAGGGTGAACGATGGCCGCGTCCGTCTTGATCGTCGACGACGAGCACAGCATCGCCCTGTCGGTGCAGCATCTGATGCGGCGCGAAGGCTACGACGTGCGCGTGGCGCGCGACGGCGAGGCGGCCCTCGCGGCGATGGCGGAGCGGCCGGCCGACCTCGTCCTGCTCGACATCATGATCCCCAAGCGCGACGGCTACGACGTCTGCCAGACCATCCGCGGCAATCCCGAATGGCACGCGACGCGCATCATCATGGTGAGTGCCAAGGGCCGCGAGATCGAGGTCGAGAAGGGCATGGCGCTCGGCGCCGATGCCTACATGACCAAGCCCTTTTCCACCCGCGAACTGGCCCAGAAGGTGAAGGCCGTGCTCGGGGCACCGCATGAGCGATAGGCTGAGCCTGCGGGTCCGGTTCTTCCTCTTCTTCTGCTTGCTCGGCGTCGGCAGCCTCGCCGCCATCGTCGCCGGCGCCGTCTACGCCTATCGCCAGCTCGGCGACGGTGCCCTCGACCCCTTGATCGTCGCGGCGTTGATCGCCGGCGGTGCCGTCCTGTTGCTCACCGGCTGGGTCGGCGTCATGTTCGACGAGAACGTGGTCAAGCCGATCCAGTTCGTGGTGCGCGCGGTGCGCGACGCGGTGCATGCCGGGACCAGCCGGCCGATCGACCAGCGGACCGTCCGCTATCTCGGCTATCTCGGCCCCGCGGTCCAGGATGCGGTCGAGGCGCTGCAGGCGGCGCGCACCGAGGTCGACGCGGCCGTGCAGCGCGCCACCAACGAGACCGAGCGGCAGAAGGGTCGGCTCGAGGCGCTGGTGCGCGACCTCCAACTCGGCGTCGTCATCTGCAACCTCGACCATCAGATCCTGCTGTTCAACCAGCACGCCTTGAAGATCCTGCACGTTTCGGGTGACCTCGGGCTCGGCCGGTCGCTGTTCGACGCGGTGAGCGCCGAGCCCTTCCGCCACGCCCTCGAGCGGCTCGACCGGCGTTTCGCCGAGGGCCGCCACACGGATCACGACGAAGGGCTGAGCGCGCTCGTCGTCTGCGCCACCGCCGACGGCCGCCACACCTTGCAGGGCCGGGTCTCGCTGATCGTCGACGCGGCACTCGGCGCCCCGGTCGGCTACGTCGCCGTGTTCGACGACGTGACGCAGACCCTTGCGGCCCAGGTCGAGCGCGACCGTCTGTTGTCGCTGGCGACCGAGGACATGCGCCGGCCGGCCGCCAATCTCCGGGCTGCGGTGGAAGTGCTGACCGCCGCCGACGAGCTCGACGACGACAGCCGCAAGGCCTTGGAGCAAGTGCTGCTCGACGAGACCGCCGCCTTGAGCGCGCGGCTGGAGACGCTGGAGAAGGACAGCCGCGACCTGTTGGCCGGGGCGTGGCCGATGGGCGACGTCTACTCGCTGACGCTGTTCGCCTGTTTGGAGACGCGCCTCGGCGGCATCGACGGCATCAGCGTGGAGATCGAGGGCGAGCCGGTCTGGCTCGCCTGCGACAGCCTGACCATCGTCGAGATCTGCCGCGAATTCGTCCGCCGCATCGCCGCCGCCCGCGACGTGCGCACGTTCACGCTGTCGGCCGCGGCCGTCGGCGAGCGGGTCTACGTCGACATCGCCTGGGCGGGGGCCGTCGTGCCGATGGCGACCGTCGACGGCTGGATGCAGGCGCCCTTGGACGCGAGCATCGGCGGGCTCACCGGCCACGACGTGATGGCCCGGCACAAGACCGAGTTCTGGTGCGAGCCGGCCGGCGGGGGTCGCACCCGACTGCGCCTGCCGCTGGCGGCCGCGCGTCGTCGGCACGCCGGCGGCTATGTGCCGGCGGTGCCCCTGCCGCAGCGGCCCGAGTTCTACGACTTCGACCTCCTGCACCGCATCGACACCGCGCGCATCGAGGATGCGCCGCTGAAGAAGCTCACCTTCGTGGTGTTCGACACCGAGACCACCGGGCTCAACCCGTCCGAAGGCGACGAGATCATCTCCATCGCAGGGGTACGTATCGTCAACGGCCGGGTGCTGCGGGGGGAAACCTTCGAGAGCTTCGTCAACCCGCGCCGCAACATCCCGGCGGTGTCGACCAAGGTGCACGGGATCACCAACGCCATGGTCGAGGGCGCGCCGACCATCGAGCACGTGCTGCCGCGCTTTCATGCCTTCGCCCGCGATTCGGTGCTGGTCGCGCACAACGCGGCCTTCGACCTCAAGTTCGTGACCATGAAGGAGCGAGGCTGCGGGGTGCGCTTCGACCATGCCGTCCTCGACACCGTGCTGCTCGCAGCCTTGGTCCACGGCCAGGCGGACAGCCTGACGCTCGACGCGCTGGCCGAGCGCTACGGCGTGCATCTGCCGGCCGAACAGCGGCACACGGCCTTGGGCGACAGCCTCGCCACCGCCGAGGTGCTGTTGCGGCTGCTCGACCTGTTGGCGCCCACCGGCATCACGACGCTCAAGGATGCGCTGCAGGCTTCCGGCAAGATGGCGGCCATCCGCCGCCAGCAGGCGCGGTATTAGGGGAGGGCGAGCCATGGCCGACCACGGACGGGGCCCGAGTGCTGGCGAGCGGGGCCTCGCCTTGGCCCTCGGCGGTTTCGTCCTGTTCAACCGGCCGTTGCTCGACGTGTTCGACCTCGGCATCGGCGTCGGCATCGCCGGCTGGCCGTCGATCTACCTCTACGTGTTCGGCAGTTGGGCGCTGGTCGTCCTGCTGCTCTTCCTCATGACGCGCCGGCGGGCCCGCTGATGGACCGCGGCCGCGGGACGATGCTGCGTCGGTGGCGAGGGGGCGGCAGGCCGCGCCCCGTCCGGCGGTAGCGGCGCGCCGTGTTCCATCTCTGGCAATTGCTGCCCATAGCCCTCGCCTATCTGCTGATCCTGTTCGCTATCGCCTATGTCGGCGACCGGCGGGCGGAACGGGGGCACAGCCCGCTCGACCACCCGACCGTCTATGCGCTCGCCATCGCCGTCTACTGCACGAGCTGGACCTTCTACGGCAGCGTCGGACGGGCGGCTCAGGGCGGCTTCGGCTTTCTGCCGATCTATCTCGGCCCCACGCTCGCCTTTGCCTTCGGTTGGGTTGCGCTGAAGAAGATGCTGCGCGTCGCCAAGACCCAGCGCATCACCTCCATCGCCGACTTCATCGGCGCGCGCTACGGCAAGAGCCAAGCGCTGGCGGCGTTGGTCACCGTGGTCGCCGTGACCGGTACGGTCCCCTACATCGCGCTCCAACTGAAGGCGGTCTCCGCGAGTGTCGACGTGCTCCTGATCGAGGATACCGCCGGCACCTTCTTTTCGTTGGATACCGCCTTCCTCATCGCCGCGGCACTCGCTGCCTTCGCCGTCCTGTTCGGCGCACGACAGATCGAGGCGACCGAGAACCATCCGGGCGTCGCCGCGGCCATCGCCTTCGAATCGATCGTCAAGCTCGTCGCCTTTCTGGCGGTGGGCGCCTTCGTCACCTTTTGGCTCTACGACGGCTTCGCCGACCTGTTCGCCCGGGCGGCGGCCCGCGAGGACTTGGCCCGGCTGCTGGAGTTCGACGCCGCGGCACCGGGCTGGGTGAGCCTGACCCTGCTCTCCGCCGCGGCCATCTTCTGCCTGCCGCGACAGTTCCAGGTGACCATCGTCGGCAACACCAACGAGAGGCACCTCGACACGGCCATCTGGCTGTTTCCGCTCTATCTCCTGCTCATCAACCTGTTCGTCCTGCCGATCGCGCTGGCGGGTCTTTTGGCCTTCCAGCCGGGCGAGTTCGACGCCGACGTCTTCGTCCTCGCCCTGCCGATGGTCGAGCAAGCCCCCCTGCTCACCGTGTTCGTGTTCATCGGCGGCCTCTCCGCGGCCACCGCCATGGTCATCGTCGAGACCATCGCCTTGTCGATCATGGTCTCGAACGACATCGTCATGCCGCTTCTGCTTCGCTGGTCGCGCGACCGGCTGGAGAGGGTGCAGGACGTGACGCGCCTGCTGCTGCGTGTCCGCCAACTCGCGATGGTTGCCGTCCTCCTGATCGGCTACGCCTATTTCCGCGTGCTCGACGGCTCCTTCGGCCTCGTCTCCATCGGACTGGTCGCGTTCGTCGCTGCAGCCCAGTTCGCGCCGCTGCTGCTCGGCGCCGTCTTCTGGCGCGGCGGCACCTGCAAGGGTGCCCTGATCGGCCTCGGCGCCGGTTTCGCCGTGTGGCTCTACACGCTGTTCCTGCCGTCCCTGATCGGCGATGCGCTGGCCGGTGGTCCCTTCGGTATCGCGCTGCTGGCCCCGCAGGCGCTGTTCGGTCTCGACGGGCTCGACCAGATCGAGCACGCGCTCTTCTGGTCGATGCTGGTCAACGTCGGCGGCTTCGTTCTGTTCTCGCTGCTCGATCGGCCGAGCACCATCGAGACCACCCAGGCGACGTTGTTCGTCGAGTGCCTACGTCCCGACGAGCGGCCGGCCGACGTCGGGCCGACCCAGGTGCCGTTGCAGGATCTTCGCCGGCTCGCCGAGCGCTATGTCGGCATCGAGCCGACCCGCCGGGCGCTGCGCGCTCATGCCCACGAGCGTGGTATTCAACTCCGCCCGGACACACTCGTCGACCGCGACACCATCCAGGCGGTCGAACGGCTGATCGCCGGCGCCATCGGTGCCGCTTCCGCCCGCGTCGCCATCGCCTCGGCGGTTCGTCCGCAGGGCGAGACGACCGACGCCATCCTCGAGGTCCTCGACGAGACGAGCCAGGTGCTGGAGTACAGCCGCAGGCTGGAGCAGAAGTCGATGGAACTGGTCCAAGCCTCGGACCACCTGCGCCGTGCCAACGAGCGTCTGCGCGAACTCGACAAGATGAAAGACGAGTTTCTTTCGACCGTTACCCACGAACTACGGACGCCGCTCACCGCCATCCGCGCCTTTTCCGAGCTTTTGTTCGACGAGCCGGACATGGATCAAGATCAGCGGATGGAATTTCTAGGTCACATCATCCGCGAGAGCGAGCGGTTGACCCGGCTCGTCAACCAGGTCCTCGACGTCGCCAAGATGGAATCCGGCCGCATGGACTGGGACATCGAGCGGGTCGACCTGGGAGCGGTACTGGCCGAATCGGCGGTCAGTGTCCGCGGCCTGTATCAGACCAAGGCCCTCCGGCTCGACCTCGTCCGCCCGCCGCATCCGGTCTGGGTCGACGCCGACCGCGACAAGCTCCAGCAGGTGGTGGTCAACCTCCTGTCCAACGCCGAGAAGTTCGCGCCGCAGAGCAAGGGTACCGTGCGGCTGGAACTCACCGACCTCGGCGACCGCGTGCAGGTGCGGGTGACCGACAACGGGCCGGGCGTGCCCGAGGTCCATCGCGAGGCGATCTTCGAGCGCTTCTTCCAGTCCAACCAGAGCGGCATGGGCAACCCCACCGGCACCGGCCTCGGTCTCGCCATCAGCCGCATGATCGTCGAGCACTTCGGCGGACGGATTTGGTACGAGCCGAACCCGGACGGCGGTGCCGTCTTCGCCTTCACCCTGCCACGGGCATTGCCGCGCATCGACGCTGCCAAGTGAGGCGGGGTGCGTTGCCACCCCCGGAGCGGTCGTCTGGCCTCGTTCGCGGTCGAGCCGCGAGGGCTTCGGCCCACCAAGGGAAGGCAACCCATGCGACCGTCCCGAACGCTCGCCCTTGCGGCCGCGTCGTCGTTGGTCGTGCTGGCGGCGAGCGTTACCGCCGCTGACGCCCAGCGCATCGTGCTCGCCGTCGATCCGCCGACGGCCGACACCCGCCTCTTCTGGGGCACGTCGGTGCCGAACGTGACGCTGTTCGCGCCCTCGGTCGGCTGGTCGGCAACGACGCCGTCACCGGCGAGTACAGCAACGACGGGTTCGCCCGCGCCTGGGAGGCCAACGAGGACGTCACCATCTGGACCTTCCGGCGGCACGAAGGCGCGCCCTGGCATTTCGACTACGGCGACGTCACGGCGGAGGACGTCGCCCACAGCTATGCGTTGCACGTCGGCCAGGCTGCGGCGATCGCGGAGTTGGAGTTCCGCTGGGTGCCGGAGCCCGCGACCACGCTCGCGATCATGCTGTCCGGCGAGGCGGACGGTGCCGACCTCAGGCCAGCGTTGCACGGCGACGCCATCGCCGCCGGCATGACGGTGATCGAATCGCTCGATCCCGCGATGCAGGCGACGGCGATGGTCGACGGCCTCGACCAGCAGAGCGGCGGCGAGGCGCACGACCCTTCGCTGCCCCCTGGGCCGACGTCCGCCTGCGCGCGACGATGCACCGTGCCCTCGACCGCGAGCCCATCCTGGAGCTCCTTTGCGACGGTCGCGCCGAGCCGCTGGTGCGCTACGGCATGGACGCACGTAACGAGGGCGACGTGCCGGAATTGGAGGAGCGCTTCGACGCCGAGTACGGCTACGACCCCGACCGGGCGCGCGAACTCTTGGCCGAGGCCGGCTATCCGGACGCGTTCCCCGACCCGGTGATCCCGATCATCTCCAGCGTCGTGCCCGGCAGCCCGGACGCAGCACCGATGGCCGAGGTGTTGCAGGTGTTCTTCGAGGAGATCGGGCTCCAGACCGAGATCCGCGAGATGGACTTCGCCTCCCTCGGGGCGCTGGGCCGCGGCCGCCGCTCCTATACCATCCACCACATGCGCAACGCGCCGATCCGGCCGACCGAGGTGTATTTCGTCAACGCCCATACCTCGGCCGGCTCGCCCTATCGCGGCTACGAGGACGACACGATCCAAGGGCTGATCGACGAGTTGCGCCGCACGCTCGATCCCGACGAACGGCACCGTATCGCCCAGGAGGCCTTCACCTACCTGTACGAGCAGTACTCGGACATGCCGATCGCTGGCATTCCCGCCCAGATCATCGTCAATCCCGCCACGATCGCGGCGTGGGAGTTTCCGGGCGTGACCACCATCGGCACCAGCCACTGGCACCTGATCCAGCCGACGAACTGACCGACTCATGTGACGTGGCGCCGCGCCCAGCGCCTCGTCATCGGCGGGTCACCGCCGCCGACGGCGGTCGCGCCCGGCCGGCCATTCCGACGCAGGCGTAATCTCGCGGCCGCTTGGGCATCAGGAATCGACGGCAGAAGATGGGTATGGTGTGGCCAGCGTTTCACTTGCGGGTGCGGATCGACGCCCTTCGGGCGAACGACAACGACGCGTGAACGCACCGCAGCCGCCAAGCCAGGGGAGGCTTCCGATGACGGCAGCCAGCGGCGGTTACGTTCTCGACGGGACCCTGCTCGAAATCTGCTCGTGCGCCACCCCCTGTCCCTGCTTCATCGGCGAGGATCCGGACGGCGGCGAGTGCTTCGGCGTGATCGCCTTTCGCCTGGATCGGGGCAAGGTCGGCGAGGTCGACGTCTCCGGCCTCACCCTCGTCAACGTCGCCCACATCCCCGGTAACGCGCTGGCCGGCAACTGGCGCCTCGTGCTCCTGGTCGACGACCGGGCGAGCGCCGAGCAGGAGGCGGCGCTCCTGGCCGCCTTCGGGGGCAAGTTGGGCGGCCCACTCGCCGACATGGCGAATCTGATCGGCGAAGTGGTGGCGGTCGAGCGGGCCTCGATCCGTCACGAGACCGACCAGGCCGAAGGCAGCCTCGTTGCCGATGGCGTGATCGAGGCCGAGCTCGTGCCCATCCGCTCCGGTCCCGATGGCAGCACGGCGACGATCTACGACAGCGCCTTCAGCACGGTGAAAGGAGCGCCCGCCTATATCGGCAAGTCGAAGCGCTACCGGGTCAACCTGCCTCGACACGGCATGACCTGGAGCTACGACGGCCGCAACACGATCCAGACCGCGTGGCGGATGGAACACCGGCCTTGACCGGCGGGGCGCTGCGCGCAGCGCCCCTTTGGCGGGGCTCGCCACTCGTCCTGCTCGCCATCGGGGTCGCCTGGGCGTTGGCGCTGGGTGCCGAGCTGACCGGCCGCGTGCAGTGGGTGCATCACCACGACCTTATGGTCGAGCACCTGTCGATCGCGGCGAGCCTCGCACTGTTCCTGGTGGCGTGGCAGGTGCATGTCGCGGCCATGATGCTGCCTTCGACCCTGCCGATGCTCGCCGCCTTCGATCGCGCTGCCGCCGGCCAGGCGCATCCCCGCGTCGCGCGGTCGGCCTTCCTCGGCGGCTACGTGGTCGTCTGGACGGGCTTCGGGCTCGCGGCCCTCGTCGCCCAGACGCTGCTCGACGCGGTGCTGCACCACCCGATGCATCGGCCGGAGGTGCTCCAGGGTGCGGTGCTCGTGCTGGCCGGAGCGTTTCAGTTCTCGGCCTTGAAGGACCGGTGTCTCGAGCAATGCCGCAACCACGTGGCGTTCTTCCTGCAGCACTACCGGCGCGGCGCGGGTGCGGCCTTCCGTCTCGGCGTCCATCACGGCCTCTTCTGCCTCGGCTGCTGCTGGGCGCTGATGCTCGTCATGTTCGTCGTCGGCATCGCCAATCTGGCCTGGATGGCGCCACTGGCGCTCCTGATGCTCTACGAGAAAGCGGGCCGCCACGGTGACCGGATCGTGCGCCCGGTGGGGGTGGCGCTGATCGGCTTGGGCCTCGTCTTCATGACGGGCGTGGCAACCGGCCCGGGGCAACCTCACCACTGAGGTCCGGGCGGCGTCGCAGCAGGCACGCTCGCGCGATACTCGGCTATGCCGACGTGCGGCATTCGCGCCCAAGTGGTGGTGGTTGAGCGACCATGGACGATGACTGCTCACCGGTGTCATGGTGTTCGGTGCGGTTGCGCGTCGGTCGTCGCCAGCGGCGCCGGCGACCGATGACGCCAGCGGTCGACCCGCCGGGACGACGTCGGTTGTCGGCAGCCCGCGTCCGCTCCGGGCGCGCGGTGGCCCCATACAGGAAGGAGCGGTCTTGCGCGTTCTGGTGATCGGCAACTGTCAGGCCCCCGGTTTGGCGGCGTGTTTGGGCTTGATGCGGCCGGACTGGGAGGTCGCCCACGCGTCCCTCGGGCAAGTGCGGCAGGCCGTGCCGACGCTCAATCCCGGCGCTTGGACCTACGACCGCATCTACACGCAGATCATGGGCGTGCCCTGGGTGGAGGAGCACCGCGACGTGCTCCAGGCCGAGGTTCGACTCGTCCCCCGCATCGTCTTCCGCGGCTTCCATCCGGACATGGCCTTCGTTTGCGTGGGCGACGAACACCTCACGGCCGCGACCGGTCCGTTCCATTCCCGCCTCGCCCTCTACGGCTTCGTCCGTCGGTTCGGCATCGACAACACCTTGGATCTCTTCTCCAAGGAGACGTTCCACGAACTCGGCTACATGGACGCCTGGGCGGACGCGGTGGACCAGCTCGTCGCCGAAGGCGAGCGCGTGGGCCTGCCGTTGGCGGCGTCCGTCGCCTCCTGGCAACGTCGCGGCTGTTTCATGCATGCCATCACCCAGCCGCGGCTGTTCGTGCTCGCCGACGTCGCCCGCGCCCTGCTGGCCCGCGACGGCCTGGAGCCGGCGGTGGCCGATCCCGAGGCCTTCCTCCACGATGCGATGAAGGACGACGCCGGCTGGGGCGTCTATCCCGAGATCGCCGAGCGGCTCGGGGTGCCGGGGGGCTATGCCTTCAAGGGGCGTGGTCCCGGCACCGCCGACATCCTCGACCTGAGGGCGTTCGTCGAGGCGAGCTTCGAGGTCTATCGCGGCGTCGCCGACCAGCCGCTCGTCAGCCCCGGCTTCGAGGTCGGCCGCATCGATGCGGCCGTGCGTGCGGTTCGCCGCGCCAGCTTGGCCGGTTCGCCTCCGCCACGCACCCACCCCTACAGCGATCTCCCCCCGGCGCAGCGGTGGCGCTCGGCGGTGGCCGGGGTCGGCGACGACGGCCCCGATCCGGCAACGGACGCTCCCTTCCGCTTGGCGCCCGGCGAGCGCATCGCCACCGTCGGCAGTTGCTTCGCCCAGCACCTGGCACCGGCCCTGGCCGCGCGCGGCTTTCCTCGCTTCGAGGTGGAGGCGGCCCCACCCGAAGCGCCCTCGAACTACCCGGCACGCTACGGCAACGTCTACACGGCGCGCCAGCTTCGCCAACTCCTCGAGCGCGCGTTCGGTCGGTTCGAGCCCACGGAGAGCGCCTGGCAGCGGGACGATGGCCGCTTCGTCGATCCCTTCCGGCCGACCGTCGAGCCGGCGGGCTACGCGAGCCCGGACGCGGTCGCGGCCGCGCGCGAGACGCATCTCGCCGCCGTGCGCACGCTGTTTCGGGAGCTCGACACCCTGATCGTGACCCTCGGCCTGACCGAAGCCTGGACCAGCATCGCCGACGGTGCGGTGTTCCCGCTGGCGCCGGGCGTGGCCGGTGGCCGCTTCGACCCCGAACGCCACCGCTTCGTCAACTTCGACGTCGCCGCCGTGATCGCCGACCTCCAGGCGTTCGTGGAGGACGTCACCCACGTCAACCCGCGGGCGCGCGTGATCTTGACGGTCTCGCCGGTGCCTATCGCTGCCACCTACGAGCCGCGCCACGTCCTGGTCTCCTCGTCGGCGACCAAGTCGACCCTGCGCGCCGCCGTCGACGTGCTGACCCGTCGCCTGCCGGAGGTCGGCTATTTCCCGGCCTACGAGATCGCGCAGGAGCTCGACGGCCGGGGGCTGGCCTTCGGCCCGGATCGGCGAGCGGTGCGGGCCTCCGCCGTGGCGCGCGTGGTCGACTTGTTCGTGCGGCACTGGACCACCGCCGAGACGGTGGCGCGCGGGACCACGCTCGATCCGGCCTTCGAGGTCATCTGCGACGAGGACCGTCTGTAGCCGTTCAGCCGGCGGCCCCGGCCGAGCGCGCGCGGAGCCGGATCAGGGCCAGCACCGTGTCGATGGTCGGCGTGGGCAGGTCGACCACTTCGCCCAACTCCTGCACCGCCGCCACCAGGGCGTCGATCTCCAGCGGCCGGCCGCGCTCCAGATCCTGCAGCATCGAGGTCTTGTGGGCGCCGACCGCGGCACCGCCGTCGAGGCGCTTCTCGACGTCGATCGGAAAGCGGACGCCCAACTTCTCGGCGACGGCCTGCGCCTCCAGCATCATCCGCTTGGCGACCGCGCGGGTGCCGGGGTCGGTGCAGAGCACGTCGAGCGTGGCGCCGGTGAGGGCGCTGATGGGGTTGAAGGAGAGGTTGCCCCAGAGCTTGACCCACATCTCGTCGCGGATCTTGGGCCGCACCGGCGCCTTCAGGCCCGAGTCCTGCAAGGCCTTGGCGAGCTGCTGCGCCCGCTCGGAGCGCTCGCCCGAGGGCTCGCCCAGGGAGTAGCGGTCGCCCTCGACGAGCTGCACGACGCCCGGCTCGATCACCTCGGCCGCCGGATAGACCACGCAGCCGAGCACCCGCTCGGGGCCGATGCCGTTCCACTGCACGTCGCCCGGATCGACGGTGGCGAGGCGGCGATCCTCGTAGTCGCCCGGCAACCGGTAGAAGTACCACCACGGCACGCCATTCACGGCCATCACCACGCAGGTGTCGGGACCGAGCAGCGGCTGCATCAGGTCGACCACGCCCGGCACCTGATGGGCCTTCAGGGTCACGATCACGTAGTCCTGCTCGCCGAGATCGGCCGGGTTGCTCGACGCCTGGACCTGGACGGTGCGCCGCTCGCCGCCTTCGATCAGCGCGAGGCCGTTCGTCTGCATGGCCTCCAGATGCGGTCCCCGCGCAACCAGCGAGACGGCAGCACCGGCTTGGCCCAGCTTGGCGCCGATATGGCCGCCGATCGCGCCGGCGCCGTAGATGCATATGCGCATCAGCCCAATCCCAGCTTCTGGGCGAGGCCGATGCGTTGCAGCTTGCCCGTCGCACCCTTCGGGATCTCGGCGAGAATGAGCACCTTGCGCGGCACCTTGAAGTCGGCGAGGTGCTTGGTGGCGAAGTCGCGGATGTCGCGCTCGCTCGCCTCCATGCCTTCGCGCAGCACCACCGCCGCCGCCACCTCCTCGCCCAGCTTGTCGTGCGGCATGGCGAAGGTCACGACCTGCTGCACCGCCGGGTGGTCCATCAACACCTCGTCGACCTCCAGCGGGCTCACCTTCTCGCCGCCGCGGTTGATGATCTCCTTCAGCCGGCCGGTAATCCTGAGATAGCCTTCGGCATCGATGATCCCCTGGTCGCCCGTGCGGAACCAGCGCTTACCCTCGTGCTCGAAGAACGACTTGGCGTTGGCGTCCTCGTTCGCCTCGTAGCCGGGCGTGACGTTCGGGCCGGAGATCACCACCTCGCCCTCGCTGCCGGAGGGCAGGAAGTGGCCCTCGGCCGGATCGGCGATGCGGATGGCGGGGCCGGCCTCGATGCCGACCGAGCCGGCCTTGCGGGTTGCCGGCGGCAGGGGGTTCGAGGCCATCTGGTGGGTGGCCTCGGTCATGCCGTAGCTCTCCAGCACCGGGCAGCCGAAGGTGGCCTCCAGCGCCTTCATCACCTGCGGCGGCAGCGAGGCCGAGGAGGAGCGGACGAAGCGGAGTTTGGCCGCCTGGACGCTCTCGCGGTTGCGCTCGGCGCGGGCGAGGATCGCCTGATGCATGGTCGGCACCGCCGTGTACCAGGTGGGCTTGACCTGATCGAGCCAGGCGAAGAAGCGGAGCGCGTTGAAGCCGGAGGTGCAGGAGATCGAGCCGCCAGCGGCGAGCGACGACAGCACCGCCGCGATCAGGCCGTGGATGTGGAACAGCGGCATGATGTTGAGGCAGCGGTCGGCGGGCGCGAGTTGCAGCGTGGCGCCGATGTGGCGGGCGGATGCCACGAGGTTCGACTGCAGGAGCGGCACGATCTTGGGCCTGGAGGTGGTGCCGGAGGTGTGCAGCACGAGGGCCACGTCGCCCGCTTCGGCCGGGCCGGTGGTGGTGGCGTCGCTGCCGGGGGCGTCGCCCTCGAGCGTCAGCGTGAACAGGCCGGCGGGGCCGTGCGGGTCGAAGGCGAGGCGCAGGAGCGGCAGGCCGCGGCGGCGGGCGACGGCGACCGCGGCCCCGTCCTCGTTCGCCGCCACGACGAGAGCCTTCGCCCTGAGGTCGTCGAGGTAGAAGTCGAACTCGTCCTCGCGATAGGCCGGGTTCAGCGGTGCCGTGGTGGCGGCAGTCGCGACGGTGACGAACGCCGTCGCCATCTCCGGGCCGTTGGGCAAGACGATGGCCACCCGGTCGCCGCGGCCGATGCCCAGCCCGTTCAGCGTTTCGCGCGTCGTCCGGCAGAGATCGCGAAGCTGGCCGAAGGTGAGCCACGGCCGGTCAGGAGCGCCGATGGCCGGGCTCTGGGCGTCGTGCGGGGCAAGCAGGTCGAGGACGGTCGTCATCATGGTTCGTTCCGGTCGTCAACGGGCAGGGGCCAGCGCCGCGCGGCGCCGCACTCACCCATAGCGTAAGTTCGACGAAACGAAAAACGCCGACACCGGCGGGCGCATGATCGGCCGCGGACGCCCCCGATCGGCCCACCGGCTGGCCCTCGACGCGAACCGCCAGGTGGAACGCGGTGGCTCAGCTTCCGGTGAGGTCGCGGACGCGTTCCCGTGTGGCGTCGTCCAGCCCGTAGCGGGCGAGCACCGCCTCCAGGTCGTCCACCGCTGCCGCCAGCTCGAGCTGGGTCAGATCGAACTCCCGATAGGCCTGGGCGAGCCCGCACGGATCGGCCCGTTCGGGCCCGCCGGTGCCGGCGCCGACCTGCTGCCGCAGCCGCTGCTCGATCCACTCCAGTCGCCCGGCCTCGGCGTCCCAGGCCCGCACCCGCCAGCCGAGAACAGGGTTGTCGCGGTGCGCAGCGAGGAGGTCGTCGACCAGAACCCAGATGCCCAAACTGCCGCCGAGCCGGTCGTAGAGGGTTGCGGAGGTCATTGCGCGATCCCTTCGCGTTCGTGGGACCTCTAGCGTTGCGGCGTCTTTGCGTTTAGGTCTTGGCGCGGAGCGCAGTGGGACTTGGCAATGCCTGCGCGCCCTGATGGCCCGTCGAGCGGGAGACCGCGATGTCGACGCCAAGAAAATCGAGCCCGGACCTGGTCGGCAAGACGCTCACGTGGCTGGGCGACGCACCCCGCAGGGCGTGGGTGCGATCACGGCGCTTGACCGGCGCCGACGTGGCCAGCCTCGCCACGCCCGCCGTACGGGTTGCCCAGGACGGCAGCCCGGGACCGGCCACCTGCTACCACGTTGTGGTGATCGAGGAGGGCGGCGGGCGCCTGCGCGCGCCGCATCTCGACGCACCCTTTCACGCGGGCGACGTGCTCGTCCTGGACGACACGACCCCGTGCGAGGCGTTGAATCCGGCCGGTGCGCGCGTCCTCCAGTGGCGCTTTCCCGCGGGCCGGATCGGCCCCTATCTGCCAGCCTGCGCTCGCCTGCCGCTGCTGCTGCGCGGTTCCTTGGCCCACCTGCTCGCCGGTCATGCGCGCGGGCTCGCGGCACTGGGCCGCGAGGTGCCGCGCGCCAGTCAGGCACCGCTGGTGGATCACTTGGCGAGCCTCGTCGGCATCGCCGTCGCCGCCCGGACGGCGGCTCTGCCGGCACGGCCGGCGCCGCGGCTGGCGCTGAGGCGGCGGATCCTCGCCTATCTCGGCAGTCACGTGCGCGAGCCCGATCTGTCGGTCCGCCGCGTGGCCGCCGATCTCGGCATCTCCGAGCGCTGGCTGCACGCGGTACTGCGCGACGCGGGCCTGCGCTTTCGCGAGGTCGTGGTGGAGCAGCGGTTGGTCGAGAGCCGCCACATCCTGGCCGATCCCGCAGCAGCACGGCTTTCGGTCGCCGAGATCGCCTTTGCCTGCGGCTTCGACGACCTTTCGACGTTCTACCGCCGATTCCGGGGCCGTTACGGCGAAACGCCGGGTGCGGTACGGGCGCGTGCGCAAGCGGGGACCGACTAGGGCGTTGCCCACCAGCCGCCTTGGCGCCAGAAGGAGAGGGGCGGTCGGTGCCGGGGAGCATGGGCATGCGACGCCGCTGGGCTCGGTCAAAGGAGGACATACCCATGACAGGACGTAGTTCACGCTCGATGGCGGCCCTCAGGACATCGGTGGTCGCGCTAGGAGCGGCGCTGTTGCTCGGCGGGACGGCACTGGCGCCGGTGAGCGCGGAGACCGTGCTGCGGGCGACCATGCACGCCGACGTGCGCACGCTCGACCCGCATTGGACCACGCAGACCATCGCCGGCATCCACGGCATGCTGGTCTACGACACCCTGTTCGGTGTCGACGACGACGGCGTCCCCCATCCGCAGATGGTGGGCGACTACAGCGTCAGCGACGACGGTCTCGTCTACGAGTTCACGCTGCGCGACGGGCTCGAGTTCCACGACGGCCAGCCGGTGACCACCGCCGACGTCATCGCCTCGCTCGAGCGTTGGGGCTCCAAGGACCAAGCGGCGCGCGCCATGTTCTCCTATCTCGACACCCTGGAGGCGGTCGACGACCAGACCTTCCGCATGGTGTTCAACGCGCCCTACGGCCTCGTCCTCCACACCCTCGGCAAGACCGGCACGATGGTCGGCATCGTCATGCGCGAGCAGGACGCCCGCACGCCCGGCGACCAGCAGGTGACCGAGGCGATCGGCTCCGGCCCTTTCATGATGAAGAAGGACGAGTGGGTGCCGGGCAGCCGCACCGTCTACGTCAAGAACCCGAACTACGTGCCCCGCGAGGGCGAGACCCCGTCTCGGTTCGCCGGCTCGAAGATCCCCAACGTCGACCGGATCGAGCTGGTCTGGATCGACGACAGCCAAACGCGGATGCAGGCGCTGATCGCCGGTGAGATCGACCTGCTCGAACAGCCGGCCGTCGACTTCGTGCCGATCCTCGAGGCCGATCCCAACATCGAGGTCATGCGCACCGGTGCCGTCGATAGCCATTGGGGCACCATCCGCATCAACCACCTGCACCCGCCGTTCGACGTGCCCGAGGCCCGGCAGGCGCTCTACCATCTGGTGAACCAGGAGGACTACCTGCTCACCATCGTCGGCAACCCCGACTATTTCCGGGAGTGCTACAGCTTCATCACCTGCGGCACGCCGTACGAGGACACGACCGGCGTCGAACTCGTCTCCGACTACGATCCCGCCAAGGCGTACGAGAAGCTGAAGGAAGCGGGCTACAACGACGAGCCCATCTACGTGCTCGCCGCGACCGACCACCACACCATCACGCCGGCTGCCCAGGTGCTCATCAACGCGATGCGCGAGTCCGGCATCAACGTGAACCCGGTGTCGATCGACTGGGGCTCGGTGGTGGCCCGCCGTTCCAACCGTGAGTTGCCCGAGGACGGTGGCTGGCACATCTTCGTCACCACTTCGTCCGGTGTGTCCTCGGAGAACCCGGCGCTCAACACGTGGCTGGGTGCCGGCTGCGACGGCGCCAATGTCGGTTGGCCTTGCGACGAGGAGCTGGAGCGGCTCCGGGGCGAGTTCGCCTTCGCCCAGACCGAGGAGGAGCGCAAGGAAGCTGCCCAGCGCATCCAGGAGCGAGCCGTCCACGTCGTGCCGTACATCATCTTCGGCCAGTGGACGCAGCCGATGGCCTACCGCTCGGACCGCATCGCCGGCATCGTCCCGGTCACCGGTCTGACGGTGCTCTGGAACATCGAGCGCATCGACTGACGACGCTTCGGCGCCGTGTTCGAAATGGGGTCCGGCGGCCGCGAGATCGGCCGCCGGACCCGCTCGAGGTGAGGTCATGACCGCCTATATCGCCCGTCGCCTGCTGGCCACCATCCCGGTCATGGCCGTGGTTACGATATTCGTCTTCCTGCTGCTGCGCTTGGCGCCCGGCGACCCGGCGGCGTTGATCGCCGGCGACGACGCGACCTCGGCGCAGATCGCCAACATCCGCCAGCAGCTCGGCCTCGATCTGCCGATCTGGGAGCAGTTCCTGATCTGGCTCGGCGAGATCCTGCGGGGCGACCTCGGCACGTCGATCTTCTCCAACCTGCCGGTCACCACGCTGATCGCGCAGCGGCTCGAGCCGACCTTGATGCTGATGGTGGTGACGCTCGGCCTCGCCGTCGTCTGCGCCATTCCCCTGGGTGTCATCGCCGCGTGGCAGGCGCGCACGGCCGTCGACCGGCTGGTCATGCTGTTTTCGGTCTTCGGCTTTGCCGTGCCGGTGTTCGTTGCCGGCTACATCCTCATCTGGATCTTCTCGATCGAGTTGCGTTGGCTGCCGGTGCAGGGCTACACGCCCTTGTCGCAGGGTCTCTGGCCGTGCCTCCGCAGCCTGATCCTGCCGGCGGTGGCGTTGTCCGCCACCTACATCGCGCTGATCGCCCGCATCACCCGCGCCTCGATGCTGGAGGTGCTGTCGCAGGACTACATCCGCACGGCCAACGCCAAGGGGCTCGCCACGACGCGGGTGCTGCTGCTGCACGCGCTCAAGAACGCGTCGGTGCCGATCGTCACGGTCATCGGCATCGGCATCGCGCTGTTGATCTCGGGCGTGGTCATCACCGAAACCGTGTTCAACATCCCGGGCCTCGGCCGGCTCACGGTGGATGCCGTGCTCAAGCGCGACTACCCGATCATCCAAGGTCTCATTTTGGTGTTCGCGGGCACCAAGGTGATCATCAACCTGCTGATCGACCTCTCCTACGCCTTCCTCGACCCCCGTATCCGCCATTAGGATCGAACGAAGATGCGCCTGTTCTCGGCGACCTTGGCCACGGAAACCAACACGTTCGCCCCCTTGCCGACCAGCTTGCGTGCCTTCCAGGCGAGCGTCTGGTTCCGTCCGGGCGAACACCCGACCGACGCACCCCGGATGTGTACGGCCCCGCTGTTCGTCGCCCGCCGGCGGGCCGAGCGCGACGGCTTCACCTTGATCGAGGGAAGCTGCTTCGCCGCCAGTCCGGCCGGCACCGTCAATCGCGACGCCTACGAGACCATGCGCGACGAGATCCTGGGGCAAGTCGAGGCGGCACTGCCGCTCGACGCCGTGGTCCTCGGCCTGCACGGGGCCATGGTGGCGCAGGGGTACGACGACGTGGAGGGCGACGTGATCGAGCGTGTCCGCGCCATCGTTGGTGGCGGCTGCGTCATCGGCGTCGAGTTGGACCCGCATTGCCACATGACGGTCCGTCGCGTGCGCGCCGCCGACGTCATGGTCTGCTACAAGGAATTCCCCCACACCGACGTGGTCGAGCGGGCGGAGGAACTGCTCGACATCGTACTCGCCACCGTGCGCGGCGAGGTGAAGCCGGTGATGGCACTCTACGATTGCCGGCAGATCTCGAGCTATCCGACCCAGTTTCCGCTGATGCGCGGCTTCGTCGACCGGATGCAGGACCTCGAAGGCCAGGACGGCATCCTCTCCGTCTCCGCCGTGCACTGCTTTCCCTATGCCGACGTGCCGGAGTTGGGCGGGCGCATCCTGGTCGTGGCCGACGGCGACAAGGCGAAGGCGGACGCGCTGGCGACCCGTCTGGGCGAGGAGTTCGTCGCCATGCGCGGGCGGACCATGCCCGAGTTCTTCACCGTTCCCGACGCGGTGAGGACGGCGCTCGCCGCCGCCGAGGGACCGATCGTCCTGGCCGAGCCCACCGACAACGCCGGTGGCGGATCGCCGTCGGACAACACGACCATCCTGCGCGAGCTTCTGGCCCAAGGCGCGACCGACGCTGCGGTCGGCCCGATCTGGGATCCGATCGCCGTGGGGCTTTGCTTCGATGCGGGGCTGAACGGTCGGTTTCCCTTGCGCTTCGGCGGCAAGACGGGGCCTGCATCCGGCGTGCCGGTCGATGCCGTGGTCGAGGTCACGGGCCTTTGCCGCGACGGCTGGCAGCGTTTCGGGCCGACGCGGGTGCCGCTCGGCGACTGCGCCGCGGTCAGGGTGGACGGCGTGCAGGCCGTGCTGATCTCCAACCGCACCCAGGCCTTCGGCCTCGACCTGTTCCGCAACGTCGGCATCGAGCCGACGGCACAGAAGGTGCTGGTGGTGAAGTCGACCAACCACTTCTCCGCCGCGTTCGCACCGATCGCCGCGCAGGTCCTCTACGTCGACAGCGACGCGCCGCTGGCGCGGGACTATCGCCGCCTCGCCTACACCAAGGTCCAGCGGCCGATCTGGCCGCTCGACGAAGCGACCCAGCCCGGTCTGATCCGCTAAGCCAAAGGGAGCCACAGGACTTGGCCACCGTCGTCGACAGTCCAGCCTTCGCGCCGCCACGGCAGGGCTCGCCCCTTTGGACCTTCGTCCGCCGTAATCCCACCATCGTCATCGGCGGCTCGATCCTCGCCATCCTGGCGCTGATGGCGATCTTCGCCCCGTTCCTGACAGGCGATCCCTTGCGGATGACCCCGGCGCAGCGGCTCCGGCCGCCGTCGGAGGCTTGGTGGTTCGGCACCGACCAATACGGCCGCGACCTGTTCGCCCGCACCGTCTACGGCGCCCGCGTGTCGCTCTTCGTCGGCATCTCGGTCGCCCTGGTCGCGAGCTTCATCGGCCTCACGATCGGCCTCGTCTGTGGCTATTTCCGCCGGGTCGACGCCATCGTCATGCGGGTCATGGACGGCATCATGGCGATCCCGGCGATCCTGTTGGCCATCGCGCTCATCACCTTGACCCGGCCGGGTCTCGTCGTCGTGCTGATCGCCATCGTCATCCCCGAGGTACCGCGGATCGTGCGGCTGGTGCGCAGCGTCGTGCTCTCGGTGCGCGAACAGCCCTACGTCGAAAGCGCCATCGCCGGCGGCACGCGCGGCTTCAAGCTCCTGTTCCGGCACATCCTGCCGAACACGCTGGCCCCATTGATCGTGCAGGCCACCTACGTGTGCGCCTCGGCGATGCTGGTCGAGGCGAGCCTTTCCTTTCTCGGCGCCGGCGTGCCGCCGGAGATCCCGAGTTGGGGCAACATCATCTCGCAGGGCCGGACCTTCTTCCAGCTCGCACCCTGGAGTATCCTCATCCCCGGTGCCTTCCTCACGGTCACGATCCTGGCGGTGAACCTGTTGGGCGACGGGCTTCGCGACCGGCTCGACCCGCGCCTGTCGAGGCGTCTGTGAGCGCGGTCTTGCAGGTCGAGGACCTGCACACCCGGTTCTTCACCCAGGACGGCGTGGTACGCGCCGTGGAAGGCGTCTCGTTCGACGTCGCCAAGGGCGAAACCCTCGCCGTGGTCGGCGAGAGCGGCTGCGGCAAGTCGGTGACAGCGCTCTCCATCCTGCGGCTGATCCAGGCCGAGACCGGCCGCATCGTCTCCGGTGCGGTGCGCTTCGGCGGCAGGGACCTCACCAAGCTCAGCGAAGAGCAGATGCGCGAGATCCGCGGCCACGAGATCTCGATGATCTTCCAGGAGCCGATGACCAGCCTCAATCCCGTGCTCACCATCGGCACCCAGATCGCGGAGAACGTCGTTCGCCATAAGCGGGTGTCCTGGGAGGAAGGGCGCAAGCGGGCGCGCGACATGCTGGAGCTGGTGCGCATCGCCGATCCCGCGCGCCGGCTCGACGAGTATCCGCACCAGCTCTCCGGCGGCATGCGGCAGCGGGTGATGATCGCCATGGCGTTGTCGTGCGACCCCAAGGTGCTGATCGCCGACGAGCCCACCACCGCCCTCGACGTCACCATCCAGGCGCAGATCCTGGACCTCATGCTGGAGCTGAAGGAGGAGTTCGAGGCGGCAATCGTGCTCATCACCCACGACCTCGGCGTGGTCGCCGAGACGGCGCAGCGCGTGGTGGTGATGTATGCCGGCCGCAAGGTCGAGGAGGCGACCGTCGAAGACCTGTTCGACGAGCCGCTGCACCCCTACACGCGCGGCCTCATGCGGGCGATCCCGCGCCTCGACCTCGATGCGGAGGCAGCCGACCGGCGCATTCGCCTGCAGGAGATCCCGGGCATGGTGCCGATGCTGATCGACCCCATCCCCGGTTGCAGCTTCGCCCCGCGATGCCCCTTCGCCACCGCGCGTTGCGCCGCCGAACGCCCGCCCTTGGAGGAGCATCTTCCCGGCCATCGCGCCGCCTGCTGGGAGGTCGCGCGCGTCCGGGCGGTGGCGCAATGAGCACGACCAAGCCCGATACCCCGGCGCTCGAGGTCGAGCGCCTCGTCAAGCACTTCCCCATCCACGGGGGCTTTCTGCGCCGTGAGGTGGGCACCGTGCGCGCGGTCGACGGCGTCAGCTTCCGCGTCCATCGGGGCGAGACGTTGGGTGTGGTCGGCGAGAGCGGCTGCGGCAAGTCCACCGTCGGCAAGACCGTGCTCAAGCTGCTGGAGCCCACGTCCGGCGTGATCCGCCTCGACGGTGTGGACGTCACCCACCTCGACCAGGGCCGGATGTGGAAGCACCGGCGCAACATCCAGACCGTGTTCCAGGACCCGTATTCGTCGATGAACCCGAAGCTCACGGCCGGTGCCATCGTCGGCGAGCCGTTGCAGAACTTCGGCATCGCCAAGGGACGGGACAAGGACGAGCGGGTCGCCCAACTGTTCGAGCGCGTGGGGCTCCGCCCGCAGAACATGCGCAAGTACACCCACGAGTTCTCGGGTGGGCAGCGCCAAAGGCTCGGCATCGCCAAGGCGCTGGCGGTGAACCCCGACGTGATCGTCGCCGACGAGCCGGTCTCGGCCCTCGACGTGTCGGTGCAGGCGCAGGTGCTGAACCTGCTGATCGATCTCCAGGAGGAGTTCGATCTGGCCTACCTCTTCATCAGCCACGACCTCGCCGTGATGCGGCACATCAGCCACCGCATCGCCGTGATGTATCTCGGCCGCATCGTCGAGATGACCGACAAGCGGCGCCTCTTCGCCACGCCCTTGCATCCCTATACCGAGGCGCTCTTGGCCGCTGCGCCGATCCCCAACCCGCGCACCAAGCGCGAAAAGCTGATCATCCAGGGCGACGTGCCGAGCCCGGCCAAGCCGCCGCCGGGCTGCCACTTCCACACGCGTTGTCCCTTTGCGTTGCCGGACTGCAAGAAGATCGACCCGCCACTGATCGAGGTGGCACCCGGCCATCAGGTCGCCTGCATCCGGCGGCCCGTCGGTGCATCGCCGGAGCCGCTGAGCAGGACCGACGGAGCCGCGCCATGACCGCAGAGTTGACCTCGCTTGCCGCCGTCGACCTCAGGCGCAGGATCGGCGCCAAGGACGTCTCGCCGGTGGAGCTCCTGGAAGCGTGCATCGAGCGGATCGAGGCGTTGAACCCCGCGATCAACGCCATCTGTGCCAGGGCCTATAGCCGCGCGCGTACGGAAGCGAAGGCGGCGGAGGCGGCCGCGCTGCGGGGCGAGCCGCTGGGACCGCTGCACGGCCTGCCGGTCGGCATCAAGGACCTCCAGGACACGGAGGGCCTGCTCACCACCCACGGCTCGCCGCTCTACAGGGACCATGTGCCGCGCGCTGACTCGGCCCAGGTGGCGCTGGTGCGGCAGGCGGGCGGCATCGCCGTCGCCAAGACCAACGTGCCGGAGTTCGGCGCCGGTGCGAACTCGCGCAATCCGGTCTGGGGCGCCACCGGCAATCCGTTCGACCCGCTGCTCAATGCCGGCGGCTCGTCGGGCGGCTCGGCGGCGGCGCTCGCCCCCGACATGCTGCCGATCTGCC
>JBJHBG010000017.1:0-51335 GCA_050485385.1 Geminicoccaceae bacterium | reverse complement strand
GACGAGCCGCCCGGCGCCGAGGCGACGGCCCTCGCCCAGCGGTTCGACCTGCCGGAAGTGGTGGCGCGCCTGCTGGCCGGGCGCGGCGTTGCGGCGGCGGACGTGCCGCGCTTCCTCGACCCCCGTCTGCGCGACTGGCTGCCCGACCCTTCGCACCTCTTGGACCTGGACCTCGCCGCTGCCCGCATCGCCGACGCCGTCCAGCACGGCGCGCGCATCGGCGTGCTCGCCGACTATGACGTCGACGGTGCCACCTCGGCCGCCCTGGTCGTGCGGTGGGCCCGCGCCCTCGACGTGCCGACCGCCGTTGCCATCCCGAACCGACTGACCGACGGCTACGGCCCGAGCCCGGCGCTGCTGGATGGGCTGGCCGACGCCGGCTGCCGGCTGGTGCTGGTGCTCGACAGCGGCACCACCGCCTTCGCCGCCTTGGAGCACGCCCGCGACCGGGGCCAAGAGGTCGTCGTGGTGGACCATCACCAGCCCGAAGCGGCACTCCCACCGGCCCTGGCCCTCGTCAACCCCAACCGGCTCGACCAGGACAGCCCCTGCCGCACGCTGGCGGCGGTGGGTGTGACGTTCCTCGTCCTGATCGGTGTCAACCGCGAGCTGCGCCGCCGCGGGCATTTCGCCGCGCGGCCCGAGCCGTCCCTGTTGGACCTGCTCGACCTCGTCGCCCTCGGCACGGTCGCCGACGTGGTCCCGCTTTTGGGCTTGAACCGCGCGTTCGTCCGCCAGGGCCTTGCGCTGATGAACGCGGCACCACGCGTCGGCCTCGCCGCCCTTGCCGAGGTCGCGGGCCTGCGCCCGCCCTGGGGTACGGGCCAGCTCGGCTTCGCCCTGGCGCCCAGGCTGAACGCCGCGGGCCGGCTCGCCGAAGGGCAGATGGCGGCCAGCCTGCTCGCCACCGACGATCCGACCGAGGCCCACCGGCTCGCTCGACAGCTCGACGCCCTCAACGCCGACCGCCGCGAGGTCGAGCGGGACGTGGTCGAGGCGGCGGCGCGGCAGGTCGCGGCCCAAGCGAGGGCCGACCGCCGGGTGCTGCTGGCCGTGGGCGAGGGTTGGCATCCCGGTGTGCTGGGGATCGTCGCCGGCCGTCTCGCCGAGCGGTTCCATCGTCCCGTGCTGGTGGGTGCCGACACGGGGACTGCCGTGGTCGGCTCGGCGCGCGCGCCTGCGGGCTTCGATCTCGGCGCCGCCCTGCATCGGGCGCTCGACGGCGGGCTCGCCGTGAAGGCCGGCGGCCACGCCCGCGCCGGCGGCTTCACCGTCGAGCGGCAGCGGCTGGAGGCCTTCCACGACGCGGTGGAGGCCCTGGCCACGGCACCGACGGCGCCGGAACTCCGGCTCGACGGCTCGGTCGCCGTCGCCGGCTGTACGGCGCGGCTGGTGGTGGCGATGGCGCGGCTGGAGCCCTACGGCGAGGGCCACCCGGTGCCGCGTCTGCGCGTGGTCGGCGGTCGGCTCGGGGGCACGCGCGTGGTCGGCGAGCGTCACCTCAAGCTGTGGGTACGGAGCGACGACGGCGCTGCGCTCGACGCCATCGCCTTCAGGGCCGAGGGCACGGCCCTTTGGGACCGGCTGCCGGTCGCCGTGGATCGGCCGATCGAACTCGCCGGCAAACTGGAAGCCGACCGCTACCGCGGCGGCGACCGCGCCCAGCTCCTGGTCGACGACGTCGCGTTGAACGACGGCTGATCCGGTCGGAAGGTGCAGCGTGCTGGGCGCTTTTCGGCTCCTGCGACCCGCATCGGTTTGGCGCCGGCCTTGCGCCGCCGAGGCGGTTCGGGCTACACACCGCGTGCCCGCCAGGGTGTGGCCCCGTCGTCTAGCGGTTAGGACGCCGGCCTTTCAAGCCGGAGGTCGCGGGTTCGAATCCCGTCGGGGCTACCAACCGCCTCCTCGCGTTCTCCAAACGGTCGGCCCTGCCATCGTTCTCATGCCGGGGCCACCGACGGACGTGACGCGCGGTCGGCACCCCTCCATGCCCAGTCTCCGACACGGCCGACCTAGCGGGCTCCGTCGAGCAGCTCGAACTCACCGTTGATCTCGACGGCGATGCCGTGCGGCAATTCGGCCAGGCCGACCGCACTGCGCGCGTGCCGGCCGCGCTCCGGGCCGAACAGCTCGAAGAGAAAGTCCGAGGCGCCGTCGATCACCTCCGGCATGCGGTCGAAGCCGGGGGCGACGTTGACCATGCCGAACAACCGGACGACGCGGGCGACGCGATCCAGATCGCCCACCTCCTGCTTCAGGCTGGCGAGGATCGAGAGCGCCGTCGCGCGGGCGGTGGCGTAGCCCTGCTCGACGGTGACGTCGCCGCCGAGCTTGCCCTTGGCCACGACGCCCGGCAAGGGCGGCAGGTCGCGGCCATGGCCGGAGACGAGGATCAGCCGGTCGACCACCACGCAGCCGGTCCGGTTGCCCTTGGGAAAGCGGAAGGGGGCGGGCAACTCGTAGCCCATCTCGGCAAGCCGCGTCTCCAGGCCCATGGCGGCGCTCCTCAGCTCGGCAGGTAGTCGTTGGTGAAGACGGCGTCGAACGGCACCGCCTCGCGCAGGTGCCCGGTGCGCAGCAGCACGTCCTGATAGGCGTCGGAGCCTGCCGGGGTCATCCGGCCGTCGGCGATGATGGCTTCGCGCACGTTGCCGACCGCGCTCAAGTAGACGTCCTCGTCGAGCCCGGCGAAGAACGAGCGGATCGAAGCGCCCACCTCGTCGACCGGTTGCGCACGGATCCAGCCCGAGGCGCGCACGATCGACGCCACGGTACGCCGGGCAATGTCCTCGTTGGCTTCGAGGTAGTCCGGTCGCGCGTAGATGACCGCGTGCAGGAACTCGTCGAGCACCGGGTCCTGCCCGCGCGTGTTGTTGATCAGCCAGTCGGCCACGCCCATGCTGACCATCTGGTCGGTCAGGGGCGACGAGAAGGCGTAGGCATTGACGATGTCGTTCTGCATCGCCGCGATGGCGGCGGGGCCGGTGCCGGAGGCGACCACGTTGGCATCCTGCTGCGGCGTCATGCCGGCGCGCAGGATGTAGTATTCGGCGATGTTGTAGGTGAGCGCTCCGGGTGCCGAGACGCCGATGGTGAGGCCGCGCAGCGCCGCCAGCTTGTCCTCGATGGGCGAGTCCTCGGTGACGCCGCGTTCCTCGGCGGCGGCCTTGGCGATGACGAGGTTGATGCCGCAGCGGCCGAGCACGCCGCAGATGCCCAACAAGTTCCGATTCTGCAAATGAAGCGTGAAGAGGTGGTGGGGCGGCGTGGCGACGAACTCGACCTCGCGCGCCATCAGCGCCTGCACGTCGGGGCCGTCGCCGCGGGTGATCACCACCTCGACGTCGAGCCCGTTCTCCTCGAAATAGCCGAGCGCCCGGGCAACGTAGATCGCCATGTAGCTGAGGCTGTCGGCCGGCTGGGTGATGCGGATGCGCGTCAGGCCCTGGGCGCGCAAGAGCCCTGGTGCCGGGAACGCGCCGACGGCCGCCGCACCGGCGACGCCGAACCCGAAGCGGCGGCGGCTGAGCGTGGTCGAAGTCGTGGAACGGCTCATTTCGGTCCCTCCGTTGGAGCGCAGCAGCCGGCGCGCTCGATCATTGCACCTCGCCGCCCCCGGCCGACGGCGGGCGCCATCTGAGGACGTAGGCCTCGACCCGGGTGAGCACGGTGTTGAACGCGATGACGACGACCATCAGCACGAAGATGCCGGTGACCGCGCCGGTCGTGTCGAACTGCGCGGTGTAGAGCTGGATCTTGAAGCCGAGGCCGGCGGTGGCGGCGATGAACTCGCCGACGATGGCGCCGACCAGGGCGAACGGCAGACTGACCTTCATCGCCGTGATGATCCATGGCGACGCCGCCGGCAGCACCACCTTGAAGAAGGTCTGGCGTGCGTTGGCGCCCATCACCTTGGCGATGGCGAGGTAGGCCGGATCGACGCTCCGGAGGCCCGACAGCGTGGCGTAGAAGCAGAGGAAGAAGGCGAGCATGCCGGCGAGCACCATCTTCGAGGTCTCGCCGATGCCGAACCAGATGATGAACAACGGCGCCAGCGCGATGCGCGGGATGCCGTTCAGCGCCAGGATGAACGGGTCGAGCACTTTGCCCAGGAACTCGAACCGGGCGAGGAAGGTGCCGAGGGCGATGCCGAGCAGGACGCCGCAGGTGTAGCCGACGAAGGTCTCGCGCAACGTCACCGAGAGATGGAACAACAAGTCGCCCTGGACCCACTCGACGAAGTGCGCGGCGATCCGCAACGGGCTGGAGAACCAGAAGGCGTCGAACCAGCGGTCGGTGCCGAACTCCCACAAGACCAGCAGCGCCGCGGCGAGGCCGAGACGGGTGGCGAGCAGCCGGCGGCCGGCGCGTCGTTCCTGCGCCTCCCACTCCTTGATCCCGTCCTCGACGTTGTCGGCGCCCGGCGGCAGCACGCGGTCCGCGGTCGTGCTCATCGGCTGGGCATCTCCAAGGTGGAGGCTTTGCGCACTTCGTCCTCCAAGCTCGACCACAGCATGCGGTAGGCCTCGCGAAAGGCCGGCTGGGTGTGGATCTCGAACAGGTCGCGGGGGCGCGGCAGCGGCACCTCGGCCACCGTCTTGATGCGGCCGGGCCGCGCCGACATCACCACCACCCGGTCGGCCAGGGCGATCGCCTCGCTCAGATCGTGGGTGATGAAGATGATCGTCTTTCTCTCTTCCTGCCAAAGCTCGAGGAGCTGGTGCTGGAGGATCAGGCGGGTCTGCGCGTCCAGCGGGCCGAAGGGTTCGTCCATCAAGATCACGTCCGGGTCGTAGACCAGCGTGCGGATGATGTTGGCGCGCTGCCGCATGCCGCCGGACAGCTCGTGAGGATAGCTCTGCTCGAAGCCCCTGAGACCGACTCGCTCGATCAGGTGCGCCACCCGGTCCTTGCGCTCGCCGGCGGGCACGCCCCGGACTTCCAACGGAAAGGCGACGTTCTTCGCCAGCGTGCGCCAGGGATAGAGGTTGTCGGCCTGCGTCACGTAGCCGATCGAGCGGTTGATGCCGCGGCTGCGCGCGCCGCGATACCGGACCTCGCCCGCGGTCGGTTGGTAGAGGCCGACGATGACGTTCATCAGGGTCGACTTGCCGCAGCCCGAAGGCCCGACCACCGTCATGAACTCGCCGTCGCACACCGCGAGGTCGGTCGCCGTCAGCGCTTCGACGCGGCGGCCCTTGGTGCGGAAGACATGGCGCACGCCGCGCACCTCGAGCACGGTCGCCGCCGTAGCGCCGCCCGCCGTCCCTGTGGCCGCTGGGTCGATCACGTCGGCACGCATGGCTCGCTCCGGCGATCTGTATCTTGCATGAATTTCGAAAATTTGTAGATCATATGTCAACCCACATTTTGCCGAACCGACATTTCGGTCGGCGGGAATGGCGGTGCTGGACCGCCACGCAGCGAAGTCGACAACGAGATGAAAACGGCACCTAGCACCGACCGCGGTCCCCTCGACCACCACGAGCGCTCGCAACCCAAGGCCATCGTCGAGGCCGACGACGAGGGTGTCACCCTGGCGACGCTCGCCTACCGCCAGCTTCGCGACGACATCCTGTCCGGGGCGCTTGCGCCCAATGCCAAGCTGCGCATGCACGAACTGAAGGAGCGCTACGACATCGGCGTGGCGCCCCTGCGCGAGGCCCTGGTGCGGCTGCGCGCCGAGCAACTGGTCGATTCCTCGGACAATCGCGGCTTCTGGGTGGCGCCCGTATCCGTCGACGAGTTGACCGACCTCACCCGCGTGCGGATGCTCCTGGAAGCGGAGGCGTTGCGCTGCTCGATCCGCGACGGCGGCGACGACTGGGAGGCGCGCATCGTTGCCACCTTCCATTTCCTCGCCCGCGTGACCGAGCGGGGCGCACACCTCTCGCCCGAGACGCTGGGCGAGTGGGAGGCGCGGCACGAGGACTTCCACCGCGCGCTCATCTCCGGCGCCGCCTCGGCACTGCTGCTGCGCTTGCGCAGCATGCTGACGGTGTTGGTGCGGCGTTACCGTCGCTTCGCCATCGCCACGGCTCTGCAACGCCCGCATCTGGAGGAGCACCGCGAGATCATGGAGGCCGTGCTGGCGCGCGATGCGGATCGGGCGATCGCGCTGCTCGACCGCCACTACGACCTGACGACCCAGGCCATCCTCGCCCGCTTCGGAGGCCCCGATCATGGCTGACGACCGTTTCGGCAGCGACCCCATGGCGGCGACCGAGGCACTTTTGCCGGTGTCGATCCCGGGCACGGGCATCCGCTTCGCGCGCGGGGTGCGGGCCGGCAACTGGGTGTTCGCGACCGGTCTTGCCGGTACCGACTACGTCAACGGGCTGGCGCCCGAAGTCGCTGGCGGCGGTCACCCGCTCGACGGCGAACCACCCGCCAAGCGAGAGGCGCGCCGGCTGTTCCGCAACGCCGGGGAGGTGCTGGCCGAGGCCGGAATCGGCTTCGCCGATGCGGTGCGCATCGACCAGTACTACACGACGGCGACGGCGGTGGACCCCTATCACGAGGTCCGGCGCGAGGTGTTCGAGGGCCGGATTCCGCCCTCGACGTCCAACCTGCACCAGCGCTTCACCCGCGCCGGCCAGACCCTCGAGGTCCAACTCATGGCCGTGGTACCGCACGGCGAGGTGCAGGCGGTGCACGAGCGCTTCCAGCCTGCCTATCAGATCCACCATACGTCGGGCTACAGCCCGGCGCTCAGGGCCGGCGACTTCCGCTTCGTGCCGGGGCAGACGGCCGAAGCGCGGCGTGAGCAGGAAGGCCCGCTCGACCCCCTCGCTCGCCGCCCCGTCGGTCTTTGGAAGGGCACGCCCATCAAACTCGAGACGGCATTCATCATCGAACACAAGATGAAACCGTCGCTCGCCGCCGCCGGCAGCAGCATCGACCATGTCGTCAAGGCGCAAGTCTACTTGCGCGATCGGAACGACGTGCCCGCGTTCAACGAAATCTGGTACGAGAATTTCCCGAACCCGCCGGCAACGACCGTCGTTCCGACGTCGACACCTGGCTTCATCATGCCGGACTCGCGAATCGAGATCAACGTGATCGCCCTTGCCGCCGATGGGCGGACAGTGCGGCAGACGATCCACGGAACCCGCCCGCCCGCGTTTTGGCGAAGCGTTGCCGCCGTGCGCGCCGGCGACCTGCTGTTCCTCTCGGGCCTGATGGCGCTCGGCGAGGATGGGCTGATCGCGGCCGCCCGGCCCGACCCGCGCCAGCCGTTCTACGCGACACCGGTCAAGGCGGAGTTGCGCGCCATCGTCGCCGAGGCCGAGGCGATCTGCGCCGCCGCCGGCACCAGTCTCGCCAACGCGGCGCGGATCCAGGCCTTCCACACCGACCTCGCCGACCTGCCGGCGGCGCTCGAGGTGTGGGACGAAGCCCTGGGCGGGCGGCCCCTACCGCTCTCCGCGATCGAGGTGCCGTGGCTGCCGGTGCCGGATGCACGGGTCATGATCGACCTCTGGGTCTACGCGCCCTGATCGACGATCATCGAAATCTGGACGGTCTATCGAAAATCGTCCTTGCATCGTCCGCCAGCCGTCGCCTAGCTGGAACGCGTACGTCGAGGGTGGAGGGGATGCCATGGCGATCAGGACTTGGACGGCGGTTGCGGCAGCGAGTTGCGCGCTCGCCCTGCCGGCGGCGGCGGAGCAGTTGCGCGTCGTGAACAACGGCGGTGCGGTCGCCGAGGCCTCGCGGGCGGCGTGGTACGAGCCGTTCCAGGCCGAGACCGGGGTCGAGATCGTCGAGGACAACTGGAGCCAGGAGTACGCCCGGCTTCGCACCCAGGTCGAGACCGGCAACCTCGCCTGGGACGTGGTCGAGATCACCTTCAACCACATGGCCGTCGCCTGCGACGAGGGCTATCTGGAGCGGGTGGACTGGTCGCAATACCTCGACCCCGCGGATTTCGCCGCGGCCGGCGGCGTCACCGACTGCGCGGTGCCGATCATGAGCGTGGTCGGCGGCTTGGTCTACGACGCCAACGCGATCACCGGCGAGCCGCCGCGGACTTGGGCCGATTTCTGGGACGTCGAGACGTGGCCGGGCAAGCGCGGCCTGATCTTCCGCCCGTCGGTGCTCGAACTGGCGCTGATGGCCGACGGCGTGCCGCTCGACGAGATCATCGACGTGCTCTCCAGCGACGGTGGCGTCGACCGCGCCTTCGCCAAGCTCGACGAGTTGAAGCCGCACATCCACTGGTGGCGGAGCGGTGCCGAATCGACCCAGATCCTCGCCACCGGCGAGGTGGTGATGGGCTATGCGTGGAACGGCCGGGTGGCCGTGGCCAACGAGCGCGACGGCACCAACCTCAAGTACAGCTTCGACGGCGGCTTCGTGCTCGGCAACCAGTACATCGCGGTGATGGCCGGCACGCCGCACCGGGAACGGGCGATCGAGTTCGTGGTCTACGCGTCGTCGGCCCAGCCGTTGGCACGCTTCGCCGAGATGATGAACTATGGCCCGCCGAACGAGCGCTCGCTCGCCTATGTCGACGAGCGCCTCCTTGCGGTGCTGCCGAGCGAGCACATGGACAAGGCCTACGTGCAGGGCGAGGGGCCGTACCAGGAGTTCTGGCTCGCCAATCAGGAGGAACTGACCCAGCGCCTCGCCACCTGGGCGGCGCAGTAGCGCTCGGGCGCCGGCACTCGTGGCCCAGGCCGTCCTGCCCGGCGCGGTGCCGGCACGCGCGCCCGACCGCGTGCTCCGGCGCCGCCACGAGAGGGCCGAACGTGGCCGGCGGCTGTCGGCCTGGGCGCTGATCGTGCCGAGCATCGCCTTCATGGCGGTGTTCTTCGCGTTGCCCATCGTCGCCTTCCTCACCCGGGCGGTCGACAACACCGACCTGACGCAAGCCCTGCCGCGGACGATGGCGGCAATCGCCGGCTGGGACCGTCAGGACGTGCCGGACGAGCCGGTCTTCGCGGCCCTCGCCGCCGACCTCCAGGCCCTCGACGGCGTGCCGGCGGCGGCGGCGCTGGGGCGGCGGCTGAACCACAACGTCGCCGGCTTTCGCCAGTTGGCGATGCGCTCGGCCGCCAACGTGCCGGCAGTCCCCCACCCCGACGGCTGGCGCGCCACGCTGATCGAGGTCGACGCGCGGTGGGCGGACCCGACCTTCTGGCACGCGCTCCATCAGGAGCGGCATCCGGTAACGCCGCTCTATCTCTTGGCCTCGGTCGACCTCCAGCGCGGCCCCGACGGCATCGAGAGCATTCCGCCCGACCGCCGCCTGTTCGTCGACCTCTTGGCCCGCACCCTCACCATCAGTGCCGTGGTGACGCTCCTGTGCGTGGTGTTGGGCTTTCCCGTGGCCTACGCCATGGCGAGCGCCGGCCCCAAGCTCACCAACTGGCTCTTGATGCTGGTGCTGCTGCCGTTTTGGACCTCGCTCCTGGTGCGCACCACGGCCTGGATCATCCTCCTCCAGCGCAACGGGCTGGTGAATCAGGGCTTGGAGTCGGTGGGCCTGATCCACGAGCCGCTGGCCCTGATCTACAACCGCCTCGGCGTCTACGTCGCCATGGTGCACGTGCTGCTGCCGTTCATGGTGCTGCCGCTCTACAGCGTGATGAAGGGGGTGAATCCCGACCACATGCGCGCCGGTGCCGGGCTCGGTGCCCCGCCGCTGGTCGTCTTCCGCCGCATCTACCTGCCGCAGGTGCTGCCGGGGGTGGTCGCCGGCGCCTCGCTCGTCTTCGTGCTGGCGCTCGGCTACTACATCACGCCGGCCCTGGTCGGCGGCCCCGGCGATCAGATGATCGCCTACTTCATCGCCTATTTCACGTCGGAATCGGTCAACTGGGGCATGGGGGCCTCGCTGTCGGCGATCTTGTTGGGCGTGGTCGTGCTGCTCTATGCGATCATCGGCGGCACCATCGGCCTCGACCGGCTGAAGGTGCGCTGACGTGCGCCGGCGGGGTGTGGCGGCACCGAGCGAACGCATCGGCCTCGCCGCCGTGCGTCTCGCCGCCTACGTCATCCTCGCAGCGCTCGTCCTGCCGATGTTCGTGGTGCTGCCGCTTTCCTTCACCTCGGGCAGCCTCCTGATCTACCCGCTGCCGGGCCTGTCGCTGCGCTGGTACGAGGAGTTCTTCACCGATCCCTTGTGGGTGCGGGCGACGCGCAACAGCGTGCTGGTGGCCGTGCCGACGACCATCCTCGCCACCGCACTCGGCACCGCCGCCGCCCTCGGCATCGCCCGGCTGCGCTCGCGCCTCGCACCGGTCCTGGTCGGCATCCTGGTGACGCCCCTGATCGTGCCGGTGATCGTGTTCGCGGTCGCCGCCTTCTACTTCTACGCCCGGCTCGGCATCGCCGGCACCTACCTCGCCCTGATCGCGGGCCACACCGTGCTCGCGGTGCCGTTCGTCGTGGTCACGGTGCTGGCGACGCTGCAAGGGTTCGACAGCAACCTCGCCCGCGCCGCCGCCAGCCTCGGCGCCCCGCCATGGCTCGCCTTCAGGCGGGTGACGCTGCCCTTGATCCTGCCCGGCGTGATCTCGGGCGCGCTGTTCGCGTTCGTGACCTCCTTCGACGAGCTGATCGTCACCATCTTTCTCGCCAACCCGCAGCAGCGCACCTTGCCGCGCCAGCTCTGGTCCGGCGTGCAGGAGACCATCAACCCCACCATCACCGCCGCCGCCATCGTGCTGATGCTGGTCTCGGTGCTGGCGATGCTCGCCGTCGAGCTGTTGCGCCGGCGCTCGGCACGGCTGCGCGGCGAGACCCCCTGAGCCGAAGGAGCCGCACCATGACCACCACCGTGATCGAGGGCGAATGGGTCGTCGCCCATGACGGCGCAGACCATCGCGTCCTGCGCAACGGCGTGGTGGTCTTGGAAGGCGACCGCATCGTTCATGTCGGCCGGAGTTGGGACGGCCAGGTCGACCGCCGCATCGCGGCACCGCGCCGGCTGGTGATGCCCGGCATGATCAGCACCCATGCCCACCTTCGCATCAACGAAGGCTACCGCATGGTGATCGACGGCGGCCGACGGGCCTTCATGCGCTCTGGCTTCACCAATTACGCCGGGCGCAAGCGCGCGGGCGGCCCCACCTTCCAGGACCCGAGCAACGCCGAGGACGCGGTGCGCTATTCACTCACGGCACACCTCTTGGCCGGCGTCACGACGCTCTTGGAGATGGACGCCGGCGCACCCGACGGCGGCGAGACCGTCGCCCGGCTGATCGGCGAGAGCGGGCTGCGCGGCTACTACGCGCCGAGCTTCACCGCCGCCGACTACGTGTTCGAGGCGGACGGCCGCTTCGCCTTGGAGTGGGACGAGGCCAAGGGTCTGGCCGAGCTGGAGCGGGCCTGCGCCTTCGTCGAGCGCCACCACGGCAGCCACGACGGCCGGCTCATGGGCATCCTGGTCCTCAACGAGTACTTCGCCAGCACCGAGGAGATGCGCCGCCGCACGCGCGCGGCGGCAACGCGGCTCGGGGTCGGCATCACCACCCACTTCGTCGAGCAGTTGTACGAGTTCCACCACACGCTCCGCGAGACGGCCAAGACGCCGGTGCAACGCCTCGCCGACGCGGGCTTCCCCGGCCCCGACGTGGTGCTCGGCCACGCGCTCTACGTCGGCGGGCACTCGATGACCACGTATCCCTACGACGACGACCTCGACCTCATCGCCCGAAGCGGTGCCAGCGTGGCGCATTGCCCGGTGGCCTACGCCCGGCGCGGCGTCGCCATGGAGAGCGTCAAGCGCTACGTCGACCGCGGCATCAACCTCGCGCTCGGCACCGACGCCTTTCCCAACGACCTGATCGCCGAGATGCGGATGGGCGCCATCGTCGGCAAGATCGTCGAGCGCGACCACGAACGCCCGAACGCGGCCGACCTCTTCCGCGCCGCCACGACCGGCGGTGCCAAGGCCCTTCGCCGCGACGACCTCGGCCGGCTTGCCGTCGGTGCGAAGGCCGACGTGGTCGTGCTCGACTTCGACAACCCGACCATCGGCCCGGTGCTCGATCCGATCCGGGCGTTGGTCTACAGCGGCACCGCCGAGATGGTGGAGCACGTCTTCGTCGACGGCCGCCAAGTGGTCGACGGCCGCCGCATCGCCTGCTGGGACGCCCAGGCGGCGCTGGACGCCGCCTGGCGTTCGGCCGAGCGCGTTTGGGGCAGCTACGCCGACTATCATTGGGCCGGCCAAGCGGTGGAGGAGGTGTTCCCGCCGAGCTTTCGGTCCTGGTCCGGGGACTGAGGCGGCCGCCGGCCGAGACCGGATCGCCTCGGCCATGTCCACCGTGCGGGCGGGCTGCCCGCCATCCGTGGCGACCCGTTCGACCGCCGCTCGATCGTGCAGGGCCTGACCGAGCGCGTGCCGCTGGTTTGCGACCGGACGCCGTCAGGCGGTTGCGGCGGCGACCGCATCAGGCCATCCCCGCCGAGTTCCTGGTGGTGCGGGGGCCATAAGCCCCCGCGTTCCTTCCCTACTTCCCTTCCCCATCCACCACGTCCGCCGGCCCCACGTCGCCCAGCCCGCCTTCCCTTGGAAAACCTTGCGGCACCATCCTGCCGGCGGTGGCGCGCTTGGCCTGCCAGGGGGCGAGGTCGCGTTCGGCGCGACGGCGGGAACCTTGGGGCCAGCCGAGGCCCTGGGCGGCGTCGAGGGATTTCACGTCGTCGAGCGTGCCGTCCTTGTAGCGTTGCAGGATGACGCCCTTGCCGCGGGACATTTCGGGCAACTCGGCGGCGTCGAAGATCAGGAGCTTGCGGTTGGTGCCGAGGACGGCGACGTGCGGGCCGGTCAGGGGGTATGCCCTGACCAGGGCGTCCTTGCCGGAGACGTTGACGACCTGTTTGCCGGCGCGGGTCTGGGCGGCGATGTCCTTCTCGTTCGCGGCGAAGCCGTAGCCGGCCTTGGTGGCGAGGATCAGCTTGCCTTCGGGGCGGTGGACGCGGACGTCGACGATGCGGGTGGTGGGTTCCAGGTCGACGTAGAGGCCGAGGGGCTCGCCCTGGCTCCGGCCGCCGGGGAGTTTGTCGATGGGCACGAGGTGGCAGCGGCCGTCGCTCCTGAGCACGAGCAGCTTGTCGGTCGAGTGGGCGGGCAGCAGGAAGCGGGGGCCGTCACCCTCCTTGTAACGGATGTCCTCGCCGTTGGTGACGCTGCCCTTCATGGCGCGGAGCCAGCCCTGCTCGGAGCAGATGACGGTGACGGGCTGGCGCTCGACGTGGTCCTCGACGTCGAGGTCGACCGGGGCGGGGGCGCCCCTGACCTCGGTGCGGCGGGGCTCGGCGCCGAAGCGCGCCTTCACGTCGCGCATCTCGTCGGCGAGGCGGTGGCGGCGCTTGGTCTCGTCGGCCAGGAGGGCCTGAAGGTCGGCCTCCTCGGCCAACAGCGCATCGCGCTCCTCCCTCAGGGCCATTTCCTCCAGCTTGCGGAGCTGGCGGAGGCGGAGGTTGAGGATGGCTTCGGCCTGGCGGTCGGAAAGGTCGAACGCCGCCATCAGCACGGGCTTGGGGTGGTCGTTCTCGCGGATGATGGCGATGACGCGGTCGATGTCGAGGAAGGCCTTGAGGTAGCCCTCCAGCACCTCGAGGCGGTCGTCGATCCTGGCGAGGCGGTATTCCGAGCGGCGGATCAGCACCATCATGCGGTGGGCCAGGAACGCCTCGAGCGCCTCGGCGAGCGGCATGACGCGGGGGACGCCCGCCGCATCCAGGACATTGAGGTTGAGGGGGACGCGGACCTCGAGCTCGGTGAGGCGGAACAGCTGTTCCATCAGCAGTTCGGGCGGAACGGTGCGCGAGCGGGGGACGAGGACGAGCCGCACGTCCTCGGCGCTCTCGTCGCGCACGTCGCCCAGCAGCGTCAGCCGCTTGCTCTGAAGCAGCTCGGCGATGCGTTCGACGAGGCGGGCCTTGGGGACGTGGTAGGGAACCTGGTCGACGACGATCTGGTACTGGCCGTAGCCCTGGTCCTCCTTTTGCCAGCGGGCGCGCAGCCGAAAGGAGCCGCGGCCGGTGCGGTAGGCCGTCTCGATGGCGTCGCGTTCCTCGACGATCAGGCCGCCGGTGGGCAGGTCCGGACCCTGGATGCACGCGAGGACGCGGTCGTCGCTGGCTGCCGGATCGTCGAGGAGGACGAGGAGCGCGTTCGCCAGCTCGCCGACATGGTGCGGCGGGATCGAGGTCGCCATGCCGACGGCGATGCCGGAAGCCCCGTTGGCGAGAAGGTTGGGAAAGGCCGCCGGCAGGACGACGGGCTCGCTCTCGCTGCCGTCGTAGGTCGGGCGGAAGTCGACGGTGTCTTCGTCGAGGCCGTCCAAGAGCGCCATGGCGACGTCGGTGAGGCGGCTTTCGGTGTAGCGCATGGCCGCGGCGTTATCGCCGTCGACGTTGCCGAAATTGCCCTGGCCGTCGACCAGCGGGTAGCGCTGGGTGAAGTCCTGGGCGAGACGGACCAGGGCGTCGTAGACGGCGACGTCGCCGTGCGGGTGGAACTTGCCGATGACGTCGCCGACGATGCGGGCACATTTCTTGTAGGACCCTGCGGCATCGAGCTTCAGCTCGCGCATGGCGTAGAGCAGGCGGCGCTGGACGGGTTTGAGGCCGTCGCGGACGTCGGGGAGCGAGCGCGAGGTGATGGTGGAGAGCGCGTAGGCCAGGTAGCGCTGGCTCAGGGCGTCGCGGAGGTCGACGGGACGGATGTCTCCGCCGTTCGGGGCTTCATCCGCCTTCTTGGCCACGGGTCGTCGTCTCCTCGGCGAGTTGAGCGAGCCGCTGCCGTGCCGGCGGCAGGGGGCGGTCGATCACATGATAGACGTGGCGCTCCAGAAAGTGACCGGTGAGACCGAGCCCTTGCGCGAACGCGGCAGCCGCCGGCTCGCTGCCGTCGACCAGCGACGCCGGCAGCGGCAATAGGCGGTCTTCGTAGTCCGGTGCGGCACCCTTGGCCACCGCCCGGCCGGTGCGGGGCGAGACGAAGACGAGATCGTCGGTGCGGCCGGTGACGGCGCAGCGTTCGAGGTCGAGGGCAAAGCCGCACTCGGCCAGCAGCAGCACCTCGAAACGGAGGTAGAAGGCCTGCCAGGGCTCGGGGCCGGCCAGCGTTTCCAACAGGCGCAGCAGGCCGGCGTAGAGGGCCGGGTGCGTCTCGCGCTCCGCCAGGGCCGTCTCGACCAGGGCGGTGGCCGCGGCCGTGGCGGCGAGGCGGTCGGGGCGGTCGAGCACGCGGGCGGCGAAGGCCTCCATCGGTTCGGCGGTGAAGCGGCCGAGATCGTCCTCCAGTCGCGCTTGCCAGTGCAGTTGCAGACGGTTGCCGGGCTCGTAGAGGGGGCGGTTGCGGCTGGCCGCGGCCCCGGCGATCCAGCCGGCGTGGCGGCCGTGCTCGAAGGTGAAGGCGGAGACGACGAGTGCGGTCTCGCCGTGACGGCGCGCCGTCAGGACGATGCCCTCGTCGTCCCAGGCGACCGTCACCCGTCGCCTGGATAGTCGAGCCCCATCTCGCGGTAGCGCTCGGGGTCGTCCACCCAGCCCTCGCGGACCTTCACGAACAGGAAGAGGTGCACCTTCTGGCCCAGGATCTGCTCGAGTTCCAGCCGCGACGCCTCGCCGACGCGCCGGATCTGCTGGCCGCCCTCGCCGAGGACGATGGCCTTCTGGCTGCCCCGCCGGACGTAGATCGTCTGGTCGATCCGGACGGATTTGCCGTCGGGCGCCTGGGCGTAGCCCTCGGTCTCGACGGTGAGGCTGTAGGGCAACTCCTCGTGGAGCTGGCGGAACAGGTGCTCGCGGGTGATCTCGGAGGCCAGCACGCGGTCGGAAAGGTCGGAGAGCTGGTCCTCGGGGAACAGCCAAGGCCCTTCCGGCATGCGCTCGGGCAGGGTTTGGAGGAGGTCGTCGCAGCCGTCGCCCTTTTCGGCGGAGACGAGGAACGTGCGCTCGAACGCCAGCCGTTCGTTGGCGGCGGCGATCAGCGGCAGCAGCGCCGGCGGCCGCATCAGGTCGATCTTGTTGAGGATCAGCATCATCGGCTGGCGGGTGTCCGCCAGGCGCTCGAACACGAGCGAGGTGCGCTTGTCGAGGCCACGCTTGGCGTCGACCACGACGAGGACGACGTCGGCATCCGCGCCGCCCCTGAGCGCCGCGTCGACCATGGCGCGGTCGAGGCGCTTTTGCGGATCGAAGATGCCGGGCGTGTCGACGAAGACGAGCTGGGTCGAGCCCCGGATGGTAATGCCGAGGATGCGGCGGCGGGTGGTCTGCACCTTGGGCGAAACGATGGAGACCTTGGTGCCGATGAGCCGGTTGAGCAGCGTCGACTTGCCGACATTGGGGGCGCCGAGAATGGCGACGAAGCCGCAGCGGGTGGTGTCGGTCACGGACGGCGCCCCTCCAGGCGGGCGAGGAGGGCAGCCGCCGCTTTCTGCTCGGCCGTCCGCTTGGACGTGCCGTCGGCCTCGAGCGCGGGGAAGCCGCCGACCTTGGCGGCGACGACGAAGTTCGGCGCATGCGGCGGGCCGCTGCGGCGGAGCTCCGTGTAGACCGGCAGACCCAGTCCGTGCGCCTGGCTCCACTCCTGCAACGCCGTCTTGGGGTCGCGCGGGGCTTCGGTGAGCCGGTTCAGCCGCTTCTCCCAATAGCGCTCGATGACGGCGCGCGCCGCCTCGAAGCCGCCATCGACGAAGACCGCGCCGAGGATCGCCTCGACGGCATCGGCGAGCAGCGCCGGGTTGCCGCGACCGCCTGCGGCAGCCTCGCCCGCGGCCATCACCATGTCGCCGCCGATCTGCCACTCGCCGGCCACTTCCGCCAGCGTCTCCTTGCGCACCAGGGCGGCGTGCCGCTTGCTGAGGCCGCCCTCGGGCTCGTCGGTGAAGCGGCGGCAGAGGAGGTCGGCGACGACGAGGCCGAGAACCCGGTCGCCCAGAAACTCCAGCCGTTCGTTGTCGCCGTGGCGGCGCTCGCCGGCACTTCGGTGGACCAGGGCGCGGCCGAGCAGGAGCGGATCGCGGAAGCGGTAACCGAGGCGCTGCTCCAGGGCATCCCGCGCCGGCGCCTTCAGCATGGCGGTCTCACGTCCTGTCCCGTCAGTCGATCGAGGAGAACAGACGGCCGTAGCGGATGGCGAAGGGCCACTTCCAGACTTCCCAAAAACGTGCCGATCCGTCGATCGAGAAAAAGATGATCTCGGCACGGCCGACCAGGTTTTCAACGGGCACGAAGCCGACGAAGGCGGAACGACTGTCCTGCGAGTTGTCGCGATTGTCGCCCATGGCAAAGAGGTGGCCTTCCGGCACCTCGAAGACGCGGGTGGTGTCGAACGGCCCGGTGGGGATCATGTCGAGCACCTCCCAACTACGGCCGTCGAGGGACTCGCGGTAGCGGGGGATCTCGCGTCCCCGCGCGTCGTCGTCGACGAAGGGCTCGATCGGCACCTTGGCCACCGCCTCGTCGTTCACGTACAGCACGCCGTCCTGCACCTGGATGCGGTCGCCCGGCAGGCCGACGATGCGCTTGATGTAGTCGGTGCGGTTGTCGGCCGGCAGCTTGAAGACGGCGACGTCGCCGCGCTCCGGCAGAGCGCTCCAGATGCGGCCAGGGATCAACGGCAGGCTGAACGGCAGCGAATGCCGGCTGTAGCCATAAGCGTACTTGGACGTGAACAGATAGTCGCCGACCAACAGGGTCGGCTTCATCGAGCCCGAGGGGATGTTGAACGGCTCGAAGAAGAACGTGCGCACCACCAGCGCGATCAGCACGGCATAGACGAGCGTGCGGACGGTCTCGAAGAAACTCTTGCGGGTCATGTCAAAGCGGCCGTGCGGTGATGAGGACGATGGCCTGCGCGAGCGGCGGCTCGTCGGTGATGGTGAGTTCGATATGGGGTTGCAGGCCGTCGGGGGTCATCGCTTGCAGCCGCCGCAAAGCCCCGCCGGTCAGCTCCAGCGTCGGCTTGCCGCCCGGCAGGTTGACGACGCCGATGTCGCGCATGAAGACACCCCGCGAATAGCCGGTGCCCAGCGCCTTCGAGCAGGCTTCCTTGGCGGCGAAGCGCTTGGCGTAGGTGTCGGCGCGCTTGAGGCGGCGGTCGGCCTTCTGCCGCTCGATCTCGGTGAAGCAGCGCCGGGTGAAGCGCTCGCCGAAGCGCTCCAGCGTCCGCGCGACGCGGCGCGTGTCGATCAGGTCGACACCCATGCCGAGAATCATGCGCGCGCCCGGTCCATCAGCTCGCGCATGCGCCTTACCGCCGGAACGAAGCCGATGAAGACGGCCTCGCCGATCAGGAAATGGCCGATGTTCAGCTCCACCACCTCGGCGATCTTCGCCACCGGATCGACGTTGTCGTACGTCAGGCCGTGGCCGGCATGGACTTCCAAGCCCAGGCCGTGGGCGAGGGTTGCCCCCCGCCGCAGCCGCTCCAGTTCGCGCGCGACGCCGTCGGTACCCGGCGCTTGGTGGGCGTAGGTGCCGGTGTGCAACTCCACCACGGCGGCACCCGCCTTCGCCGCCGCCTCGAGTTGGCGGGGCTCGGCATCGACGAAGAGGGAGACCCGAATGCCGGCCTCGCTCAGACGTGCCACCTCGACCTGCAACCGTTCACCCATGCCGGCCGCATCCAGCCCGCTCTCGGTGGTGCGTTCCTCGCGCCGCTCGGGCACGATGCAGGCCGCGTGCGGGCGATGCCGGAGTGCGATCGCCATCATCTCGTCGGTGAGGCCCATCTCGAGGTTGAGGGGCAAGGGCGGGTCGGCTGCGAGTCGCGCCAAGTCGTCGTCGACGATATGGCGGCGGTCCTCGCGCAGGTGCAGGGTGATGCCCTGGCCGCCCGCCTCGCGCACCAGCCAAGCGGCGCGGACGGGGTCGGGATGCGGACCGCCGCGGGCGTTCCGCAACGTGGCGACGTGATCGATGTTGACGCCCAGGCGCAGACTCAAGACGAATTCCTCGGACGGAAGGTCGACGCCTTATAGCCGCGCCTTGGCCGCTACGCCAAGCGACAGGCGGACGTCGGTCCGTCCGCCTCCCGTGTCAGCCGACGACGAAGAGCATCAGGGCGGCGAGGATTCCGAGGCCCAGCACGACTGCGGCGCCGATCCGGGCGAGCCGGCGAACGGCCGGCGACAGCGGTAGCGCGCCGGCGCCGATGAACAGCGCCAGGGCCAGCAGCGCCACGAGCTGGAACAGCTGGTCGTCGGTCATGCGTCGCCTCCCTCGGCTAGGCTCGAGCGGCGACGGTTGGTACCTCGACGGCGCCGCCGGTTCGCCTCGATTGCTCACTCGTCATGCAGTGGTAAGTCGTCAGGGGCGCGGTCAGCGCCGATCTCCTGCGGACCACGACACCGGAGTCATGACTATGCGTCTTCGTGCCCTTCTCGCCGCCCTAGCGCTTGCCGCCGGCCTCGCTGCCGAGCGCGCTCACGCCCAGAACACCATCGTCGATACGGCCGCCGCAGCGGGCCAGTTCCAGACCTTACTCGCCGCCGCCGAGGCTGCGGGTCTCGTCGATACCCTGGCGGGGCCGGGGCCGCTCACCGTCTTCGCGCCGACCGACGAGGCCTTCGCCCGGCTGCCGGCCGGTACCGTCGAAGGGCTTTTGCAGCCGCAGAACCGCGATCGGCTCGCGGCCATCTTGAGCTTTCACGTGGTACCCGGGCTGATCACCTCGGCGGATCTCGCGGGCCTTGCCACACGGCTGGAGACGGCGGCCGGCCGCGAGCTTGCCATCGATGCCACGGCCAGCCCCGCCAATGTCGGCGGCGCGCGACTGATCGGCGCCGACATCGAGGCGACCAACGGCGTGATCCACGTCGTCGACCGGGTGATCCTGCCGCCGATGTAGGCGGCAGCGCTCAGCGTCCGCCGCCGCCGGCCAGGCGGTCGACGGCGGCGGCGAAGCGCAGGTCGCGTTCGGTCAGGCGCTGGCCGGCCTCGCCGGTGGCGACACGCACCGTGACGGTACGCCAGTCGTGGATCAGCGTCGGATGGTGGTTCTGCGTCTCGGCCAGCACCGCGACGGCATGGGCGAAATCGGCAGCCGCCCCGTAGCCGTCCGAGCGGAACTGCGCCACCAATTCGACCTTCAGCCCGCCGATGCCGTTGCCGGCGGCGACCTCGATGCTCCAGGCATCGCCGAGACCGACGACGCCTGCCGCCAGACGTCCGGCGGCCAGCGGCGGCAGCCGGACGGGCTTGCGCGCAGCCGGCGGATTGGGCCGCAGGCCGGTCGCCTCGGCGACGCGCGCCACGGCATCGTCGTTCGGCCCGAGAACAACGGCCTTGGCGTCGAAATCGCGCAACCATGATGTCGGCTGCGCCGCCAGGAGGACCACTGTCGAGGCCGTCGCCAACGCCGCGGCCAAGCCCTCGTCGGGGGGCATGGCGGGGGCCGCGAAGGGGAGCAGCGCCGGTGCGAAGGCGCGGCGCAGCGCGAGCACCGTCGCATCCACATGCTCGCCCAAGGCCGCATCCACCGCCAGCAGCATGACCCAACCCCAACTGTCACCGTTTCCGTCTCACAGTAGCGCAGGGCGGTCAAAGGCCAAGCACCGCCAGGACGGCCGCGACCGCGACGAAGGTCAAGGCGAGATGGTCGGCCGCTCGCGCCCCGACCAGCCGCGACCGACCCGCCCGCACCGTCTGGGTGACGCGACGCGGTCTCGGGACACCGACCGACCGGTTACCCTTCGTTACCCAGGGACACCCGCTCCGTCGTCGGGCGGTTACCGCATGCGGGTCTACTCGCGTCATCGACATCCAACGGAGATCCTCGATGACCAAGACCACAGCGATCCTTCTCGCCGGCACGGTGCTGCTCGCCAGCGGCGCTGCCCTCGCCCAGCCCATGGGCATGGGGTCGGGCGGCGGGCCGATGGCCATGGAGCGGCTGTTCGAGCGCTACGACACGAGCGGCGACGGCCGTGTCACCCAGGCCGACATCGACGAGGTGCGGGCCGAGCGCCACGCCGCGTTCGACGCCGATGGCGACGGCGAGCTGACGCTCGAGGAGTACGAGGCCTTGTGGCTGGACGCGATGCGCCGGCACATGGTGCGCAGCTTCCAGCGGCTGGACGTCGACGGCGACGGCCGGGTGACGGTGGAGGAGTTCCAGGCCCCCTTCGCCCGCATCGTCGAGCGGCTGGACACGGCCGAGGACGGCGTCGTCACCCGCGACGACGTGCGGCGCCATTGGCAGGAGCGCCGCGAGGCGCGCAGCGAGCGCCGCTCCATGCGCGACCACGGCCGGCCGATGCGCGGCATGGGCCCGCAGTAACGACGGCAGCGCCCTGGCGCCGGCCGCTGCCAGGGCCTAAGTCGGGGGCGATGACCGCCATCGCCCCCGATCCGGGCTTCGCCCTCTACGTGCATTGGCCCTTCTGCCGGGCCAAGTGCCCCTATTGCGACTTCAACAGCCACGTCCGCGCCGAGGTCGACCAGGACCGCTGGCGTCGGGCGTTGCTGGCCGACCTCGACCATGCGGCGGACCTCGCCGGTCCCCACCCGCTGCGTTCGATCTTCTTCGGCGGCGGCACGCCGTCCTTGATGCCGCCGGCGACCGTGGCGGCGGTCATCGAGCGGGCGGCCGACCGCTTCGCCTTCGAGCCCGGTATCGAGATCACGCTCGAAGCCAACCCGACCTCCAGCGAGGCCGCCGCCTTCGAGGGCTTCCGCGCGGCGGGCGTCAACCGCGTCTCGCTCGGCGTGCAAGCACTCGACGACGTGGCGCTGCGAGCCCTCGGCCGCGAGCACTCGGCGGCGGAGGCGCTCGCCGCTGTCGGCCTCGCCCGGCGCGTCTTCGACCGGTTCAGCTTCGACCTGATCTACGCCCGGCCCGGCCAGACCGCATCGGCCTGGGAGGTGGAACTGCGCCGGGCGTTGGAGCACGCGGGCGATCACCTGTCGATCTACCAGCTCACGCTCGAGCCCGGCACGGCCTTCCACGCACTGGCGGCACGGGGCCGCTTGCGGTTGCCGCCGGACGACGTGCAGGCCGAACTCTACGCCCTGTCGGCCGACGTGCTCGGCGCGGCCGGCCTCCTGGCCTACGAGGTCTCCAACCATGCCCGTCCGGGCCACGAGAGCCGCCACAACCTCGTCTACTGGCGCGCCGGCGGCTTCGCCGGCATCGGCCCCGGCGCCCACGGCCGGCTCGACCTCGAGGATGGGCGCATCGGCACGGCGAGCGAGCGCGTGCCGGAACGCTGGCTGGCCCGGGTCGAGCGCCACGGCCATGCCCTGTCACCGTTCGAGCCGCTCGATGCGCCGACGCAGTTTGCCGAGTGCGTGATGATGGGCCTCAGGCTCGCCGAAGGCATCCCGCTGGATCGGCTGCGCCGGCTCACGGGTGGCGATTGGCGGGAGGGGTTCGACCCGGACGGGCTCGCCCGCGCCCTCGGCGACGGCCGGTTGGCGGTGCTGGGCGATCGCCTCGCCGCCACGCCGGCCGGCCGGCTCCTGCTCGATGCGGTCCTGGTCGACGTCTTGTCCTGAGCACGCCGCTCGTCAGGCCCGCGCCAACTGCGCCGCGAGATCGAGCAAGTCCTCCGCCACGAACGTCCACGCGCCGGACGGCGCGAGGTCGGTCGTCTGGCCGGGACCGTGCTCGGTCGGCCGGCGGACGAAGGCGGTGGCGAGGCCGAGTGCTGCTGCCGCTTCGAGGTCGGCGTTGTGGGCGGCCACCATCAAGGCATCGGCGGCGGACACGTCGAACAGGCGGAGCGGGTCGAGATAGACCTGGGGTTGCGGCTTGTAGGCCCTGGACCATTCGGCACCGAGGATCTGGTCCCAGACGAGGCCGGCATGGCGGGCGACGTCGGCCATCAGCCGCACGTTGCCGTTGGAGAGCGCGCAGCAATAGCCGATGGTGCGCAGCTCGCGCAGCCCTTCGGCCGAGTCGGGCCAGCCGTCGAGCCGGTGCCAGAGCTCGGTGAGCGAGGCGCGGGCGGCCGTGGGCAGCACGGCGCCGCCCGAGGCTTCCAGCACGGTGTCGAGGCTTTCCCTGTGCAGCGTGTCCAGGTCGACCCAGGGCCGCTCGCCCCGGCGCACCGCCTCCATCGACGGCTGGTAGCGGGCGCGCCAAGCGTCGGCGAAGGCGGCGGCGTCCAAGTCCGGGCCGTGCGGCGCGAGGTGGTCGGGCAACTGGCGGATCAGGCTCGTCCGCCAGTCGACCACCGTGCCGAACACGTCGAACAGCAGCAGGCGCGGCCTTGCCATGACGGCCCGCTCAGGCGGTCGTCAGCCCGCGCCGCCAGCGCCGGAGCGTGAACCCCATCAGCACCATGGCGGCGCCTTGGGCGATCAGTTCGAGCGCGACGAACAGGCCGAGGACCCAGGGGGCGCCCTCGTGAACGGAGGCGAGGATCAAGAAGCCGAGGACCACGCCGACCGCGCCGGCCGCGAGCATCCAGACCCAGCCCGGATCGCTGCGGTGCTGGAAGCCGATCAGCATGCGGGCGGCGCCCACGCCGAGAATGACGACGCCGAGCGCGACGGCGAGCGTCTCGGCGCCGATCACGGGATGACCGACGACGAGGGCGCCGGCGACGAGGTAGAGCACGCCGATCGCCGCCGCGATCGCCATGCTGCGCCAGCCCTGGGCGCGCGTGGCCTGCCAGAGGTGGACGGCACCGCCGACGAGCAACAGCACGCCGAACCAGAGGATGGTGGCGAGGGTCAAGGCGCCGACCAGGGAGAGGCCGAGGGCGCCGAGCGCCAGAAGGCCGACGCCGAGCAGGACGAAGCTGCGCCAGCGGTCGGCGAGCTGCGTGCCCAGCTCGTTCGCCGTCAGCGGGATCCTGGGGCTGGTCGCATCCGGCATCGCTGCCACTCCTCGTTCGCGGGGTGCGACCCTCCTAGCCGTTCGAAGAGTGTTGCGCCACCCGGCCGACGACCCCCACCGCGGTCGTCGGCCGGGCTACGCCGTCAGCGCACGGCGACCGGCGCGCCGATGGAGCCGGTGGCACCGGTGATCGGTACCGGGCTGTACATGTAGAGGAAGGTCCAGGCCTCGTCGGCGACCAGCTCGTCCAACTTCATGTTCTCCTGCAACAGGATGCCGTGGCGGGCGATCAGGTGCTGATGGACGCAGAAGACGCAGGCCGGATCGGGGTTGGGTACCGCTTCGACCGCCCAGGCGTCGGCGCCGACCACGCCGGCCTGCACCTCGTCGCTGAGCCAGCGGCCGACCTCGCCGCCGATGCCCGGCTCGCCCGAGTTGTAGCGGTCGTTGTCCACCTTCCAGAGTTGGCTCCAGCCGGTGTGGAACAGCACCACGTCGCCGGAAGCGAAGTCGAAGTCGGCCATGCCCTGTCGCTCGAGGGCAGCCCGCACGTCGTCCATGGTGATCTCGTCGCCGACGTCCATCATGTCGACGCCGCGCGCGCCGGCGATGTCGAGCAGGATGCCGCGGCCGACGATCGGATGCAGCTTCTCGGTGCCGAGGCGGGCGAGGGTGTAGGTGCCCTGGATGTCGGCCTGGGTGAAGCCGTTGTAGAAGATCATGTCGGCCTTGTCGGTGGTCTCGCCGACCTGCACGCCGATGTGCGACAGCCCGTCGAACTGGGTGCCGACCTGGCCGATCTCGGTCGCCAGGAACTCGTCGTTCCAGATGACGTGGTTGCTGCCGAACGGGCCGCCGGTCGGACTGCCGGGGATGCGCATGGCGAAGACCCGGTTGCCGAACAGCGGCATTTCGTCGTCGTAGGCGTGGCCCAGTCGGTAGACCTTGCCCTCCTGGACGGCGTCGAGGCCGCGCTGCACCACTTCGGCGTCGAGGTACCAGTTGGTGGAGCCCGCCTCGTCGCCTTCGCCCCAGATGGGGTGCGGCCACCAGCGCTCGCCGATGGGCGTCTCCATCTCGGTGCCGGTCACCCACGGCTTGCCGGCACACGCCTGCCAGTCCTCGACCGAGCAGGCGGCGGCTGACTGGACGGCAGCCAAGCTCAGGCCCGCGGCGGCGGCCAAGACTACGGGAACGGTTCGCATGTTATATTATACTCCCTGATCCGGTCGCCAATTTGGACCGTCGTTCGACTACTAGCGTGTCTGCGGAGGCTCGTCATCGGGGGACTGCATCAGGGGTTGGGGGCGCAGTCGAGCAGCGGGCCGAGTTGGCCGACGCGGCGCTGGATGCGGTCGGCTTGCTGCTGGACCCGGCGATCCTGCGGCCGCCATTGCAGGGGTGCGGGCAGGAGGGCCGCGAGCAACGCCGCCTCCCGCGTCGTCAACGCCGCCGCCGCTTTGCCGAAATGGTGCCGCGCCGCCGCCTCGGCGCCGTAGACGCCGGGCGCGAACTCCACTTGGTTGAGGTAGAGTTCCAGGATGCGCCGCTTCGGCAGGAGGGTGTCGAGGGCGGGGGTGAAGGCGAGCTCGATCGCCTTGCGCAGATTGTCCCTGGCCGGCCAGAGGAACAGGTTCTTCGTGGTCTGCATCGAGATGGTGCTGGCGCCGCGCGGCCGCTCGCCCCGCCGCCAGCGGTCCCACTCACCCCGGAAGGCCGCCCAGTCGATCCCGGCGTGGCGGCAGAACAGGTTGTCCTCGCCGGCGATGACGGCGCGGGCTAGGTGCGGGCTGATCTCGCCGAGCGGACGCAGGTGCCGGTCGAAGCCGTGGCCTTCGAGCAGGCGGATCGCCTGCAAGGGCGTGATCGGCGGCTGCACGACGCGGTAGACGAGGGTGAGCCCCACCATCAACGCCGGCGGCGCCGCGACGACGAGTACGAGCAGCAGGACGATTTGCCGGCGCCACCGCCGCATGAGCTTCTCCCGACACGAGCCTCGGTCGGTTTAGGACGTCGGGTGCGAAGCGTCAGCCATTGACGGACGGTTCGTCTCGAGCGTTGCTCGTGCGGACGATCGGCAAGGGGATGCGACGGATGGGGCGAGGCCTTGGCTGGCTTGGGGTCGCGGCGCTGGTCGGATGGCTCGGTGGCGCGGCGTCGGCGCAGCTCCCGGCGCCGCCGACCCTGGGACCGGAACTCGGGCCCGCCCTGCCGCGCCACCCGTTGCCGCGGTTCGACCTGTCGGGCGACGGCGCCGAGCGTCTCGGCTGCCCGGTCACGCTGGTGGAAGGGCTCGGCGTCGTGGCGGCCCGACATTGCGGGGCCCATGCCGGGCGGAGCGTGATCCGCTTCGGCAACGAGCGCCGGCGGGTGATCGACGTCGTCGTCCCGACGACGGCGGTGGAGGACGCCAATGGGCGCTTCGCCCGGCCGCAGCACGACTGGGCGCTGCTGGCGCTGGAGCGACCGCTGCCGGCCGCCGACCGGTTCGCCTATCTGGGGCGGGCGGGTCTCGTCGGCGCCGGCCGGGACATGCCCTTGCTCAAGCTCGGGCCCGGCCCCCGGCCGACCGATCCACCCGAGATCGGGCGCTGCTGGCCGCTGGAGGCCACCGTCGGCGGCGAAGTCTTCACCTTCCGCTGCACGGGCGGCACCGGACCCGGCCGGTCGGGCAGTCCCCTGCTCCAGCGAACGGCGGAGGGCTGGGCGTTCGTCGGCATGCACGTGGCCGAGTTCAAGGGGCCGGACGGCAGCACGATAGGGATCGCCATCGTGCCACCGCCACCCTGACGCCGTCAGGCGACGCCGAGGTCGGCCGCCGCCTCCTTTAGCCCGCGCCAGACCTCGGACGGCAGCGGCACGCCGCTTGCCGCGCGCTCGGCCATGAGCGAACGTTCGACGTCGCCGGGCACCAGTACCGCGTCCACGCCCGGTCGCGGCTCGGCGGCCCGGACCCAGGCGACGAAGCGCGCCACCTCGCCGTGAAAGTCGTTGGCGGGGTCGAGCCGCGCGGGATCGAGGAAGATGGAGAGCATGCCGTTGCCGACGGGCGACTTGTCGGGACCGGCGACGCCGCCGCCGGTCAGGGCACCGGCCAGCACTTCCATCATGAAGGCGAGGCCCGAGCCCTTGTGCAGGCCCATGGCGACCAGCGCACCCGTCGCATGGACCGCCGCCGGCTGCCGGCTGCGGTCCGAGATGCCGTAGAAGTCGCCCGGATCGTCGCGGAGCCGGCCGTCGCCGGCAATGATGCTGTCCGGCGGCAGCGTCTTGCCGCCCGGGAACGCGTTCAGAACCTTACCTTCGGCGACCAGCGAGGTGGCGAAATCGAGGATCAGCGGCGGGGCGTCCGGTTGCGGCACGCCGACGGCGAAGGGGGCGGTGGAGAAGCGCTTCTCGCGCGCGCCGAAGGGCGCCACCAGCACGCTGCCGTGGACGTTGACGCAGTGGATCGAGACGAGGCCGGCCGCCGCCGCCCGCTCGGCCCACTCGCCGATGCGGCCCAGATGGCCGGAGCGGCGGAGCGTGGTGATGGCAACGCCGTGCTGCGTCGCCCGTTCGACACCGAGGTCGACGATGCGGCGGCCGAGCGTCTGGCCGAAGCCGTGGCCGCCGTCGGTCACGACGAAGGTGCCACCGTCGTTGACGATTTCGAGGTCGCGGCCCGGCCGCAACCCGCCTTGATCCATCCAGGCGAGGTAGCGGGGGACGCGCACCACCCCGTGGCTGTCGTGCCCGGTGAGATTGGCGCCCACCAGCGACGTGGCGATGTCCCACCCTTCCTGGGCGCTGGTGCCCTTGGCGGCGAATATCGCCGCCACCAGCCCCGTCAGTTCGTCCACGGCGATGCGCTGCACCCTCGACCTCCCTTACGATTGGCGGAGGAACCAAGCACGGTCGTGCTTGGGGCGGTAGGTGTGGCGGCGCAGGACGGCCTTTCCCGGCCGCCGGTCAGCGCGTGCCCAGCAGCGCTTCGTTCTGCGCGCGGATGCGGCGGACGTCTCCCTCGAGCTCGGCGCTCGGCACGAAGACCACCGGGAAGAGGGTGTTGTCCTGAATGACCGCGACGAACTCGGGGTTCTGGCTGGCGTAGGCCGCCGCTTCCTCCAGCCGGGCCACCACCGCGTCGGGCGTGCCGGCCGGCACGAACAGCGAGCGCGGGTCTTCGATCGCGAGTTCGTAGCCGAGTTCGGTCAGCGTCGGCACGTCGGGGTAGAAGGGGCTGCGCTCGCGGCCGAAGAAGGCGAGCACGTTCATCTCGCCGGTCGGCGTGTACTGGGCGTGGGTGCCGCCGCTGAAGCCGAAGTCGACCTCGCCGCCGAGGATCAACGGCGCGATGCCGGCGCCGCCGCCGGTGGGCACGATGGCAAGCTCGGCGAAGTCCTCGATCTCGGCGATGCGCTGGATGATCGCCTGGTCGAGCGGCTGCGCGTTGGCGTAGCTCAGCGCGTGAGCCTTGGCATGGGCGACCAGTTCGTCCCAGGTGGCGAACGGCCGGGCCGGCGAGGCGACCACCGCCTGCTGCGCTTCGGCGAGCGCCGCCACGTAGCGGAAGTCGTCGATCGAGTAGTCGACGTCGCTGACGAGCGGGGTGAAGGTCACCGGGGCAAGGCTGCCGAAGAGGATGGTGTAGCCCTGGTCTTCGTTGCGCGCGAGACGCGAGACGGCGACGGCACTGCCGGCGCCGGGGACGTTCATGACGTTCACCGGCTGGCCCAGATTGTCCTCCATCGCACGGGCCAGCGCGCGGCCCTGGATGTCGGTGCTGCCGCCGGGGTTGAAGCCGATCAGCATGGTGATCGGCCGGGTCGGGAAGTCCTGCGCCGTCGCCGGGCTGCCGACCGTGAGCAGGGCGACGGCGACGAACCCGGCCAAAAAGCTCGTTCGCGCGGTTCGTGTCATCGGGTTCCTCGCAGGTTCGTAGGGGAAACGACCGAGGAAGGCCGGATCGGCCGCGCGGTCAAGGTCGGATCCGCCGGCAGCGATCGACGAGGGCACCGACGTCGGCCTCGGCCTCGAGGTTCGAGAACCGTTCCAACAGCCGTTCCGCCGGCTGCCCGCCCAGGACCGGGGTTGCGTTCCCCAGGAACTTGGCGTGGACCTCGGTCGCATCGAGCGGCCGTTCGGCGCCACCCTTGGGCAAGGCCAGCAGCGGAGAGCGGCGGTGCTTGCCGTGGGCCGTGACGGTGACGCGCCCGGCGGGGCGGCGCTGCGGCCCCGCCATCGCGCGGTCGACCTCGGGATCGAATTCGGCGCTCACCCGTGCCCCGAAGGCGCGGAGGTCGGCGCGCGCCAGCGTTGCCGGCAGATACCATGCCCGCGCCGGCTGGAGCCGGTACGCCAGGGCGGCAAGAGCGAACGGCAAGCTGAACTGCGCGTCCACCATGGTGGCCGGTGCGGGGTCCATGAAGTCGCGGCAGAGTGCTGCGGAGCCATGCACCGTCACCGCCTCGACGTCGTTGGCGTCGAGGCCGGCGAGCAGCGTTTCGAAGGCTTCCAGCGTCGCGTGCATCCAGCGGCAGGCGGGATAGGGCTTGAAGGCGCTTTTGGCGAGCCGCCAAGTCTCGCCGAGGCCAGCCGCGAAAGCGACGTCGTCGAAGCGGTCCGAGCCGAGCATGCGCCAGAGCCCGCTCGCGCCGTCGAGCACCGCCTTCGCACCCACCAGCCCCGCCGCGTGCAGCCGAACGGCGCGCACGCCGGCTTCCGCCGCCGGGGCGACGAAATCCTTGAACGAGACGAGCGGGCGTCGCTCCCAGTTGTACTTCCTGAGGCTCGGCACGTTGGCGAGCGTGCCGGCGAAGCCGAGGGCGTTCTCCATGGCGTCCGCGTCGAGCCCGGCGATCCGGCCGCAGGCGACGGCGGCGCCGATGGCTTGGTGCTGGCCGACCCCGTAGACCTCGCCGAACCGCTCGGGGCTCGGCTGCATCGCGTGGATCAGCCGGCCGTTGATCTCGTAACCGGCGGCGACGGCGGCGAGGAACGCGGTCCCCGGCGTCGGCCGGACGCCGGCCATGGCAAGCGCTGCGGCGACGATGCTGGCCCCCGGATGGCCCATGCCGGTACCCTCGACCTCGAAGCCGTCGTCGAAGTCGAGGGCGTTGATCGCGGTCGCATTGGCGAAGGCGGCCGTGGCCGGGCCGAAGCCCAGACCCGTGCCGAGGACGGGGCAGGGGCCGGCCGCGTGCTCCTCGCCGAGAAAGGCCAGCACCTGCGCGGTCAGCGTGCTGTCGGCGCCGGCAAGGCCGCAGCCGACGGCGTCGAGCACGTGCAGCTTCACCTTCTCGGCGACCGAAGGCGGCAGGTCGTCGAAGGCGAGTGCGGCGGCGAAGCGGGCCGCCCGGGCCGTCGCCGACGCGGCCTCAGGTCTCGGCATCGTCGAGCGAGTCGATCCGCCGGACGAGGTCCTGCTCGGCTTCTTCCATGGGCTGCGTGGTGAAGCCGCCGATCGGCCCCAACTCCTCGGCGTCGCGACCGATCTCGACCGGGCTCAGCACGTAGGCGGTGGTCAGCTCCGCGAGCGAGCGGAGCGCATGGACGTGAATGCGTTCGTAACCGTGACTGGCGTCGATGCCGAAGGTGATCAAGGCCGTGCGCACGTCGGCCCCGGCCTCGATCGCGGACGCGCTGTCCGAGCGGTAATAGCGGAAGACGTCGCGCTGGAACTTGATGTCCTCGTCGCGGCACAGCCGGATCAACTTGCGCGTGAGGTGGAAGTCGAAGGGGCCGGTCTGATCGGCCATGGCGATGGTGACGCCGAATTCGGACGAGTTCTGGCCCGGTGCGGTGGTGCCGTTGTCGATGGTGACCATGGCGGCCACTTCCGGCGGCAGGACGGCGGCGGCACCGTGCCCCACCTCCTCGGCGATGGTGAGGAGCCAAAGGACGTCGACCGGAGGCGTTGCCTGCTCGCGCCGGAGCGCCTCGAGGGCCGCCAGCATCACCGCGACGCCCGCCTTGTCGTCGAGGTGGCGGGAGACGATGAAACCGTTGTCGAGAAACTCCGGCTGCGGGTCGATGGCGACGATGTCGCCGACGCCGAAGCCGAGTGAGACGAGGTCGTCCTTCGAGCTGGCGAAGGCATCCACCCGCACCTCGACGTGCCGCCAGCCGACCGGGGCCGTGTCGACCTCGTCGTTGAAGGTGTGGCCGGAGGCCTTCGGTGGCAGGATCGAGCCGCGATAGGTGCCGCTCTCGGTGAAGACGGTGCAGCGTGCGCCCTCGGCGAACCGCGCCGACCAATGGCCGATGGGCACCAGTTCCAGCCGGCCGTTGGGTTTCAGCGCCTTCACCTGTGCACCCAACGTGTCCAGATGCGCGATCACGGCACGGGCAGGGCGCCTTGCGGCACCCGAGGTGAGGCCGCGAATGGCGCCGCGACGGGTCAACTCGTAGGCGATCTCCAGCCGGTCCAACTCGCTGCAGACGTGGCGCACGACGGTGTCGGTGTAGCCCGTGGGGCTGGGGATCAGCAGCAGCCGCTCGAGCTGCTCGGTGAGATACGCCGTGTCGATGCGGAGCCGTCCCATCAGCCGCGCACGTCCACGAAGAGCGCGCGCGCCGCTGTGGGCATCGACTGCGGGAACAGCAGATCGACGAAGCGCTCGGCCGTCGGCTGCGGCTCGTGATTGGCGAGCCCCGGCCGCTCGTTGGCCTCGATGAAGGCGTAGTCCGGCCGGTCGGGCGCCTCGACCATGAGGTCGATGCCGGTGACGGGGATGTCGATCGCGCGGGCGGCGCGGCAGGCGGCGTCGACCAGGCGCGGATGCACGATGTCGGTGACGTCGTGGATGGTGCCGCCGGTGTGCAGGTTGGCGGTCTTGCGCACCGCCAACTCCGTGCCCGCTTCCAGCACGTCGTCGATGCCGTAGCCTGCCGCCTGGAGCGTCCGCTCGGTCTCGCCGTCCATGGGAATACGGCTCTCGCCGCCCGTCGCCGCCATGCGCCTGCGGGTCTGCCGTTCGATGAGCGTGCGGATGCTCGAGCTGCCGTCGCCCACGACCGTGGCGGGTCGCCTGATCGCCGCCGCCACCAGCTTGAAGTCGATCACCACGAGGCGGAGGTCCTGGCCCTGCACCATCGCCTCGACCACCACCCGGTCGCACTGCTCCTTGGCCTGTGCCACGGCGCGCTCGATCTCCTCGCCCGTGGTCAGGCCGACCGCCACGCCCTTGCCCTGCTCGCCGCGCGCGGGCTTGACCACGACGGCGCCGTGGCGCTCCAGCAGCGCTGCGACGGCGGCCTCGTCGGCGGCATCGGCCTGCTCCGGCACCGTCACCCCGGCACGTTCGACCAGCCGCCGGGTCACGGTCTTGTCGTCGCAGATGCTCATGGCCACGGCCGTCGTCAGTTCGGACAGGCTCTCGCGGCAGTGAATGCTGCGCCCGCCGTAGGTCAGGCGGAAGAAGCCGCCCTCGGCATCGGTCACCTCGACGCCGATGCCGCGCCTGCGCGCCTCGTCGACGATCAGCCGGGCGTAGGGGTTGAGCGCGGATTCGGGCGAGGGGCCCGTGAACAGCTTCTCGTTGATCGGATTCTTGCGCTTCACGGCGAAGACGGGGATGCGGACGAAGCCGAGCTTTTCGTAGAGGGCGATGGCCTCGTCGTTGTCGTGCAGGACCGAAAGGTCGAGGTGCTGCGCCCGGCGCGCCTGGAAGTGCTCGGCGAGGTGGCGCACCAGCGCTTCGCCGATGCCCGGATAGGGGGCCTGGGGTGCCACGGCGAGGCACCAGAGCGACGAGCCGTGCTCCGGGTCGCCGAAGGCACGGGCATGGTCGATGCCCATGGCGGTGCCGAGGATGGCACCGGTGCCCTCCTCCTCGGCGACGAATACCTTGAGGGTGCGGGTCTCGCGGGCCGCCTGGGCGAAGTCGGGCGGCACCGGCACCATCCGCCGTGCCTGGAAGATGGTGTTGATCGCCTCGATGTCGGCCTCGTTCTTCAGCCGCCGGATGAAGTAGCCGTGCGGCTTCCGGTGGTCCGGCCGGTACATGCCGAGGTCGAGGCGGAAGGTGTGCGACGGGTCGAGGAAGAGTTCCTGCGGTGCCGCCGCCAGGAGCACGTGCGGGTCGCGCACGTAAAAGGCGATGTCGCGCTCGCCGGTGGCCTCGTCGCGCAAGCCGGCGACCAGCGCTGCGGTATCCTCGAAGGTATGCGCGAACAACAGCCGGCCCCAGCCGCAGTCCAGGCTGGCATTGGGCCGCATCCGGTCCTTGGCGTCGTCGCGGTTGGGCTGCAACGCCTGGGCGCGGATGCGCTGCACCCGATGGGTGCCGCGCCGGGCCACGCGGGGGCGACGGGGCTTGTCGGTGCTGCTCATGACGGCGTCTCTCCGCTCAGAGGCCCTGCTCCTGCAGCCATAGTTCCAATAGCCCCACCTGCCAAAGCTCGGAACCGCGCAAGGGCGTGATGTGCGCCGTCGGATCGGCGAAGAGGGCGTCGAGGTAACGCTGCTCGAAGAGCCCGCGTTCCGTCGCCGCTCGGCTGGAAACGGCGTCGCGCACCATCTCCAGATAGGGGCCGTCGAGGTATTTCAGCGCCGGTACGGGGAAATAGCCCTTGGGCCGGTCGATCACCTCGGCCGGCAGCACCCTGCGCGCGACGTCCTTCAAGATGCCCTTGCCGCCGTCGGCGAGCTTGTGCTCGGCGGGGATGCGCGCCGCCAGTTCGACCAGTTCGTGGTCGAGGAAGGGCACCCGCGCCTCCAGGCCCCAGGCCATGGTCATGTTGTCGACCCGCTTCACCGGATCGTCGACCAGCATGATCGTGCTGTCGAGCCTGAGCGCCTTGTCGAGCGCGTCGTCGGCACCCGCCATCGCGAAGTGCTGGGCGACGAAGTCGCGCGCGACGTCGCCCGTGCGGTAGGCGGCGGCCAGATGGTTGCCGAGCTTGGCGTGGTCGCGGTCGAAGAAGACGCGGGCATAGTCGCCGAGCGGATCGTTGGACGCGGCCAAGGGCGGGTACCAGTGATAGCCCGCGAACACCTCGTCCGCACCTTGGCCGCTTTGCACCACCTTCACGTGCTTGGCGACCTCGCGCGACAGCAGGAAGAAGCCGACGTTGTCGTACGAGACCATCGGCTCGGACATGGCGCGGATCGTTTTCGGCAGCTCGTCGAGCAGTTCCGACGAGGGCACGAAGATCTGGTGGTGTTCGGTGGCGAAGGTCTCGGCCACCAGATCGGAATAGCGGAACTCGTCGCCCTTCTCGCCCTTGGCAGCCTCGAAGCCGATGGAGAAGGTCTTGAGCCCGGTCTGCCCCTTGTTGGCGAGCAGCGCCACGATCAGGCTGGAATCGACGCCGCCAGACAGCAGCACACCGACCGGCACGTCGGCCACCATGCGCCGGTCGACCGCCACCTCCAGCGCCTCCAGCACACGCTCCTGCCACACCTCGCGCGGCGTCTCGATGTCTTCCGGCGTGCGCTCGAAGGCGAGGCGCCAGAACACCTCGTCCCGCTGCCGGCCGTCGGGTTCGATTACCCGGAGCGTCGCCGGCGGCAGCTTGCGCACGCCCTTCAAGATGGTCCAGGGCGCGGGCACCACGGCATGGAAGCTCATGTAGAAGGCGAGCGCTTCGGGATCGAGCGTCGTGTCGACACCGCCCGCCTGCACCAGCGCCGGCAGCGACGAGGCGAAACGCAGCCCGTTCGCCGTGCGGGCGAGGTAGAGCGGCTTGATGCCGAAGCGGTCGCGGCCGAGCACGACGCGGCCCGTGTCGCGCTCGACGATGGCGAAGGCGAACATGCCCAAGAGCCGCTTCGGGAACTCCAGCCCCCAGGCGTGGTAGGCCTTGAGGATGACCTCGGTGTCGCCGTTGGAGAAGAAGCGATAGCCCTTTCCCTGCAACTCGGCGCGCAACTCCTGGTAGTTGTAGATGCAGCCGTTGAAGACGATGGAAAGGCCCAGTTCCGGGTCGGTCATCGGCTGTTCGGCCTTGGTGCTGAGGTCGATGATGCACAGCCGGCGGTGGCCGAAGGCGACTCGGTCGCGCGCGAGCAGACCTTGCGCGTCGGGGCCGCGCGGCGCCATCGCGCCGGCCATCGTCGCCACCGCGCCCACGTCGGCAGGTCGACCGTCGAAGGTCACCTCGCCGCAAATGCCGCACATCGCCTCGTCTCCTCGGGTTGAATCGCGGCGGACGTTATGCCTCAAAACATTTGATGTCAAACGATGTTCGTGGCAGGTTGCGGGTATGACCGTCGTCGACTCCACCACGCGCATGCGCACGCCGGACGATCTCTTGCCGTCGGTGCGGCGGATCATCCGCGCGGTCGACGTGCGCTCCAAGCGGGTGGCGAAGGAGACCGGGCTGACCATCCCGCAACTCGTGGTGCTGCAGGCGATCGCCGAGTTGGGCGAGGTGACGGCGAGCCGTCTCTCGACGCGGGTGAGCGTCAGTCCGGCGACGTTGCTGACGATCCTCGACAAGCTGGAGGGGCGGGGCCTGATCCGGCGCTACCGCAGCGCGGTCGACCGCCGCATCGTCCACACGTTGCTCACGGCAGAAGGCGAGGCCCGCCTAGCCAATGCCCCGCCTTTGTTGGACGCGACGTTCGTTGCCGCGTTTCGCGCGCTGCCGGCGGATCGGCAGTCGACCATCCTGGAGGCACTGGGCGACCTTGCCGACCTGTTGGACCCGCGGATCGGCTGACCCGCCTACATCCGCATGAACGGGTTGAGCAGGCGGCCGAGCCTGCCGGTGAAGCGCAACGGCGCGTCGGTCACGGCGAGGCAGATGCATGGCTCGCCCGGTGCCGCGACCGGGCTGTGGTCGATCTCGTCGCCCTGATGGAGGGCGACGTCGCCCGGCCCGTAGGTGCCGGTGTGGTCGCTGAAGGCGCCGCGCAGCACCAACGTCGCCTCCAAGCCTTCGTGCGTATGGTCCGGAATGACCGCACCCGGCCTGATCTTGAGCAGGCGGGTGACGTAGCCTTCGGCGTTGGGCAGGAGCTTGATCTCGGACACCGAACCGAAGGTTCGCCACGGCAGCCCTTCGAAGTCGTCGCCGATATAGGCGGCGAGCGGAGCGGGCACCTCGCCCTTGCGCGCCTCGGGCTTCGCCCGCGTCCGCTTCGGTGCCGGCGCGTCCGCGCGATCCAATACCGCCAGCATGCGGTTGCGCAGGTCGGCCGTCACGGGTTCCGGCTCGATCGCATCCAGCAGCCCGCCCGCGATGGCCTCGAACTCCGCGCAACGCCGCCGCGCATCCGGGCACAAGGCAAGATGCGTCGCTACCAGCAGCGACAGCGGCTCGCAGAGCAAACCGTTCGCGTAGGCGCCCAAAAGCTCGTCGCTGATTAGATGGACGGGTTTCAACGAAAGCTCCCTATCGGCACGAGACCACAGCGATACCTAGCGTCTGCGACCGGGCGAAACCAGGGTCGCCCCTGCGCAACGTCGCCCGCATGCCGCAAACCGTTCGATCGACTTACGCGGTGGATGACCGATTGGATGACTTCGACCTTCGCCTCATGGCGAGTGATCCGTCGTGGATCGGACATCGTAAGCTGGCCTAGCGATGACCGTGCGCGTCGTCGTCGGTCACACAGGAGAATTCGTTTGCGCATCGCCGTCGTCGGCTCCGGCATTGCCGGTCTCTCTGCCGCTTGGTTGCTGGACCCCTACCACCGCGTGACGTTGATCGAGGCTCACCCGCGCTTGGGTGGCCACAGCCACACGGTCGACGCGGTGGTGAACGGCCGCCGTATTCCGGTGGATACCGGCTTCATCGTATACAACGAGCGAAACTACCCGAACCTCACCGCGTTGTTCCGTCACCTGGGCGTCGCGACGGCGGATTCCAACATGTCGTTCGGCTTCAGCCAGGCCGACGGAGCGTTCGAATATGCGAGTGTGACGTGGCCCGCCCTGTTCGCGCAGCGGCGGCGCCTCGCGGACCCGCGGCACTATGTCCTGCTGCTCGGCATCGTGCGCTTCAACCGCCGCGCCGCCGACTATCTCGCCAGTGGCGCTGCGGACATGCCGCTCGGCGAATGGTTCGTCCGGCACGGCGTCCCGCGGATCGTGGCCCGTCGGTTCGTCCTGCCCATGGCCGCGGCCATCTGGTCGGCGCCGATCGCCAACGTGCTGCGGTTCTCGGCGCGCAGCTTCCTCACCTTCTTCGATCGGCACGGTCTCCTGACGGTGACGGAGCAGCCGCAGTGGAGAACGGTGGTGGGCGGCTCGCGCAACTATGTCGAACGCATGGCGAAGGGCCTTCGTGGCGACGTCCGGCGGGCGACACCGATCCGCGCGGTGCGTCGTGTCGAGGGTGGCGTCGTGGTCACCGACGCAATGGGCACCGACGACCGGTTCGATGCCGTGGTGATGGCATCGCACGCCGACGAAACGCGCCCGATCATCGCCGACCGCAGCGCGCGCGAGGACGCCGTCTTGGCGCGTTTTCCCTATCAGGCGAACCGGGCGGTGCTGCACAGTGACGCGTCGCTGATGCCGAAGCGACGCCGCGCGTGGGCGAGTTGGAACTTCATCACCGGCAAGTCGAGCGATCCGGCGATGCCGGTCTCGGTCACCTACTGGATGAACTCGCTGCAGAACGTCGATCCCGCCTATCCGTTGTTCGTCAGCCTCAACCCGCTGACCGAGCCCGATCCCGACCTCGTCCACGCCCGCATGGACTACGCGCATCCGGTTTTCGACACCGCCACCGTGGCGGCCCAGGCGGAGCTGGCCTCGATCCAGGGGGGTGGCGGCATCTGGTATGCGGGGGCGTGGTGCGGCTACGGCTTTCACGAGGATGGCCTCGCCTCGGCGCTCGCCGTCGCGCGCAGCGGCTTCGGCATCGACGCGCCATGGCTGCGGCCGGAACCGCGGACCGCGGCGGCCTCGGGGTCCGGCGGTCTCGTTGCCAACGCCGCGGCGAGGCCCGCCTGATGCGGCATGTCCCCCCCACCTCGTGCCTCTACGACGGTCGGGTCATGCACCAGCGCCTGCGTCCGTTCCGGCACCGGTTCACCTACCGGGTCTGGTCGCTGTTCCTCGACCTCGCCGAACTGGACACACTCGGCCGCCGCCTCCACCTGCTCGGCATCGAGCGCCCTGGCCTCGCGGGCTTTCGCGCGGCGGACCACGGTCCCCGCGACGGCTCGCCGCTGTTGCCCTGGGTGCGGGCCGAGCTCGCCGCGCGCGGCATCGACGACGGCGGCGGCCGAGTCTTCGTGCTCGCCTTCCCGCGGGTGCTCGGTTACGTCTTCAACCCTTTGACCGTCTACTTCGCCTACGACCGCGAAGACCGCCTGCGGGCGCTGCTCTACGAGGTGAAGAACACCTTCGGCGGTCAACACACCTACGCATTCGCAGCCGCCGACAACGGCCACCGTCAGGCCCATGGCTGCGACAAGGCGTTCTACGTCTCGCCGTTCATCCCGATGCAGGCGGCCTATGCCTTCGCCGTGTCCGCACCGGGCGAGCGGTTGAGCGTGGTCATCGACGAGCGCGTGACCGAAGGCCCGCAACTGGTGGCCAGTCTCGTCGGTCGACGCCGGCCGCTCGACGATCGCAACCTCGCCGCTTGCCTCTTGAGGCACGGGCCGATGACTCTCAAAGTCATCGCCGGCATCCATTGGCAGGCGCTCGCGCTCTGGTGGCGTGGTGCTCCGTTTCGAGGCCCCTCCAGCGTGTCGCGGCCGGTGGTCGCCGGCAACACCGATCGGGGTGGAGAGACACGATGAGCAACGTCAAGCCGTGGGGGCGAGACGAGAGCGGGGCGGTCGAGGCCGGTTGGGCGGGTGCGGGCATGCGCGTGCTGGCGGCGATGTGCGGCCGGCTTTGCCGCGGCACGCTGACCGTCGTCGCGCCGGACGGCAGCCGGCGGACGTTCGGCCACGGTCGTGCCGACGGCCTGCGGGCAACGCTCCAGGTATGCCGCCCGCGCCTCGCGTTCCGCGTGCTGCGGGGCGGCGCTCTCGGCTTCGCCGAAGCCTATCTCGACGGCGACTGCGACACCCCGGACCTCGCCGGATTGTTGCGGCTCCTGCTCGCCAACGGCGACGACCTCGACCGCGAGTGGCAGGGTCGGCCGTGGGTGCGGGCGCTGCAACGCCTCTACCACCGCCTGCACCCCAATTCGAAGCGCGGCGCCCGGCGCAACATTCACGCCCATTACGACTTGGGCAACGACTTCTACCGGCTGTGGCTCGACCCGAGCATGACCTATTCGGCCGCCCTGTTCCGCGCGACCGACGATCTGGAGGCGGCGCAGCGGGTGAAGTTTCGCCAGCTCGCCGACCTCTTGGAACTGCGTCCGGGGCAGCACGTGCTCGAGGTCGGCTGCGGCTGGGGTGGCTTTGCCGAGTTCGCGGCCAAGGAGTGCGGTTGCCGCGTGACCGGCATCACCATCTCCAAGGAACAGTTCGCGCACGCCACGGCGCGGATCGCCGAAGCGGGCCTCGCCGATCGCGTCGAGATCCGCTTCCAGGACTATCGCGACGTCGGCGAGCGGTTCGATGCCATCGCTTCCATCGAGATGTTCGAGGCGGTGGGCGAGGCCTATTGGCCGGTCTATTTCCGCTGCCTGCACGACCGCTTGGAGCGTGGCGGGCGCTGCGGGTTGCAGGTGATCACCATCGCCGACCGGTATTTCGAGAGCTACCGCCAGGGCGTCGACTTCATCCAGCGCTATGTCTTTCCGGGCGGCATGCTGCCCTCGCCGACGCGGTTGCGGCTGGAGGCGGAGCGGGCGGGGCTCGTGGTCGAGCGTGCGGTGGCCTTCGGCCAGGATTACGCCCGCACACTGGCGACCTGGGCCGAGCGCTTCGGACGGGCTTGGCCCGACATCCGGGCGCAGGGCTTCGACGAGCGGTTCCGCCGCACCTGGTCCTACTACCTCGCCTACTGCGAGGCCGGCTTTTCGCTCGGGAGCATCGATGTCGAACAGGTCGTCTTCAGGCGTCTCGCCTGAGGGTGGCGAACGGCATCTGGGCTGGGGGCTGCTCCTCGCCTACGGCGCCCTCGCCCTGCCTCTCGCGGCACTGAACCTGCCGCTCTACGTCTTCTTGCCCACGTTCTGGGCGAGCGAGTTGGGCGTCGGGCTCACCGCCGTCGGTGTGGCGCTCTTGGCGGCCCGCCTGCTCGACGTCGTCACCGACCCGCTGATCGGCGAGCTTTCCGACCGCACGAGCAGCCGCCTCGGCCGGCGCAAGCCCTGGGTGCTGGCCGGTGCGCCGATCCTCGCCGTCGGCATGTTCGTGCTGTTTCGTCCCTATGCCGGGGCGGGCGGGCTGGACCTCTTCCTCTGGGCGGCGCTCGCCTATCTCGGCTGGACCATGGTGACGCTCCCCTACACCGCCTGGGGCGCCGAGCTGTCGCCGGACTACCACGAGCGCACCCGCATCGCGACGGTGCGCGAGGCGTTCGTCATCCTCGGCGTGGCGGTGGCGGCTTCGCTGCCGGCGTTGTTGGGCGGTGCGGTCGAACTCGGCCGCATCCTCGGCGGGATGGCGCTGGCCGTGGTGGTGATCCTGCCGGTCTGCGTGACGGTCGTCCTCCGCTTCATTCCCGAAGCGCCGGCCGCCAGCGGCACACCGCCCGCCTTTCGCCGCGAGTTCCGGCATCTCTGGGCCAACCGGCCGTTCCGCACACTGGTGTTGGCATTCCTCCTGAACTCGATGGCGAACGGGCTGCCGGCCACGTTGTTCCTGCTGTTCGCCACGCTGCGGTTGGAGGCGGGCAATGCGACGGGCTGGCTGTTGCTCGTTTATTTCCTCGCGGGCGTTGCCGCGGCGCCCTTGTGGCTCATGTTGTCCTATCGGATCGGCAAGCACCGGGCGTGGATCGCCTCCATCGTCTGGGCCTGTCTGGTCTTCGCGACGGTGCCGTTCCTCGGGCCGGGCGACGTCGATTGGTTCTTCGTCGTCTGCGCCTTGTCGGGGGCGAGCCTGGGTGCGGACCTCGCCTTGCCGGCGTCGATGCAGGCGGATGTCGTCGACGTCGACCGGACGCTCTCGGGCCGGCAGCGGACGGGCTTTTTCTTCGCCGTCTGGAGCATGGCGACCAAGCTCTCGATGGCGCTGGCGGTGGGGATCGCGTTCCCGGTGCTGGGTGCCGTGGGGTTCGATCCGGCAGGCGGCAACGACGAGGCGGCGCTTTGGACGCTGACGCTGCTCTACGCCGTGGTGCCGATCCCGATCAAGCTGGCGGCGGCTTGGTTGATCTGGGATTTCGGGCTCGATGCCCGTCGTCATGCCGCCATCCGGGAACGGCTCGTCGCCCAAGGAACGACGCCATGAGAACCAAGCTCGTCAGGTCGTTCGCCGCGTTCGGCCTGCTCCTCCTCCTGATGGGATGCGGTGGCATGAAGATCGACGACTTCGAGGGTCAGGAGCCGGCGTTTCGTCTGGAGGAGTTCTTCCTCGGCGAGACCAGGGCCTGGGGTTGGTTCGAGGACCGCTTCGGCACCGTGCGCCGCCGCTTCCTGGTCGACATGACGGGGACGGTCGAGGACGGCGTGCTCACGCTCGACGAGCACTTCGTCTACGACGACGGCGAGACCGAACGGCGTATCTGGCGCCTGACGATCCTGCCCGACGGGCGCTACGAGGGCGAGGCCGAGGGCGTGGTCGGCACGGCGTCGGGCCGCGTCGCCGGGCCGGCCCTGAACTGGACCTACACCTTCGACCTGCCGGTGGGCGACCGCACCTGGCGGGTGCATTTCGACGACTGGATGATCCAGCAGGACGACGAGGTGGTCATCAACCGTGCCGTGGTGAGCAAGTGGGGCATCACGCTCGGCACCGTCATCCTGTTCTTCAAGAAGCCCGACGGCTGGCGGGAGGTACTGGAGCAGGCGGCGGAGTAGTCAGCCCTCGGTCGAGATCTCGGTCGGCCCGGCGACCTCACTATCCGGCAGAGGTCGCCGCAGTCCGCCGCCGGCGACACTCGGCGTGTCACGGTCTATGCGGTGGTGCCGCGAGCGCCTACTCGGCGGCGAGGTCGGGCCGCGGCCTGAGCCCGCAGCGCTCGGCGATACCGAGGCGTTCCATCGCCTCCAGGCCGACCTGGAGCGCTGCGGGCGCCATCGGCTTCAGCGGCCGGCGCAGGGGACCGGAGGGCAGGCCCATGGCGCGCATCAGCGTCTTCACCGCCACCGGATTGATCGCCGAATAGGCGAAGTGGAGGATCGGCAGGTTCTCCAGATACGCCGCGCGACAAGCGAAGGCGTCCTCGCCCGAAGTCCAGGGCTTGGAGATCACCGCCATCTCGCGTGGGATCAGGTTGCCGGTCATGTTGGCCGTACCGTGGCCGCCGAGCGCCATGGTCGGCACGACGAGGCCCAGGTTGGGCGAGCAGCAGCACATGATCGACATGTCGGGCTTGGCGGCGCAGACCTGGGCCACCTGGCCGACCCGCGTCGTGCTCTCCTTCAAGACCACCATGTTCGGGTGGTCGGCGAGCTTCAAGACGTCGGTCCAGTGCAGGTCGGTCTTCACCCGCGGCGGGTTGTTGTAGAAGCCCATCGCCAGATCGCAGCTGTCCAGCACCTCGGTCATGTAGTCGACGATGGCGTCGTTGTCGGCGCAGATGTAGCTGGGGGCGGCGACGATCGCCCCGTCGGCCCCCTCGGCCTTGGCGAAGCGCACCATGTCGATGGTGGCGTCGGTGTTGTTGCCGGTGCAGCCGTAGAAGAGCTGCACGGAGGCGGGCCGCATCTTGACCGTCTCGCGGACGATGGTCCGCTTCTCGTCCGGCGTCAGCATCGACACTTCGCCGGTCGAGCCCATGATGAGCACCGCACTCGTGCCGTTCGCCGCGTGCCAGTCGAGCAGCGTGCGGAAGCCTTCCAGGTCGACCGAGCCGTCCCGGTTCATCGGCGTGACCAGCGCCACGAACGAGCCTTCGGGTTTCACGTGCGCCATGCATCCTCTCCTCGCATCTCGCCCCCTTATCTCAGGTCAAAAGAGCCTTGGGAATGCCAGGCTGGGCAGGGCGGTCATGAGGGCCGGGACGAAGAGCGACAGCACGGCCACGAACAGCGTGATGCCGACGATGGGCAGGACGGCGGCGATGGCGTCGATCAGCCGGACTTGGCCGATTTGGGCCGCGATCAGGAGGCAGATGCCGTAGGGCGGGGTGATCAGGCCGACCGAGAGCGTGACCGTGGTCAAGACGCCCAGATGGACCGGGTGGATCTCGGCGAGATTACCCAGCGCCTGGATGATCGGCAGGAAGATCAGCACCGCCGAGATCGGGTTCAAGACCGTGCCGATCAGCACGAGGAAGGCGATCAAGAGCAGCATGATGCCCGTGGGATCGGTGGTCTGTGCCGTGATGAAGCCGACGACGAGGCGGGCGGCGCCCAGATAGGAGATGAGCCAACCGAAGATGCCGGCACCGGCGACGGTGAAGAGCGGCACCGCGAAGTCGACCAGCGCCTGGCCGAGCAGGGCCGGGAGCTGGCGCAAGGGTACGTCGCGATAGACCACGAAGGTGAGCAACAGCGCCCAGAGCACGGCGATGATGGCGGCCTCGGTGGGCGTGAGGAAGCCGCCGGCAACGCCGCCGATGACTAGAACGGGGATCATCAACGGGGCGGCGCCGCGCCAGAGGGCACGGCCGAGGGCGCCCATGCCGGGAAAGTCCTTGGCGCCGTAGCCGTGGCGCAGCGCCTGGACGTAGGTGTAGGCCATCATGAAGATGCCGATGGTGATGCCGGGCACCACGCCGCCGAGGACGAGGGCGCCGATGGAGACGTTGCCGAAAGCACCGTAGATGATGAGGATGATGCTGGGCGGGATGATCACGCCGAGGGTCGACGACGCGGCGGTCAGCGCCACCGCGAAGGCCGGCTTGTAGCCCGCCTGCTTCATCGCCGGGATGAGGATCGAGCCGATCGAGGCGGTATCGGCCGCAGCCGAGCCCGACAGGCTCGCGAACACCATCGAGACGGCGACGTTGACGTGGCCGAGCCCGCCGCGGACGTGGCCGACCGCGGCATCGGCCAGGCCCAACAGGCGATGGGTGATGCCGCCCGCGTTCAGGATGCGGCCGAGGAACATGAAGAAGGGCACGGCGAGCAGCGGAAAGCTGTCGATCGCCGAGTACATCTGGTTGACCACCGAGCCGAGCGGCAGGCCGACATAGGTGATCACCAGCACCGACGAGAGGATCAGCGCGAAGCCGATCGGCACCTTGACCAGGATCATCGAGAAGAAGGCGAGGAGCAGGAGGGCCAGCGGGTTCACGCGGCCTCGCGGTCAGCGTGGACGAGGCGGCGCAGCTCCACCACCGCCTGCTCCACGAGGAAGACGGCGGCGGCACCCGCTGCCACCGGGATGGCCGCGTAGAACCAGGCCTGGGAGATGCGCAGCGCCACGTTGAAGCGGCGCCCGGTGACGTCGATCATGATGATGCCCGAGGCGATCATCACCCCCACCACCACCGCCGAGGCGAGGAAGGCCACGAGGCCCAACAGCGCCTGCACCCGCACCCACCCCTCGGGAAACAGGTCGACCTGGTAGTGCAGCCGGCGGCGCACGGCGATGGCGGCGCCGAGGAAGATGCACCACGTGAAGAGGAGCTGCGCCAAATCGAGGCTCCATCCCAGCCCCATGGCCAGCACGTTGCGGGCGAAGACCTGGGCGGCGACGGTGACGACGAGGGCCGCGAAGGCGGCGGTGCCGACGGCCTGAAGCAGCCACTCCAGGCCGTCGGCGAACCGCGTCAGCGGGCGCCAGCCGGGCGGGCGCGCGGCCGCGCCCAAGGGGTCAGCTCCCGGCGCGGATCAGCGCCAGCTCGGCCTCGATGCCCAGCTCGGCGGCCAGCTCGTCGAGGACGGGCTCGAGCTTGGCAACGAACTCGGCGGTGTCGGGCCGGGTGACCGTGACGCCGTGCTCGTTGGCCAGTTCCTCCACCAGCGCCTCGTCGTAGCCGACGCCCTTCTCGGCACCGTAGACCGTGGCTTCCGCCGCGACCTCCTCGAAGATGGCGCGCTGCTCCTCGGTCAGCCGCGCCCAGGTCGGCTCGGCGATGGAGATGTGGCTGGCGAGCAGCGTGTGCGCGGTCAGCGCCAGGTTCGGGGCGACCTCGTAGAGCTTGGAGCCGACATAGCCGGGGATCGAACTCTCGAAGCTGTCGGCGACGCCGGTCTGCACCGCGGCGTAGAGTTCGGCCCAGGCGACGGTGACGGGCACGGTGCCGAGCCCTTCCCAGGTCTTGACCATCAAGGGCGAGGGCGGGACGCGCATGCGCGAACCCTCGATGTCGGCGAGGCCCTCGACCGCCCCGCGGGCGGTCGAATAGTTGCGCGTGCCGGAGGCGTTGAGGGCCAAGAGCCGCATGCCGGAGCCGCTGGCCTCGAACCGCTCCTTGAAGTGCGCCTCGATCTCGGTGCCCGGCCCCGCCTTCGCCATGAAGTCGTCGATGCTGGTGAAGAGGTAGGGCAGGGAAAAGACGGCGAGTTCCGGCACGCTGCCCTCGGCGTTGTTGGCCGACGAGACGATGAGGTCGATGCTGCCCAGCGCCATCTCGCCGATCACCGCCGGATCGTTGCCGAGGGACGCACCGGGGAAGATCTCGATGACGATCTCGCCGCCGGTCCGTTCGGCGACGTGTTCGGCCATGTATTCGGCCATGTCGTTGTAGGGGTGCGGCGACTGCACCAGCGTGTGCAGCCGCAGCACGGTTTCCCCGCTGGCGGTGGAGGCGGCGAGCACGAAGGCTGCCGCGAGGCCGGCGACGTGTCGAACCATGGAGCGTCTCCCCATCCAGGCACCGCGGCGGCGCGGCACCGAAACCCGTGAGCGGACGACTAACCACAGCCCGGAGGCCTCGACAACGCCGGAAGCCGGCGCGGGGCGGGACCGCCGCCACCGCGCCGACCGGCTCGCATCGCCGGTGGCTCAGCCCTCCGCCACCCGCGTCGCGTGAACGTGGTTGTCGATCAGCATCCCGTAGTTGTGCAGGTGCTCGTGGAACACTTCGCCCAGCGCCGCGGCGGTCGGCGCGCGCCAGTCGCGTTGCAGTTCGGCCGCGACCATCAGCCAAGTGACGGGCGTCACGCCGTGGGCGGCCATGCGCGCCACGGCCATGTCCTGCGTCGCCTGATCGTGGGCGCCCGAGGCGTCGATGACGCCGTAGACGCCGAAGCCTTCGGCCGCCGCCTGCATGGCTGGAAACGCCAAGCACACGTCGGTCGTCACGCCGGCCATGACGAGGTTGCGGCGGCCCGTGGCCTTCACCGCCGCCACGAACGCGTCGTTGTCCCACGCACTGATTTCGCCCGGCCGGCGGATCAGCGGTGCGTTCGGGTACATCGCCTGGAGTTCCGGGATCAGCGGGCCGTTCGGCCCGGTCTCGTGACTCGTGGTCAGCACCACGGGCAGATCGAAGGCGCGGCCCAGCTTGGCGAGCGCCAGCACGTTCGAGCGGAATTCCGCCGGGCTGTAGTCGTGCACCAGCTGCATGATGCCCGACTGGTGATCGATCAGCAGCAGGGCGGCGTCGTCGCGGGTGTAGCGGGTCTGGCTGTAGTTGGGGCTCATCGGTCGGTCCTTCATTGGGTGCGGAGGTCGCGGGCGTAGCTCCAGGCGGCGGTGACGAGGATCGCGACGGCGGCAAGTTCGGCGGCATCGCGGGGAGCGTAGATCATGACGATGTCCGCGGAGACGGAGGTCGCGCCCGCGAGCGGGTGCGGCTCCGCCCAGCCGGCAGCGATGGCGACGGCCCTGAGCGTCGGCGGCAAGGTGAGGTGCAGGCTGTGGTCCGGGGCCGGATGCACGTGGCCGAACTCGCGGCCCAACAGGAATGCGCGATCCGGCCCGCGGGCGAAGTCGGGCTCCAGGTGAAAGCCCACCGTGCCCGGCGGCGCCCTACCGCTCGGACCGAGCACGACACCCTCCAGCGACGCCGCGTGGGCGGCGACCTCCTCGCTCCAGGGGCGGCTGGGCTGCTGATCGCGCTGGCTGTGCGGGTTGGTCGTGGTGGTGCGCGGTCGCTCGCCGCGGCGTCGGGGGAGTGCCGTGCCGGTCGTGCCGGCAACCAAGGTCGTCGGGAGCATCGCGGTCGTCTCCTGCGTCGCTGTGGACCGAAGATGGACCGGCGGTCCGTGCGACAGTAGCGGCCGCGACGAGACACGGGCGTCGCGCGGAGGGAACGATGGACGCGCACGCCGACCTCGACGCCATGGCGCTGTTCGTGGAGATCGTCGCGCAGGGTTCGCTGAGTGCTGCGGGGCGCGCGCTGGGTCTGCCCAAGGCCACCGTCAGCCGACGGCTCGCGGCGATGGAGCGCCGACTGGGCGCGCCGCTGTTGCGCCGCTCCACCCGCGCCTTGACCCTGACCGACTTCGGCCGACGCCATCACGCCCGCATCGCACCGGTGGTCGCCGAGGCCCGAGCGGCGCAGGCCGAGGCGATGGCGCAGCATGCCACACCTGCGGGCCTGCTGCGCATCGGCGCGCCGGTGGCCTACGGGCGGAAGGTATTGGCACCGCGGCTGTGCTGCTTTCTCGACGCCCATCCGGCGGTGCGGCTGGATCTGCGCCTGAGCGACGTGCGGGCGAACCTGATCGCCGACGGCTTCGACCTCCTGGTGCGCATGGGCGCCTTGGAGGACAGCGATCTCGTCGCGCGCAGCCTGGGCGACGTTTCGATGGCGGTGGTTGCGGCGCCGGCTTGGGTCGCGGTCCACGGCACCCCCGCGACGCCTGCCGAACTGGCCTCGAAGCCGGCCGTGGTGACGCGGCCCGACCTCGACCTCTGGACGCTGGGCGGCACGACGGTGCGCGTCCGCTGGCGGGTCAGCACCGGGGACATGTCGGTTACCGTCGACGCCGCCCGCGCCGGCCTCGGCTGCGCGCTCGTGCCTCGATTCATGGTCGAGGACGATCTCAGGGCCGGACGCTTGCGGGCGATCCTCGCCGACCGTCCGCCGCCGTCGACCCGGATGACGGCGTTGCATGCACGCAGCGCCACAGCGTCGCCAGCGATCCGAGCCCTGCTCGGTCATCTGGCGGCTGGCCGAGGCAGGACGGCAGCCGCGCACGGGTCTGGCAACGGCAGGAGCAAGCTTGGAGGAACGGCGGTGGCACGTCGGTAGGCGTCCGACCTTGCCCCGCCGTGGCCCTTGCCCATAGCCTATGCAGGTCGAGGCGACGGCGAGAGGAACGCGAATGGACTTGGGGCTCGGCGGCAAGCGTGCGGTGGTCTTTGCGGGAACGCGCGGGCTGGGGCGTGGCATCGCCCAGGCCCTCGCGGCCGAGGGCGCAGCGGTCATGGTGGCCGGCCGTACCGACGCGGAACGGGCCGCCGCCGACATCGCTCGGGCGGCGGGCGGCACCGTCCACGGCTTGGCGGTCGACCTCCACGAGCGCCAGGGGGTGGAGCGGCTGCTCGACCACGCCCTGGCCACGCTCGGCGGCATCGACGTGCTGGTGCTCAACGGCGGCGGTCCGCCTCCGGCGCCGGCGCTGGAGATCGATGCCGACGGCTGGGTGCACTGGTTCGAGCGCATGGTCGCGAACCTGATCCACGCCGCCAACCGCACCGTGCCGGCGATGTGCGAGCGGGGCTGGGGGCGCCTCTTGACCGTCAGCTCGTCCGCCGCCCTGGCGCCGATCCCGCACATGGCGCTCTCCAACAGCCTCCGCTCGGGCCTCATCGCCTGGAACAAGACGCTCGCCGCCGAGGTCGCGGCCAAGGGCGTCACCTGCAACATGATCGTGCCCGGCCGCATCGATACGGAGCGGGTCGCGGCCCTGGACCGAGCGGCGGCGACGCGTCAGGGCACGACGGCCGAGGCGATCCGCAACAACGCCGAGGCGACGATCCCAGCCGGCCGCTACGGCACCATCGCCGAGTTCGGCGCCGTCGGCGCGTTCCTCTGTTCGACCCAGGCGAGCTACCTTACCGGTAGTGCGATCCGCGTCGACGGCGGGCTCATTCGGGCACTGTGAGCGCGAAGGCGGCCAACGCCTCGTAGTGCGGGCGGGCGGCGTCGGCGATCCGCTGCCGCTCGGGGCTCAAGGGTTTCGGCGGCGTCGGTGGCGCGAACCCGGTCGAGCGATGCACGCTGTCGTACCAGTGCGCCGCCCACGGCCCGTCGCTCGCACGTGGCCCCGCCGGCCAGCGCAGCATCGCCGGATCGAAGGCGATACCGAGGGCCGCGCACAGCAGCCGCAGGGTAGGCTCGGGCCGTCTGCGCACCTCGTCCGCGTCGATCACCGGCGGTGCGGTGCCACGGCCGTTCGCCACCCGCTCGAACAGCCGCCACTGGTCCTCGAAACCGAGGTCGGCGAGGCCGAGATCGGCTCGCTTCGCCTCGTAGCTGGCGACCACCGCCTCCGGCTGGCGGATGAGGAAGGCGTTGACCACCTCGTCCATCCAGTGGAGCGGCATGCCGTCGACCATGTGGTGGGTCATGTGCTTCTGGTAGAAGACGTCGGCCCCCTCGGGGATCGGACCCGTGCAGCGCGCGGCCACACGCTCGGGATCGGTCTCGCCGGCGGCGATCGATTCCGCCCGCAGCGGGTGATCGATGCCCGTCCGCACCAGGAACGCCGCATAGAACGGCTCGTCCCACACCACGCAGTCCGGCCGGTTCTCGAAGCTGCGCATCATCGCGGTCGACAGGTTCCGCGGCCCCGACCACATGGCGATGCGCACGCTCATGCCACGTCGCGCCCAACGAGGTCGGCGTAGAGCGCGCGGATGCGCCGGGTGACCGGCCCCGGCCCGCCGTCGCCGATCCGCCGCCCGTCGATCATCGCAACCGGCGTCTGCGCGCCGAAGGTGCCGGTGATGAACGCCTCCTCCGCGCCGTAGGTCTCCACCAGCGAGAAATTCCGCTCGAACACCGGGATGTCGTTGGCCCGGCAAAGCCCGATCACCTTCTTCCGAGTGATGCCGTTCATGCAGTAGTCGCCGGTCGAGGTCCACACCTCGCCGCAGCGGACGATGAAGAAGTTGCACGAGTTGGTGGTATTCACGAAGCCGTGCGGGTCGAGCATCAAGGCCTCGTCGGCCCCCGCCTTCTGCGCATGAATACCGGCCAGGATGCAGTTGAGCTTGGAGTGCGAGTTCAGCTTCGGGTCCTGCGTCAAGGGCAGGCCCCGGTGGATCGGCACGGTGAAGAGGTGGATGCCGCGCTCGAAGGTGGCGGCACTCGGCTTGCTCCACTCCATGATGATGACCACCGTCGGCCCCTCGCGGCTGAGCCTCGGGTCCTGGAAGGGCTTCGCCTTCCGGCCGCGCGTCACCATCAGCCGGGCATGCACGTCCGAGCACATCCCGTTCGCCGCCGCCGTCTCGTCCAAGGCTGCCTTCAGACCCGCGCGCGTCATGCCGAGGTCGAGGTCGATCGCCTTCGCCGCCTCGAACAGCCGGTCCAGGTGCTCGTCGAGGAACGCCCAGCGGCCGCCGTAGAGCCGCACCCCCTCCCACACCCCGTCGCCGAGCATGAAGCCCGCGTCGTACACCGAAACCACGGCCTCGGCCTTCGGCACGATGCGGCCGTTGACGTAGACCAAGAGCCGCTCGTTGCGCTCGTCCGCCTCGGCGTCGTGGGTGGAGGTGTGGCTCGTCGTCATCGTCGTCCCCGGAAGTCTGCCCCGCGCAGCCAACCCCTTGCGCCGAAGCCGCCGGCACCGCAACCTCCGGCAACGACAGGGGAGGCCACCGATGACACAACCAGCGGCGCAACACGTCGTTCCGGGCGTCCGCACGGGGCTGCGCGTCGTCGTCAGTGCCGGTGCCGCCGGCATCGGCCGCGCCATCGCCGACACCTTCGTCGCCCACGGTGCGCGCGTCGTCGTCTCCGACGTCGACGCGGCAGCGCTCGCCGACTTCCGCCAAGCCCATCCCGACCATCCAGCGCACGAAGCCGACGCCGGCGACGGTGCCGCCGTCGAGCGCTTCATGGCGCAGGCCCTCGACCGTCTGGGCGGGCTCGACGTGCTCGTGAACAACGCCGGCATCGCCGGCCCGACGGCGCCGATCCACGAGATCGCCTGGGCGGACTGGCAGCGGACCGTCGACGTCAACCTCAACGGCATCTTCCACCACACCCGCCACGCCGTTCCGGCCTTGCAGGCCGCGGCCTCCGAGCACGGCGCCGCCTGGATCACCAACCTCGCCTCGGTCGCCGGCCGCCTCGGCTTTCCCTACCGCACCCCCTACGCCGCCACCAAATGGGCCGTGGTCGGCCTCACCCAGTCGCTCTCGCTGGAGCTCGGACCCTCGGGCATCCGCGTCAACGCGCTGCTGCCGGGCGTGGTCGAAGGCCCGCGCATCGAGCGCGTGTTCCAGGGCCGCGCCGACGCCCTCGGTATCACGCCCGAGGAAGCCAAGGCCCAAGGTCTCGCCAAGGTGGCGCTCGGCACCATGGTCACGGGCCAGGACATCGCCAACATGGCCGTCATCCTCTGCTCCCCCCTCGGCCACCACATCGCCGGCCAGCCGCTCAGCGTCTGCGGCCATGTCTTCGCTCTTTAAGGGGAAGCAAGCAGGGGGGTTTTTGCCCCCCCGCCCCCCCCGGGGGGCGGCCCGCGCGCGCCCCCCACGGGGGGGGGCATCAGGGGGCCGCACCCCCCCCCCCCCCAGGGCCCCCCCCCCCCCCCCCGGGCCCCC
>JBJHBG010000016.1:8193-52052 GCA_050485385.1 Geminicoccaceae bacterium | reverse complement strand
CCATGGCATCGTACACTTGTGGGCGGCCGGGCGGGGGGTGAGGGGTGGTTACGCCATACGGAAAACACGCTAGACCAGGGCTGCCGCCGGCTTCGGTGCGGCCACCCGGTCGATCGCGCCGAGCAGCACGTCGACCACGTCGGCATTGGGCGAATGGCCGGCACCCGGTACCACGTGCAGTCGGCTGCCGGCGATCGCGCGATGCAGCGCAAGCGCCGCCGCTGGCGGGCATACGAGGTCGAGCTGCCCCTGCACGATCTCGACCGGCACCGCCGTGAGCCGATCCACACCGGCGAGCAGCGGCGCGTCGAGAAAGCAGCCGTGGTTGAAGTAGTGGGCCTCGAACAGTGAATGCGTCAGCACGTAACGGTCGTCCGCGAGTTGCTCGTCGAGCATCGCCTCGCTGACGACGACGTCGCTGATCTTGTTCTCCCAGCGGGTCCAGGCGGCGAGCGAACGGCGGCGGCGGGCGAAGTCCAGCCCGCGCATTGCCCGGTAGTGGGCGGCCACCGGGTCGAGGCGCTCGCTCGGCGGCAGGGGCGCGAGGAAGCGCTCGTATTCCATCGGATAGAGCCGGGCAGCACCGGCGGGGCCGAAGGTCCAGGCGATCTCCTCGCCGGTTCCGGTGAAGACCCCCCAGAGCACCAGCGCCTCGACCACCTCGACATGGGCCTGGGCATAGGCGAGACCCAGTGTCGAGCCCCACGAGCCACCGAACACCAGCCAGCGCTCGATCCCGAGATGGCACCGCAGCCGCTCGATGTCGGCGACCAGATCCGGGGTCGTGTTGCCCTCCAGCCGACCGTGCGGGGTCGACCGGCCGCAGCCGCGCTGATCGAACAGCACGATGCGGAACCGGCTGGGATCGAAATAGCTGCGTTGCCTGGGCCGCGAGCCGCTACCCGGACCGCCGTGCAGCACGACGACCGGCCGCCCCTCTGGATTGCCGCTTTCCTCGAAATAGATCACGTGGCCCTGCCCGACGGCGAGACGGCCGTGGGAATAGGGCTCTTGGACGGCGTGGGCGGAACGGCGGCGACGGTGCATGCGTGTCTCCAAGCGCGGGCGAAGACTAACGCAGCCTGGCAGCAAGCGGCCTGCCGCCCTTGGCCGCAGACCAAAGACCAACCACCTTGGGTTGGACCTAGGGAGACCGATCATGCGACGTCTCGCCCTCGCCCTCGTACTGGCCTTCGTCGTGGCCGGACCGGCCCCGGCGGAGCCCGGCCGAGTCCACGCGCTGAGCTTCCCCGGCATCGACGGTGAGGTCCTCGACCTCGCCGAGTTCGCCGGCCGACCGCTGCTGTTGACCAACACCGCGAGCCAGTGCGGCTTCACCGACCAGTACGCCGACCTCCAGGAGCTTTGGGAACGCTACCGCGACGAGGGACTGGTCGTGATCGGCATGCCGTCAGGCGATTTCAACCAGGAATTGGCGAACGCCGACGCGATCCGCGAGTTCTGCGAGGTGAACTTCGGCATCGACTTTCCGATGACCGACAAGCTCGCCACCCGCGGCACCGAGCGTCACCCGTTCTTCGCTGCGGTGGAGGCCGAACTGGGCGCGGCGGCCCTGCCGCGCTGGAATTTCCACAAGTACCTGGTGGACCGCGACGGCCGGCTGGTCGCGACGTGGCCGTCGCGGACGCGACCGAGTTCGCCGGCGGTCCGTGTCGCCATCGAGGCGGTTCTTTAGGCATCGTGTCTGCTCTGTTTCTGGGCAGAATGCCTGAACGGCAGGCAGATCGGCCCTCGAGGGTGCGGCCGGGGCTTCGAGGCACACCACATGGGCGAGCGTGACCGTGCGGCGAGGCGTGCGCTGCCGCGCGCGGCTGGCACGGCGGTTGCTGCCTCACCAGGGTTGGTTGCACCCGAAATCTTGCCGAAGGCCATGGCCCTGCGCCTCGACTCGCCCACGCCCGCCCCCCGCGCCCGCACCGACCGGATGCAGCGTACGCGTGGCCGGTGGGAGGTGCGGTGGAAGCGCCGCGATGGCCATACCGTGTTGGACCGGCTGTTCCAGGAGGGCGCCGCCAAGGCTCGGCTGCCGCGCGACGCCGAGCGCGGCTGCCCGGACGTCGCCCTGATCAATCTGGCGGGCGGCCTCACCGGCGGCGACCGGATGCACGGCTGCCTGACCTGGCGTGCCGGGACCGTGGCCGGCGCCACGACGCAGGCGGCGGAGAAGGTCTACCGCTCGGCCGGCGGTGCGGTGGAGGTCGCGACCGAGTTGGTGGTCGAGGCCGGCGCCTGGGCCGAGTGGCTGCCGCAGGAGACGATCCTCTTCGCCGGCGCCGCGCTGGAGCGGCGGCTGACGCTGCGCCTCGCGCCGGACGCGCGCGCCCTCGTGGTGGAGCCGCTCGTCTTCGGCCGGCTGGCGATGGGCGAGGTCGCGACGGGTCTGCACCTGATCGACCGGATCGAGCTGCACGTCGGCGAGCGCCTGACGTGGCTGGACGTCACCCGGATGACCGGGTGCACCGAACCGCTCCTGGACCGGCCGGCGCTCGGCGGTGGCCTACGCGCGCTCGCGACGGTGCTCTACGCGGCCGCCGACGCCGCCGACGCCCTGCCCGTGGTGCGCGAGGCCCTGGCGGGGCTGCCTGCTCCGGGCGCGGCAACACGGCTCGACGGCGCGGTCGTCGTCCGCTTTCATGGCCCCGACCCGCTCGCCGTTCGCCGCAGCCTCGTCGCGCTCCTGCCACGGCTGCGCGCCGCACTCGGCGGGTTGCCACCCAGGCTGCCACGGCTCTGGCACAGTTGAGGAGGACGAGGTGCATCTGACCCCCCGCGAGAAGGACAAGCTCATCGTCGCCACCGCGGCGATGGTGGCGCGCCGCCGGCTGGAACGCGGCGTCAAGCTGAACTACCCGGAAGCGGTGGCGCTGATCACCGACTTCGTGGTCGAGGGGGCGCGCGACGGCCGGAGCGTCGCTGAGTTGATGGATGCGGGCGCCCATGTCGTCGCCCGCAATCAGGTGATGGACGGCGTCGCCGAGATGATCCACGACGTGCAGGTGGAGGCGACCTTCCCCGACGGCACCAAGCTCGTGACGGTCCATGAACCGATCCGCTGACCCGGCACGATGAAACCGGAGAGCCGTCCGCTCGCGCTGATCGTGGTGGCGGCCTGGGTGGCGGCCGGCCTCGGCCTGGAGCTGTTGTTCGACCTGAAGGCGACGGCGACGACCCTCCTCGCCCTCGTGGTCCTGACCGGCCTCGCCCTTGCCAAGCTCCAACTCCTCGCCCTCGCCACGCCGCTGCTCGCCGGCCTCGTCGGCGCGGCCGTGGTCTTTGCCGGGTTCGTCGTGCATCCGGCGGTGGCGCTGGGCGCCCTCGTGCTGGTGCTCGCTGCGCTCACCGCCCTGTTGGCACGGGCCTTGCCAGAGGCGGACCGAACGACGCGGGCGATGCTGGCCTGCGGCTACGCGGCGGTCCTCTGGCCACCCGTCTTGGGGCTCCTGTCGAATGCCGTGGTCGAGCTGTTCTGTCCCGGCGGCGGCGTCGACAGCGCGTGTCACGGCTTCTACCGCGTCGGTTTTTGAGGGAGGCGAGGCGATGGTTCCGGGTGAGGTGATGCCGGCCGAGGGCGAATTGGTGCTGAACGAGGGCCAGCCGACGGTGACGCTGGAGGTCGCCAACGCCGGCGACCGGCCGATCCAGGTCGGCTCGCACTACCACTTCTTCGAGACCAACGAGGCCCTGCGGTTCGACCGCGATCAGGCCAAGGGCATGCGACTGGACATTCCGGCCGGCACCGCCGTCCGCTTCGAGCCGGGCCAGACCCGCGAGGTGACGCTGGTCGCCTATCGGGGTGAGCGCAAGGTCTACGGCTTCAACCAGAAGGTCATGGGCGCGCTCTGAGCGTCCGCGAGAGGAGGCACCCATGCCCTATCGGATCGGCCGCGCCGCCTATGCCGACATGTACGGCCCCACCACCGGCGACCGGGTCAGGCTCGCCGACACCGACCTGATCCTGGAGGTCGAGGGCGACCACACGGTCTATGGCGAGGAGGTGAAGTTCGGCGGCGGCAAGGTGATCCGCGACGGCATGGGCCAAGCGCAGACCACCCGTGCCGCGGGTGCGGTCGACACCGTCATCACCAACGCGCTGATCGCCTGCGTTACCGGCATCTACAAGGCCGACGTCGGCATCAAGGACGGCCGCATCGTCGGCATCGGCAAGGCGGGCAATCCCGACACCCAGCCGCACGTCACCATCGTCGTCGGCCCCGGCACCGAGGCCATTGCCGGCGAGGGCAAGATCCTCACCGCCGGCGGCTTCGACTGCCACATCCACTTCATCTGCCCGCAGCAGATCGAGGAAGCGCTGATGTCGGGCGTGACCACCATGCTCGGCGGCGGCACCGGGCCGGCGACCGGCACCAACGCCACCACCTGCACGCCCGGTGCCTGGCATCTCGGCCGCATGTTGCAGGCGGCGGAAAGCTTCCCGATGAACCTCGCCTTCGCCGGCAAGGGCAACGCCTCGCTGCCGGCAGCATTGGTCGAGCAGATCGAGGCCGGGGCCTGTGCCTTGAAGCTGCACGAGGACTGGGGGACCACGCCGGGGGCCATCGACTGCTGCCTGGGCGTTGCCGACGACATGGACATCCAGGTGATGATCCACACCGACACGCTGAACGAGTCGGGCTTCGTCGAGAACACCATCAAGGCGTTCGAGGGCCGCACCATCCACGCCTTCCACACCGAGGGCGCGGGCGGCGGCCACGCGCCCGACATCATCAAGGTCTGCGGCGAGGCCAACGTGCTGACCTCGTCGACCAACCCGACCCGGCCCTACACGGTCAACACCGTCGCCGAGCACCTCGACATGCTGATGGTCTGCCATCACCTGGATGCGAACATCCCCGAGGACGTGGCGTTCGCCGAGAGCCGCATCAGGAAGGAGACCATCGCCGCTGAGGACATCCTGCACGACCTGGGGGCGTTCTCGATCATCGCCTCGGACAGTCAGGCGATGGGCCGGGTCGGCGAGGTGCTGATCCGCACCTGGCAGACCGCGCACAAGATGAAAGTGCAGCGCGGCCGCCTGCCGGAGGAGACCGGCGACAACGACAACGTCCGCATCAAGCGCTACCTCGCCAAGTACACCATCAACCCGGCGATCACCCACGGCATGAGTGCGCATATCGGCACGGTGGAGGTCGGCAAGCTCGCCGATCTCGTCCTCTGGTCGCCCGCCTTCTTCGGCGTGAAGCCCGACCTCGTGATCAAGATGGGCACCATCGCCGCGGCACCCATGGGCGACCCCAACGCCTCGATCCCCACCCCGCAGCCGGTCCACTACCGCCCCATGTTCGGCGGCTTCGGCAAGGCGATGACGCACTCGGCCGTGACCTTCGTCTCGAAGGCGGCGCTGGCAGCCGACGTCGGCGGCAAGCTCGGTCTCGAGCGCGAGCTGGTCGCGGTCGAGAACACCCGCGGCGGCATCTCCAAGGCGTCGATGGTCTTCAACGACGCCACCCCGATGATCGAGGTCGACCCCGAGACCTACGTGGTGAAGGCGAACGGCGAGGTCTTGACCTGCGATCCCGCCAGCGAGCTGCCGATGGCGCAGCGTTACTTCCTGTTCTGATGGAGACCGCGCGCCGCTACGTGCCTGCCTTCGAGGTCGACGCCGCCCGCGTCGTCGACCGCGTGGCCCTCGACCTCGAAGGGCGGCGCAAGCGGCGGCAGGTGGTGACCACCCTCGCCGGCACGTCCGTCCTGGTCGACCTCGCCCTGGTGCCGGCCTTGCGCGACGGCGACGGCCTCGTCCTCGACGGCGGCGGCGTGATCCTGGTCGAAGCCCTGCCGGAAGACCTCATGGAAGTGACCGTCGCCGACGCCGCCGAGCGGGTGAAGGTGGCTTGGCACTTGGGCAACCGCCATCTGCCGGTACAGTTCGTCGGCGACGCCATGCGCATGCGCAGCGATCACGTGATCCGGGCGATGCTGGAGGGTCTGGGTGCCACGGTCGCCGACGTCACCGCCCCCTTCGATCCGGAGAGCGGCGCCTATAGCGGCGGGCACCACCATGGCCACGGCTGAACGCGCCCTGTTTCGCCTGATGGCGTGGCTCAGCCCGAGCTTCCCGGTCGGCGCCTATACGTACAGCCACGGCCTGGAGACGGCGGTCGAGGACGGGCTCGTCACCGACCGGGCAACGCTCACCGACTGGATCGCGGACCTCCTGCACCACGGCAGCGCCCGCAACGACGCCCTCCTGCTCACCGCCGCCTGGCAGGCAACCTGCGCCGAGGACACGGCCCGTCTCGCCGAAGCCCGCGCCATCGGTGCGGCGCTGCACGCGACGGCCGAGTTGAAGCTGGAGAGCACCCAGCAGGGGGCGGCGTTCCGCGAGGCGATCCGCAAGTCGTGGCCGGCACCGGGCATCGAGCGCCTGTCCGACGCGGCGGACCCGCTCGCCTATCCGATCGCCGTCGGCGTCGCCGCCGCGGCGCACGGCGTACCGCTGCGGCCGGCGCTGCACGCCTATCTGCACGCCTTCGCCGCCAACCTCGTCTCCGCCAGCGTGCGGCTGATCCCCTTGGGCCAGAGCGACGGCCAGCGGACCCTCGCCGACCTGGAGGCCGCCGTCGCCGCCGTCGCCGACGCGGCCGAGACCGGAACCCTCGACGACCTCGGCGGTTGCACCTTCACCGCCGACCTCTGCTCGATGCGCCACGAAACCCAGTACACGAGGCTGTTTCGCTCATGACCTCTCCCAACGGTCCCTTGCGCCTCGGCATCGGCGGCCCGGTCGGCTCCGGCAAGACGGCGCTGACCGACGCGCTCTGCAAGAGCCTGCGCGACCGCTTCGAGATCGCGGTCGTGACCAACGACATCTACACCCAGGAGGACGCCCAGTTCCTCACCCGCTCCGGCGCGTTGGCACCCGAGCGCATCCGAGGGGTGGAGACCGGCGGCTGCCCGCACACGGCGATCCGCGAGGACGCCTCGATCAACCTCGCCGCCATCGCCGAGCTGCGGTTGGCGTTCCCCAAGCTCGACCTCGTCATCGTCGAGAGCGGCGGCGACAACCTGTCGGCTACCTTCAGCCCCGAACTGGCCGACCTCATGATCTACGTCATCGACGTGGCGGCGGGCGACAAGATCCCGCGCAAGGGCGGCCCCGGCATCACCCGCTCGGACCTCTTGGTCATCAACAAGATCGACTTGGCACCCCTGGTCGGTGCAAGTCTCGAGGTGATGGACCGGGATGCACGACGGATGCGGGGCGAGCGCCCCTTCCTGTTCACCAACGTGAAGGACGGGGTGGGCGTCGCCGACGTCGCCCGCTTCGTCGTCGAGCGTGGCGGGCTCGGTGCCTGACCGGCCGTATCGCCCGATCCTCCAGGCCTGCCCGAACGGCGGGCGCGGCAAGCGCGAGAGCCCGGCCGCGCCGGTGACCGCCGACGCATACCGGGCGACCTGGGCCGTGTTGGCAGCGGCGGGCGCGGATCTGCCGATCCTCCCGCACGGCCAAGGCGGCAGCGTCCGGCCGATCGTGCGGCTGGCTGTCGCCGACGGCTACGCGACGCGCATCGGTTTCGAGGATGGGCTGACCTTACCCGGCGGCACGCCCGCGGCGAGCATCGCCGAACTCGTGGCCGTGCCCCCCGATGCCGGCCGCTAGGAGCAGGGAAGCATGCCCGAACTCGCCCTCCAGGCGCACGACATCCACAAGCGGTTCGGCGCGGTCGAGGTGCTGAAGGGCATCTCGGTCACGGCACGGCAGGGCGACGTCATCGCCATGCTCGGGGCGTCGGGCTCGGGCAAGAGCACGTTCCTCCGCTGCGTGAACCTCTTGGAGCGGCCGAACCGGGGGCGGATCGTCGTCGCCGGCGAGGAGCTGAAGCTGAAGGACGTGGGCGGCCTGTTGGAGCCGGTGGACCGCCGCCAGCTCGAGCGCTTCCGCACCCGCCTCGGCTTCGTCTTCCAGCAGTTCAACCTCTGGTCGCACCTGACCGTGCTGGAGAACGTGATCGAGGCGCCGATCCACGTCCTTGGCCGCGCGCGCCGGGAGGCCGTCGACGAGGCCGAGGCGTTGCTGGAGAAGGTCGGCATCCACGCCCGAAAGGACGCCTACCCCGCGCAGATCTCGGGCGGCCAGCAGCAGCGCGCCGCCATCGCCCGGGCCCTGGCCATGCACCCGGCGGTGCTCCTGTTCGACGAGCCCACCTCGGCGCTCGATCCGGAGCTGGTCGGCGAGGTCCTGCGCGTGATGCGCGACCTCGCCGCCGAGGGTCGCACGATGATCGTCGTCACCCACGAGATGGGCTTCGCCCGCGAGGTCTCCGACCGGGCGATCTTCCTCCATCAGGGCACCATCGAGGAGGACGGCCCACCCGACGAGGTCTTCACCCACCCCAAATCCGAGCGCTTTCGCCAGTTCATCCAGCGCACGCACGGCGCCTGAGGCGCCGCGGCGGACGGCCGTCGCCGCTACGCCAGCGTGGCGCCGAAGTTGCGCTCGGGGTTCAACTCGGGCGCCAAGTTGCCCGTGGGGCGGGCGCAGACGCCGCCCTGACGGGCAAGGAAGCGCCCGGAACCGGGGGCGGCCGTGAGTTCGCCGGCCTGGACCACCGTCTCGCCGCGACGCAGGACGACCTCCGGCCAGCCCTTGACGGTCATGCCCTCGAACGGCGTGTAGCCGGTACGGTCGCCGGCGATGGCGGCGGTGAGGGTCACCTCGCGGGCCGGATCCCAGAGCAGGAGGTCGGCGTCCTTGCCGATGGCCACCGAGCCCTTCCTGTCGTCGAGGCCGTAGAGGCGGGCGGGTTCGGTCGCCGTCAGACGGACGAAGGCGTGGGCATCGCCGTGGCCGCGATTGACCAAGCCGTCCCACAGGAGGGGCAGCCGGAAGCCGAGGCCCGGCATGCCGTTCGGCACCTGCTTGAAGCCGGGCTCCGGCCCCGCCGCGTACTTGCCGCTCGCGTCGGCCGCATAGGGTGCGTGGTCGGAGGTCACCGTCTGCAACGTGCCGTCGGCGAGGGCGTGCCAAAGGGCGTCCTGGTCGTGCGCCTCGCGCATCGGCGGGCTGCAGATCCACTTCGCCCCCTCGCCGCCGGGACGGTCGAGGTCGTCCTTGGTCAGCACGAGGTAGTGGGTGCAGGTCTCGGCGAAGAGTTTGGCGCCGGCGGCCCGCGCCCGACGCACGGCAGCGACGCCCTCGACGCAGGAGACGTGGAAGATCATCACCGGCTGGTCCAGCAACAGGCTCATCGCCGCCGCCCGGTCGATGGCCTCGGCCTCGGCGAGGCGCGGATGGCTGACGGCGTGGTACTTGGGCGCCGTGTAGCCGCGCTCCACCAGGCGGTTCGAGATCCACTGGATCATGTGGTGGTTCTCGGCGTGGATGCAGACCATCAGGCCGTGCCGCCTGGCCGCCTCCAGCACCGCCAGCGCCTGGCCGTCGTCGAGACGCATCCGGTCGTAGGTGAGGAAGATCTTGAGCGAGCCGTGGCCGGCCGCCACCAGCGGCGGTAAATCGTCGTCGAGCACGTCGGGCCGCGGGTCGGCGAGGCTGAGATGGAAGGCGTAGTCGACGATGGCGCCCTTCGCCGCGAGCGCCGCATAATCGTCGACCACCGTGGCAAGCCGGGTGCCGAGGTGCTGGGCGGCGAAGGAGATCACGGTCGTCGTGCCGCCGAGCGCCGCCGCGCCGGTCGCGCTCTCGAAGGTATCGGCATTGAGCACGCCGGCGGCGGAAAGCTGCTCGATGTGGCAGTGGCTGTCGATCCCGCCGGGGAGCACCAGCTTGCCGCTCGCATCCAGCGTGCGCACGCCTTCGAGGCCCGTGCCGAGTTGCGCGACGCGGCCGTCCTTGATGCCGACGTCGGCGTCGTAGGCGTCGACGGCGGTCACGACGCGGCCGTTCTTGATGACGAGGTCGAGCATGGTCACGGGCGCGTCTCCGGCTTAAGTCAGGGAGATCGACGGCTAGCACGAGGGACGGACCGGAACCATGGCCACGGGCGAAATCCTGATCATCAACCCGAATTCCAACCCCGAGGTGACGGCCGGGCTGGATGCGGCGGTGGCGCCGTTGCGGCTGGCGGGCGGGCCTTCGATCCGCTGCATGACCCTGGCGGAAGGCCCCTTCGGCATCGAGTGCCAAGCGGACGCCGCGGCCGTGGTGCTGCCGCTGCGGCGGATCGTGACCACCAGCGAGGCGAGCGCCTTCGTCATCGCCTGCTACAGCGATCCGGGGCTGATGGTCTGCCGCGAGGCGACGGGCAAGCCCGTGTTCGGCATCGGCGAGAGCGGCACGCTGGCGGCCCTGCAACGCGGCGACCGCTTCGGCGTGGTCGCGATCCTGGAGCGCTCGATCCCCGGCCATCTGCGCACGCTGCGTCAGCAGGGACTGACGGCGCGGCTTGCCGGCGAGCGGGCCTTGGAGCTTTCGGTGGCGGACCTCGCCAACGAGGACCGCACCTGGAACAAGCTGCTGGCGACGGCCATGGCGCTGCGCGACGAGGACAGCGCCGGCGTGGTGGTCCTCGGCTGTGCCGGCATGAGCCGCTACCGCGTGCGGCTGGAGCAGGCGCTCGGCGTGCCGGTGATCGACCCGACCCAGGCAGCGGCGGTGGCGGCGGTCGGGACGGTGCTGCTCGCGGCGGGCTGATGCCGGCAGAGCGCCGCCCGCATCCGTTCGTCGGCCTGGTGTTCGGCGAGAGCAAGACCGGGCGCCTGGCACGCGGCGCGTTCGCGCGGGGCGTCGCCCAGGTGCTCGTGGGCTGCGGGCTGGCCGTCGCCCTGGTGAACGGACTGGTGTGGGCCAGCGAGGCACTGATCGGCGACGAGCCGCCGTCGGTCGCCGTCACCCTCGTGCAGGTCCTGGGCTTCCTCGTGGCGGGCGTCGTCGCCACCGTCGCCGGCCTGCTCACGTTCGGCTTCTTCAACCTCATCGCCAAGCGGGTGCGCGACCTCGGCTTTCCCGGCTGGAAGACGGTCGCGGTCTTGACCATGCTCGGCACCGCGTTTTCGTTCGCTGCACCCCTGACGGCCACCATCGGCTATATCGTCGCCGTTTGGTCCGTGCTTTTGCTCGTGCCGACCAGCGAACGTCCCTACGTCTATACGGAGCCCCAATGACCGAGCCTCGCCGCTTTCGCATCGCCGCCGCCCAGCAGGGGCCGATCCAGAAGGCCGAGACGCGCGAGCAGGTCGTCCGCCGCCTGCTCGCCATGCTCGAGGACGCGCACGGGCAGGGTGCCAGCCTCGTCGTCTTCTCGGAGCTGGCGCTCACGACCTTCTTTCCGCGCTATCTCATCGAGGATCGGGCCGAGTTGCACGGCTGGTTCGAGCGCGAGATGCCCAGCCGCGAGACGCAGCCGCTGTTCGAGCGGGCCAAGGCCTTGGGCGTGGGCTTTTCGTTCGGCTATGCCGAGTTGACGCCCGAGGGCCGGCAGTTCAACACCTCGATCCTGGTCGACCGCAAGGGCGAGATCGTCGGCAAGTACCGCAAGATCCACCTGCCCGGCCATGCCGAGTTCGACCCCGAGCGCAGCTTCCAGCACCTGGAGAAGCGCTATTTCGAACCGGGCGATCTGGGCTTTCCCGTGTGGCGCACCATGGGCGGCGTGATGGGCATGTGCATCTGCAACGACCGGCGCTGGCCCGAGGCGTGGCGCGTGATGGGGCTCCAGGGCGTGGAACTCGTCATGCTCGGCTACAACACGCCGAGCCTCAACTCGCAGCGTGCCGACGAGGGACCGCAGGACCGACTGTTTCACAACCGCCTCTCGGTCCAGGCCGGCTGCTACCAGAACGCCACCTGGGGCGTGGCCGTGGCCAAGGCCGGCGACGAGGACGGCCACCCCTTGATCGGCGGCTCGTTGATCGTCGACCCGAACGGCAAGATCGTCGTCGAGGCCGAGACCGAGGACGACGAGGTGATCGTCGCCGACATCGACCTCGACGCCTGCACCTTCGGCAAGACCACCATCTTCGACTTCGCCCGCCACCGCCGGCCCGAGCACTACGGCCGCATCGTCGAGCAGGTGGGTGCCGAGCCACCCGCCTGACACCGGCCTTCACGTCGGCACGCCGGCCATGCGCAGCCGCTCCGCCATGGCCGCGTTGGCCTGCGGATCGCGGAACGGCATCGTCGTCCGCGCCGAGTGGGCGAGGCCGGGCCCGGGCGCCGACCGCCTGAGACGGTCGCCGACGCCACGCGCCGCGTCCGTGCAGCCCAGCCCGACCATTGCCGCCGCCATGAGGCGAAGGTTCGGCACGTAGCCGGGGCCCTCTGCCGCCGCGCGCCGGCACCAGCCGAGGCAGCCGACGAGATCGCCCGCGACGTAGTCGGCGAGCCCGGCCTGATGCCGGTAGAGAAAGCCATAGGGTCCGAACGGTGCAAGGCCGATCGCGCGGTTTGCCTCGGTGCGGGCGATCTCGCCTTGGCCGAGCAAGGCGTGGGTAGCGCTCGCCAGGAGCCAGGCCTCGGGACAGCCGGGGCTGGCCGCTCGCGCGCGCGCGTGGTGGTCGAGGGCATCGTCGTCGTCGCCGTCGAGCGCCGCCCGGAGGTGGCCGAGGGTGGCGAGCGCCAGCGGGTTCGTCGGCTCGTGGAGGACCGCGGCGCGGGCGAGGTACCGCGCCTCGGCGAGCGCCGTGTCGACGTCCGGCACCCAGCCCTGGTCGACGGCGAGCAGGAGTGCGCGCGCCTCCCATGCCAGCGGCATGGCGAAGGTCGCATCCAACGCCGCCGCCCGCGCCAGCGAGCGACGGCCGTCCTCGAAGCCGGATCGGTCGAGCCGTTCGAGGGCCGCGAGCCCGAGGACACAGTGCTCGTAGGCGGAACGGCACGGCTCCCGGCGCGTGCGGGCGCGGCGCAAGGCGGCAGCGCGCACCTGCGACACGCTCCACGCGGCCAACCGCTCGGCGAGCCCCTCGGCTGCGGTCAGCGCGTCGGTGCCGCCGACGGTATGCAGGCCCGTGGCCGTACACACACCGCTCGCCGCATCGTCGAGTTCGATGCCGGCACGCAGGTGGCCGCGGCTCCAGCGCAGGCTGCCGGTGATCACGTAGTCGACGTCCAGCGCGCGGCCGACGCTGCGCGGATCCACGTCGCGGCCGACGAAGGCCGCGGTGACGCCTCCAGCGAGCACCGTCAACTCGCCGCGACCGCCGAGCGCCGCGCGCAGGTCGTCCGTCAGCGCGGTTGCCGCCGCCATGTCGGCGATGCTCCCGGCCCGGAACGGCAGGACGGCCACGATCGGCCGCCCGGACGCGCCGCTCGCCGGATCGAGCCTCGGTACCGTCGTGCCCTCGGTGACGAGGTCGAACACGGCGACCGCGCGCTCGCCGTGCTTGAGCGCCACCGGCCCGAGCGGCCTGAAGACGAGGCCGGCATCGTCGGCTACGGCCCGCATGGCAGCTTCGGTCAGAAGGATGCCGCCCGGTGCGGCGCGTTGCTGGAGGTGAGCGACGACGTTCACGCCGTCGCCGGCGACGTCGCCGTCGCCGACCAGCACGTCGGCCACGTGGATGGCGATCCGCACGGCGAGCCGACGGCGGCTGCGGCGGCCCGCCGCCTGGACGCATTGCGCCCAGCGCACGGCAGCCAATGGCTCCGCGAAGGTGACGAGCAGGCCGTCGCCCATCGACTTCACCAGCGTACCGCCATGGCGGCGCAACTGCGGCAGAACCAGGACCATCCGCAGCTCGTTCCAGCGGGCGAAGGTGCCCGCCTCGTCGTCGGCCATGAGGCGGGAGAAACCGACCACGTCGAGGAAGGCGACGGCGAGCCGCCGGCGCGAGGCGGTCGGGTTAGCGAACGCACGGAGGCCGGTCATGTCGAACCCTCCTACGATCCAGGCCCCCAGCCTGCCACGAGCGGCGTTAGCCGCGCGTCGCGCAGCCGTTACGCGGACGTCCGGAACGGTGTCGCGGAAGCGGAGGGGGGTTGCAGGAGGCGAAAAGCCCCCTGTCTCCTGGCTCCAGCCGTTCGACCTCAGGCGGCGCGGGCGCCGACCAGGGGGGCCAGCTCGCGCATCCGGTCGAAGACCAGATCGGCGCCCGCGGCGTGCAGCTTCTTCGCCTGCGCGTCGGCCAGCACGTGGGCGGCTCCGGCGAAGCCGAAGACCGTCATGCCGGCAGCCTTGCCACCCCGGACGCCGTGCACGGTGCTCTCGATGACGAGGCAGCGCGACGCCGGCACACCGAGCTGGGAGGCGGCGAACTGGTAGAGATCGGGTGCGGGCGGCACGCGTTCGACCTGGTGTGCGGTAAAGGTGGCGGCGCTGAAAGTGCGCCACAGCCCCATCTTCTCCAGCGCGTGGCGAACCACGTCGGCGGCTGACAGCGCCAGCACGGCCTGCTGGACGCGCACGCGCCGCAACGCGCCCACCGCCTCCTGCACCGGCTGCAACTCGGTGGCGTTGGCGGTGCGCAGGCGTTGGCCGAGGTCGGCAAGCAAGCCGTCGGGCAGCGGCCGGCCGACCTCCGCCTCGATGCTGGCGAAGACCGCGTGATCGGCGACGCCGTCGATCCGCGCCACCAGCGCGTCGGCATCGTAGACGTAGCCCGCATCGCCCAGGACGTCGGCCCAGACGCGGGCGCGGGTGGCGGTCATGTCGACCAGCACCCCTTCGAATCCCAAGAGAACGAGATCGCGGCGATACATGGTTTGCACTCCGTTCACCGTCGCACACATAGCGCACTCTGCCGGCGTGAACAGAGGCGACGCGCCGCCGCGGACGGACCTCGCGCTTTGCAGCGGATCGCGGCCGTGCGACGAGGTGCCATGACCGCGCTCGACCATCTCCTCTACGCACTGCTGTGGGCGAGCTTCGGGCTTGGCCACTCGGCACTTGCCGGAGTCGGCGGCCGGCACCTGCTGGCGCCACTGGTCGGACGCTGGCAACGGCTCGCCTACAACCTGATCGCCGTCGCCCACCTTGCCGTCGTGCTCGTGGTCGGTCGCCTCGTCCTGGCGTCGGCCGTCGAGCCGTTCGCGCGGCCGACGGCGCTCGCGGTCCTGCAGGCAGCGATGCTGCTCGGCGGCCTTTGGCTGCTCTGGGGCGGCGGCCGACGCTACGACCTCGCCCGTTTTCTGGGCACCGCGCCGGAGACACCAGGTACCGCACCCGAGCCGCTGGTCACGGACGGGCTGCGCGCGCGCGTCCGCCACCCGCTCTACGCCGGCGCCCATCTGCTCCTGTGGGGGCTGGTGGCCGATCCGCTCGGACTGGCCACGGCGGTCTGGGGCTCCGCCTATCTCGTCGTCGGCACGTGGCTGGAGGAGCGCCGCCTCCTGCGCGTCTACGGCGACGCCTATGCCGACTATCGGCGCCGCGTGCCGGGTCTGCTGCCCCGCTTGCGCCGCTGACGGGCGGATCACGAAGCGGTGAGGACCTGCGTTCTTTCTTGAACGATCGGTCAAGAATGGCATGGTCAGCGCATGTCCCGTAGCCCCACCTTCGATCGCACCGCCGTGCTCGACCGCGCCATGGCCGCCTTCTGGGCCAAGGGCTTCGAAGCGACGTCGATCGCCGATCTGGTCGCTGCGACCGGCCTGGAGCGCGGCAGCCTCTATGCCGCCTTCGCCAGCAAGCAGGGTCTGTTCGAGGCCGTGCTCGCCCACTACGGCGCCACGGTGTCCGCCCACACCTTCGCCCCGCTCGAGGCACCGGACGCCGATCTCGCCACCGTCGAGACGGTCTTCCGTGCGCTCGCCCGAGCGAACCCGTCGGCACCGGCGCCGGGTTGCCTCGTCACCAACACGGCGATCGAGCGGGCGCCGCACGATGCAGCCGTCCGCTTGGCCATCGACGCCGCCGTCGACCGGCTGGAGGCACGCCTCGTCCACGTGCTGGAGCGCGCCGCGCAACGGGGGCAACTGCGGCCGGAGGTTACGCCTGCGGCCGCGGCGGCGCTGCTCGTCGCCGTGGCGCAAGGACTTCGCGTGCTGGCCCGGCTCGATCGTTCTCCGGTCGCGCGCGGCATGGCCGTGGCCACCGCCTTCACCGCCCTTCGCCCTCGAGACCTCATCGAAAGGACCCAACCATGACCCGCCTGATGCCTCGCCAGCCCGTGCCCGCCCTGTCCGCTGCCCTGGTCGGGGGCGGCACCTGGACCCTCAACGAGCCGGCACCCGAGCGGTTCACGCTCGTCGTCTTCTACCGCGGCCTGCACTGCCCGATCTGCGGCGTCTATCTGAAGGAGCTGGACGGCTTGGTCGGCGCGTTCGCGGAGCGCGGCCTCGACGTCGTGGCGCTGTCGGGCGACGACGCCGAGCGCGCGGCCGCCGCGTACGACCGCTGGAAGCTGGAGCACCTCCGTCTCGGCTACGGCGTAGCGCTGGCGGAGGCCGACCGTTGGGGTCTCTACGTCTCGGCCGGGATCGGCAAGACCTCCAGCGGTGTCGAGGAGCCGGCGGCCTTCTTCGAGCCGGGCCTCTTCCTGGTGCGGCCCGACGGCACGCTCTATTTCGCCAGTGTGCAGACCATGCCCTTCGCGCGGCCGGCCTTCGCCGACATCCTGAAGGCGACCGACTTCGTCGTGCAACGCAACTACCCAGCACGCGGCGAGGTGGTTCGCTGAGGCCGTAACGGTGGAACCTTCGGCCGGCACGCGTGTCGGTAGGGCATGCGGCGGCGTACCGCGCCGTCGTCAGGCCACGAAGGAGACATCCGATGCGGACGACGACGAGCACCCTCGGCATCGCCATGGCCGGTTTCGTGACCATGGCCGCGAGCCAGGCGCTGACCCAAGAGGTGATTCGCGACACGCAGGACATGAGCGAACTGCGCGGTGACTGGGTGATCGGCGCCACCGTGCGCGCCCCGGACGATTCGGTGGTGGGGACCATCACCGACCTCTTGATCGACGAGCGGGAAGGGACGGTGACTGCCGCCGTGATCGACGTGGGCGGCTTCCTCGGTTTCGGCGCCAAGCCCATCGCCGTCGACTGGAACGAACTGCAGATCGATTTCGACGGCAACGAGGTGACCCTCGGGATCACGCCGGACGAGGCCGACGAGGCGCCGGAATTCGCTTTCCGCGAGCGGGAGTTCCCGCCGCCGCCGGCACCTCCGGCGGGTGGTGGCATGCCGAACTGACCCGGCAGGCCTCCATCCCACTGACGGCGGTCGGGAAGCCCCGGCCGCCGTCTTCTTCAGCGATCGGCGAGCGCCTCCGGCCAGACGACTCGAAAGCGCTCGAACACGACGGGCGTTGTGGTCTCGTCGAAGACGAAGCCCTCGCGCTCGCCCTGCCGGCCGAAGTACCGGCGGTGCCCGTCGAACCAGCTCGCGAGCGACCGGTCGTCCTCGCCCTCGTCCCAGGCGAAGGCGGCATCACCCGAGACCAGCGGGCCGACGCGCACCTCCGTCGTGCACCAGATCAGCACCGGCGTTCCCCGACTGTCGACGGCGACGGCGTGGCCACCGACGCGCGGCAGGCGCTCGCCGATGCGCTCGAAGTCGCGCACGAGCGCGGCGATCGCGCGCTCGATGCCGACGCGCACGAGGGCGAGCAGGGCTGCGTTGATCGCGGCGTCGTCGCCGAAGGTCGACACGTCCTCACCGTCCGCCACCGCACCTAGATGCGCCAGATAGGTCTGCCAGAAGGCGGCCGTCGCCGCCGTCTTCATCGGTGCAGATGGGCGAGCAGCCGCCGCTCGGCGACGCGGACGAGGAAAACGATCGCGAAGGTGAGCACGAGGTAGAAGGCGGCGGCGGTGAGGAACGCCTCGTAGGGGGTGTAGAAGCGGGCGTTGACGACGCGGGCGGCACCGGTGAGGTCGATGATGGTGACGACGCTGGCCACCGCCGAGCCGTGCAGCATGAAGATGATCTCGTTGCCGTAGGCCGGCAGCGCGCGGCGGAAGGCGGACGGCAGGACGATGCGCCGCATCCTGAGACCTCGCGACATGCCGCAGGCGATGGCGGCCTCGATCTCGCCGCGATGGGTCGTGCGGATGGCGCCGGCGACGATCTCGGTGGTGTAGGCGGCGGTGTTGAGGGTGAAGGCCAAGAGTGCGCAGAACCACGCCTCGCGCAGCCACGGCCAAAGCACGCTCTCGCGCACCGCCTCGAACTGGCCGAGCCCGTAATAGACCAGGAAGAGCTGCACCAAGAGCGGCGTGCCGCGAAAGACGTAGGTGTAGGCCCAGACGGGGCCGGCGAGGAGCCAGTTGCCGGAGGCCCGCAGCACCGCGAGCGGCAGCGCGAGGACGAGCCCGATCAGGAGCGACAGGCCGACCAGCCAGACCGTGGTCCACAGCCCCTGGACGTAGAGCGGCAGATTGGCGCCGATGACCTCCCACGACATCAGCGGTGGCCCACATCGGCGCGCCGTTCGACCCAGCGCAGCGCCAGGATCGAGACGGTGGTGAGCATCAGGTAGATGATCGCGGCGGCGAGGTAGAAGGTGAAGGGCTCGCGCGTGGCGCCGGCCGCCTGGGCTGCCTTCCGCATCATGTCGTCGAGGCCGATGATCGAGACCAGAGCCGTGGTCTTCAACAGCACCAGCCAGTTGTTGCCGAAGCCCGGCAGGGCGTGGCGGACCATCTGCGGCAGGGTGATGCGGAAGAACACCTGCCGTGGCCGCATGCCGAAGGCGGTCGCCGCCTCCATCTGGCCGTGCGGCACGGCCAGGATCGCCCCTCTGAACGTCTCGCCCATATACGCGCCGAAGATGAAGCCGATGGTCGCGATGCCGGCGGTCATCGGGTCGAGGTCGACATAGCCCGTGTGGCCGACCATGCGGGCCAGGTCGTTCACCAGGAGCTGGCCGCCGTAGAAGATGATCAGCATCAGCACGAGGTCGGGCACGCCGCGGATGACGGTGGTGTAGACGCCGGCGATGGCCCGTCCGACCCTGCCGCCCGCGAGCTTGGCAAGAGCGGTGATCATGCCCAGCACGACGGCGAGCGCCAACGAAGCCAGCGCCACGACCACCGTCATCCGCGTCCCCGCGAGGAGCTGCGGGCCGTAACCCCTGAGGTCCAGCCCGATCAGCTCGAACACGGGACGCCCGCCTCAGTCCTCGCCGTAGATGTCGAAGTCGAAGTAGCGGGACTGGATCTCGTCGTAGACCCCGCTCTCGCGGATGCCGGCGATGGCGGCGTTCAACCGCTCGCGCAACTCGTCCTCACCCTTGCGGACCGCGATCCCGGCACCTTCGCCGAACCAGCGCGGGTCGGTGGGGCGCGGACCCACGAACTCGAAACCCCGACCCGCATCGGTCTTCAAAAAGCCCTCGTCGAGCGCGATGCTGTCGGCCAGCATCATGTCGATCCGCCCGGCGACGAGGTCGAGATTGGCCTCCTCCTGCGTGCCGTAGCGGACGATCTGTGCGCGCGGGTAGTTGTCGGTGACGTAGGTGTCGTGGGTGGTCGCCCGCTGCACGCCGATGCGCACGCCGTCCAGGTCGCCGTCGAAGTCGAACTCGCTGCCCTCGCGCGCCGCGAAGGCGGCCGGCGTGTGGTAGTACTTGTTCGTGAAGTCGACGACCTGCTTGCGCTCTTCGGTGATCGACATGGACGCGACGATGGCGTCGTAGCGACGAGCCAGCAGCGCCGGGATGATGCCGTCCCAGTCCTGGTCCACCAGAACGCACTCGACGCCCATCTCCTCGCAGAGTGCCTCGGCGATGTCGATGTCGAAGCCTTCCAGCTCGCCCGCAGGCGTGATGCTGGAGAAGGGCGGATAGGCGCCTTCGACGCCGATGCGAAGGGTTTCGGCCTTGGCGGCGCCGACGCCACCCATGGCCAGCGCGGCAATGGCCGCGATCAAGGTCTTGCGCAACGATGCTCTCCCAGCAGAAGGATCGTCGCCGATGCTTGGACAAGCGACAGCGGCGGTCAAGCGAGCGTTTGCGCGGCGCGGCCTGCCGCCACTGCAACCGGAGGTGGCGTGGCGCGCCGATGGCTTCAGCCGCTTGCCGCGCGCCACCGGTTCAGGCTCACCAAAAGCGGTGCCAGAACACGCTCGTAGACGATCGTGGCGATCGTACGCAGGCCGGGAATGCCCACCAGCCGAGCGAGCCAGCGATAGCGCGGCAGCCGCCGCCAGAGCGCCTGGAAGGCGTCCACCCCGGCGAGCAAGCGTCCGTCGTCGAGGACGGCGTAGAGCCGGCGTTCGGCGCCCGCCGCGTCGATGCCGTAGGGCCGGAGCGCATCGCCGTCGCGGCTGATGTCGATCCAGTCGAGCGCCGCACCGTCGCGAGCGGCGAGCTGGCGATAGTGCCGCACCTCGGCACCGCAGATCGGGCAGGCGCCGTTGTAGTAGACGGTGAGGCGCTGTCGGTGGTCGTCCATCGGCGAAGCCCTCGAAGCCAAGTCGGGAGCCGTGAGGTAGGCCGGCCGTTCGCCGCGGCCAGGGGGAGTCAGACCGCGAGCGGGCTGCTCGACAGGAGTCGCTGCATCACCTGGCGGCGGAGCGGCTCCAGTCCGCCGACCAACCGAAGGCCGAGGCCGCGCAGCACGCCCAACGTCGGCTCGGGGTTCAGCACGGCCCGATTCAACCCGTCGATCAGCCAGAACACGGCGCGCGTCTCGGCGAGCCGGCGACGTTCGTAGGCCTTCAGCGTATCGGCCGTCGCCAGCGCGGCGGCGTTCGGCGCCGTCCGGGCGAGATCGAGCAAGGCCCGACAGTCGCGCAGGGTCAGGTTGAAGCCCTGGGCGCCGAGCGGCGAGACCGCATGCGCCGCCTCGCCGAGCACCAACCCGCCCGGCGCCGTCACCCGATCGGCGAGCAGGCCGATCACCGGGACCAGCCCGCGACCCTCGACCGCCGTCACGACGCCGAGCCGCCCTTCGCTCTCGGCTTCGACCGCGAGCGCGAAGTCCTGATCGTCCAGCGCCGCGATCGCGTCCGCAACCTCGCTCGTCTCGAGCCAGACGAGGCTGGAGCGGTGCTGGCCGGCGGGCACGGTGGTGAACGGGCCGCCGGGCTTGTGCACCTCGACCGAAACGTCGCCGGCCGCCCGGTCGTGGTGGAGCAGTGCCGTAGTCACCTTCTGGCCATAGTCGTGCGTCCGTGCGCGGATCCCGAGCCAGCCGCGCACCGCCGAACGCTTGCCATCGGCGCCGACGACGAGATCGGCGCGCAGTTCGCGGCCGTCGTCGAGCACGAGTTCCCAATGGCGCTGCCGGCGCCGCATGGCGTCCAGCCGGGCCGCGACCACGCGAACGCGGCCCCGCGCGGCGCGCGCCAGGGCGTCGACCAGGGCCGCGTTGGCGACATTCCAACCGAAGCAGGGCTCGCCCAACTCCTCCGCGCGGAAGGTCACGTCGGCGGCACCGCCGCTGCCGACGCGGTTGACGATCCTGAGCCCGGCCAGCTCCGCCCGCTCCGCCGGCCCCGGCCACGCGCCGAGTTCGTGCAGCAGGAGCGCCTGCGGTGCCATGATGGCGGTGGTCCGACCAACCGGCGGCCGTGCCTCAGGGTTCGGATCGACCATCGTGACGTCATGGCCCGCCACGGCCAGCGCCAGGGCCGCAGTCAGCCCCGCCGGCCCGCCACCGACCACGATCACATCGCCATTGGACCCATCCATGCTCTTGATGTAGGCCACCCGCGCCGTCGGAGCCAGCCGCCCCGGCGCCGGCTGCTGCCTTTGGAGGGGACCGATGTCGCATCGCACGCTCGCCGCGGGCCTCCTGGCCCTCGTCCTCGCGGCCACGCCGGCGTGGGCGGACGACTTGGCCAACCGGCTGTTCGTCGAGGCGATCCAAGCGCTCGCGGCCCTGGACGAGACCGACGACACGCGCGCCCGGCTGGACCTGGTCGAGCGCGCGGATGCGCTGCTCGGACGCATCCTGGAGCAGCACGCCGGCAGTGCCGCAGCCGCCCGCGCGGTGGAACTCCTGCACCCGGAGGCGGCGGCGCGCGTCGCGAACCTCGACGCGTTGCGCCAGGAGCTGGAGGCGTTGGCCGCGGTCGATGCGCAGACGTTGGCCGAACGTGAGCAGGCCAGGGACGAGCTGGAAGCCCGCATCAGGGCGGTGCCCGCGCTCGGCCGGCTCAGGGCCTGCGACGACGGCGCCGAGGTGGGGTGCCTGCGCGCCGCCGCCGCAGCGAAGCTCGACGAGTTGGGCCTGCTCGCCCCGGCCGATCCGGACCAGGTAGCGATGCTCTACGCCCTCGATCTGGCGGAGCGCGTCGCCGCCGGCGACGATCTCGCCGGTGCGACGGATGGCGCCGCCGACTGGTCGTGGTCGGTCGCGGTGTTCACCGCCGTCGATCTCTGGAGCCAGCTTCGAGGCGTCGCTTCGCTGGCCCCGTGGCAGGCGGTCGCTCCGGCGGTCCTGCCGGAGGAACTGGCGGGCGATCTCGCGCCGCTCCTCGCCTATCTCGCCGAGCGCGAGGCCGAGGCCGACCGCGACCTCGCCGAGATCCGTGACGGCGCCTGCCGGGCCGGCGCCGAGCCGGACCTCGCTCTGTTGGCGCCCGTGCTCTGCACCGAGGTCGTGCGCATCGCCGATTTCGACCGGATCTGGTCGGACCTGCCGCCGTTCCAGCGGCTGGGCGTGCTCGAGGTGCTGTCGCAGGCGGTGCGGGTCGACGGTTTGCACGAACCTTGGACGAGCTTCCTCTACGGTCTGGAGCGACCGGCGGACCTTGCCGCCGACGAGGCGCCGTTCCTCGCGCGTGCCCTCGTTGCCGCTACCTTGGGTTGGTATCTCCGCCCCTGATTGGCTGGACAGCGCCCTCGCTTGCGTTAGCGTGCCTGGCGAGTGGAAGGGAGGGCTCACCATGACCGACAGCATCCGATTCAACGTCGCCAACCCCGAGGGCGGACTCGTGCGCGAGTTGGCGCCGGGGATCGAGACCCAGCTCTTCTGGGGCAAGCAGGCGATGATGTCGGTCCTCACCTGTTCGCCCAACGCCGCCGGCGAGGAACACTGGCACGACGAGGAGCAGTGGGCGGTGGTGCTGGAGGGCGGCGGTGTGCTGGTGGTCGGCGGCGAGGACCACGACGTGGCCGAAGGCGACGTCTGCATGATCCCGGGCGGCACCCCGCACAACTTCATCGCCGGGCCGTCGGGCGCCCGCATCCTCGACGTCTTCGCCCCGCCCCGCGGCGCCTACACCGCCGCCGGCAAGGGCTTCGCCAGCCAGGGCTGAGGGCAAGCGGCGAGGGCTTTCCGCTGCTTGCGACCCTCTTGCTTTCCTCGTTGCTACCTCGATTTCGACCGGTCGCGGAGCACGCTGCTCGGCCCGAGCGGGTGGTCGGCGTGGGGATAGACCGGATGGTGGTGGTGGTCCGTGTCCGGCCCGTGGTGATGGTGCCCGTGGCCGTGACCGTGGTCGACCACGCGGCAGGCGCCGGTGCAGAAGGTGTCGCACAAAGTGCAGTCCGCGACGCTGGAGCCGGGGGCCGACGCACCCTTGCCCTCGACGTGGTGGTGGTGGCTCTCCTGCGGTGTGCCCACCTCGTGCTCGAAGCCCAGCACCTGCGCGCGGTACTTGCACATGGCGCAGTTCATCAGGTTCGAACCCTCGAGGATCTCGCGCACCCGGTCGGCGAAGGTCTCGACCACGAGCGGGTGGTCGTTGAGATAGCCCGCCTTGACGAACTGGATGTCCGGGTGGGCGGCGGCGACGCGGTCGGTGAACCCGTAGATGCGGTCGACCAGGATGCCGGTGAACAGGAAGTAGGGGAACACGACCACTCGCCGATAGCCGAGCCGGGCGACATGCTCCAGGCACGGTTCGACCAGCGGGAAGGTGACGCCCGAATAGCCCACCTCGCACCAGCCGAAGCCCATGCCCTCCCACAGCATGCGGGCGATCTTCGATACGTTGGAATTGGCGTCGGGATCGGAGGCGCCGCGGCCGATCACGACGAGGCAGAACTCGTGGTTCGGCACGGCGCCGAGTTCGGCGTTGGCCCGATCGACGGCTTCTTGGATGCGCGCGCCGGCGGCGCGGATCATCTTGAGGTCCACCGCCAGCTCACGGCCGTAGTCGACGCGGATGCCGTGCGTCTTCTGATAGGTGTTGAGCACCGACGGGATGTCGTTCTTGGCGTGGGCGGCGGCGAACAACATGCCGGGCACCGCGAGGATGCGGTCGACGCCCTGGCCGCGCAAGGCATCCAGCCCGTCGCGGATGACCGGGTTGGCGAACTCCAGATAGCCGTACTCGACCGGCCAGTCGGGAAAGTGCGCGCGCAGCCGCTCGGCCACCACGGCGAACTCGTCCACCGCCGCCTTCGAGCGGGAGCCGTGGCCGCACACCATCACCCCGAACCGTTCCGCCATCGGGCACCCCTTCCTGCTGCACGTCGAGCGGCGCAACGTGCCGATGCCGACGACGGACGCAAGTGGCCATGTGGCGCAGGTGACGGCGGTTCGCGCACGCCGCCGGCAACGACCCTTTTTGGGGGCTTCCGGTGAGCGGCTCGGCCGTCGACCCTGGAACGACCGGGCCGCCATCGGCGTTCTCGCACCATCCCCCGAGGGAGGGACGAGCGATGACCAGCACCGCGATCGACACCGACGCCTACGACGCTTGGCTGTTCGACCTCGACGGCGTCGTGACCGATACCGCCAGCGTGCATGCCACCGCCTGGAAGCGCACCTTCGATTCGTTTCTCGAAGCGCACGCGGCGCGCACCGGCCGGCCGTTCGAGCCCTTCTCGATCGAGGTCGACTACGTGCGTCACGTCGACGGCAAGCCGCGCTACGAGGGTGTGGCCAGCTTCCTCGCCGCGCGCGGCATCGACCTGCCCCGAGGCACGCCCACGAGCCCGCCGGACGAAGCGAGCGTGTGCGGCCTCGGTAACCGCAAGAACGTGCTCTTCAACGACCTGCTGCGGGACGACGGTGTTGCCGTCTTCGCGACCTCGCTCGAGCTGATCCGCCGGCTCAAGGAACTGGACAAGCGCGTCGCCGTGGTCACCTCCAGCAAGAACTGCGACACGGTGCTGGAGGTGGCGGGCTTGGAGCGGCTGTTCGAGGCCCAGGTGGACGGCAAGCTTGCGGCCGCGCGCCGCTTGAAGGGCAAGCCCGATCCCGAAACCTACACCGTCGCCGCCGGGATGCTCGGCACGGCGCCGGAGCGCGCCGTCGTCGTCGAGGACGCGATCTCGGGCGTGGAGGCCGGCCGCGCCGGCGGCTTCGGGCTCGTCGTCGGTGTCGCCCGCAGCGACGATCCGGCCGCCTTGCGCGCCGGCGGCGCCGACATCGTGGTCACCGATCTCGGCGACCTCCGGCTCCGCTGATCGGCGGCACGAAACACCCGTTGAGGGAGGACCCCATGTCTCGACAGATCGGCGACCTGCCGCACGCACTGACCCAAGCCGAAGCCTTCGAGGACCGACTGGCCGGCAAGCGTCCGGCCGTCTTCCTCGACTACGACGGCACGCTCACCCCGATCGTCGGCCGGCCGGAGGACGCGGTCATCGCCGAGGCGACGCGCGACGCGGTGCGCAGCTTGGCGGAGCGCTGTCCGGTCTGCGTGGTCAGCGGCCGCGACCGCAAGGTGGTGCAGGAACTGATGGGGCTCGACAACCTCGTCGTCGCCGGCAGCCACGGCTTCGACATCTGGAGCCCGGAGGCCGGGACCATCGAGCACGACGCCATGGCCGACGGCTTCGCCGACCTTCTGGCCGAGGTGAAGGCGCGGCTGCACGAGGTGATGGACCCGATCGAGGGTGCGCTGGTGGAGCCCAAGAAAGTGTCCGTCGCCGCGCACTACCGCCTCGTCGGGGAACGCGACCGAGCCAAGATCAAGGCGGTGGTCGACGAACTGCTGGCAGCCCATCCCGACCGGCTGAAGGTGACGCCGGGCAAGATGGTGTTCGAGATCCAGCCCAAGATCGACTGGCACAAGGGCAAGGCGGTGCTCCATCTGCTGCACGTCCTAGATCTCGACCGCGACGACGTGATGCCGGTCTTCGTCGGTGACGACGTGACCGACGAGGACGCGTTCCGGGCGCTGGAGGGCAAGGGCATCGGCGTGTTCGTCGGCCGCGCCGACGACCCGGAGGTAGGAGAGCGGACGACGGCTGCCGACTTCGTGCTCGGCAACGTCGACGAGGTTGCGACGTTTCTGGATCAGTTGGCCCGCTAGGCCGATGCGAGGAGCGAGGGAGAAGGCAAGAGCATGTCGACCTGGACGCTGGGCTACGATCGTTTCGATCCGGAGGAGGAGGGCCTGCGGGAAGCGCTCCTGTCGACAGGCAACGGCTATTTCTGCACGCGTGGGGCAGCCGAGTGGGTCGACACGAGCGACGTGCACTACCACGGCACCTACGTGCACGGCGGCTTCAACCGGGCGACCACGATCATGGCCGGGCGGCCGGTGGTCAACGAGGACTTCGTCAACATGCCCAACTGGCTGGTCCTCAAGCTCCGGATCGAGAACGAGCCGCCGATCGGCCTCGACGACGTCGAACTGCTCGACTACCGCCACGAACTCGACATCCGGCACGCGGTGGTCACCCGAGCGCTCCGCTTCCGCGACCGCGCCGGCCGCGAGACGAGCCTGAAGAGCCGCCGCTTCGTCAGCATGGCCGACAAGCACCTCGGGGCCTTGGAGTGGACGCTCGTCGCCCTGAACTGGTCGGGGCGCGTCGAGGTGCTGTCCGCCCTGGACGGCCGGCTCCAGAATTGGGGCGTGCCGCGTTACCGCGAGTTGGAGGGGCGACACCTCAACAGCGTCACTACCCGCACCTTCGGCCCCGACTGCACGGCATTACTGGTGCGCACCCGGCAGTCGCGCCTCTACGTCGCCGAGGCGGCGCGGACGCGGGTCTACGGCGGCAACGAGGTGATCGCCGTCGACCGCACCAACCAGGAGTTGGAAGGCTACGTGCACCAGACCCTCGGCTTCGAGGTGGAACGCGGCGCACCGGTGCGGATCGAGAAGCTCGCCACCTTCTACACGTCGCGCGATTCGGCGATCAGCGAGCCCTTGATCAACGCCATGCGCGCCGTCGCCCGCTACAGCGAGTTCGGCCCGGCGCTCGCCCGCCACGAACGCAGCTGGGACCAGCTCTGGTCGACCGCGGACGTGCGGGTCCCCGGTAACGAGCGGGTGCAGCAGCTCCTGCGCTTCCACATCGCCCACGTCCTCCAGGTCTGCTCGCCGCACACCGCGGATCTCGACGCCGGGGTGCCGGCGCGCGGGCTCAACGGCGAGGCCTATCGCGGCCACGTCTTCTGGGACGAGCTCTACATCTATCCCTTTCTCAACCACCGCCTGCCGGAGATCACCCGCGAACTCCTGATGTACCGTTATCGCCGGCTCGACGAGGCCCGCCACGCGGCCCGTGCCAAGGGCTACAGCGGCGCGATGTTTCCCTGGCAAAGCGGTAGCGACGGGACGGAGGAGACCCAGGTCGTCCACCTCAACCCCAAGTCCGGTCGGTGGGACCCGGACCTCAGCCACAACCAGCGCCACGTCAACGCCGCCATCTTCTACAACGTCTGGGAGTATTATCGGACGACCGGCGACGTCGACGTCATCTGGGACGGTGGCGCCGAGATGATGCTGGAGATCGCCCTGTTCTGGTCGAGCATCGCGCATTTCGACGCGGCGCGCGGGCGCTACGAAATCCACGGCGTCATGGGGCCGGACGAGTTCCACGAAGCGGAGCCGGGCCGGGCCGAGCCGGGCCTGCGCAACAACGCCTACACCAACGTGATGGTGGCCTGGATCTGTGAAACCGTGTTGCGGCTCCTGGAGTTGCTGCCCAAGCAGCGCCGCGACGCGCTCGCCGGCAAGATCGGGCTGACCGACGCCGACATCGCCCGCTTCGAGGCGATCAGCCGCAAGATGTTCGTGCCGTTTCACGGCGACGGCATCATCAGCCAGTTCGAGGGCTATGCGGACCTCGACGAGTTGGACTGGGACGCCTACCGCGCGCGCCACGGCAACATCCAGCGGCTCGACCGCATCCTCAAGGCCGAAGGCGACAGCCCCGACCACTACAAGCTGGCCAAGCAGGCCGACACGCTGATGCTGTTCTTCCTGTTTCCGGAAGCGCGCCTCCGCCGGCTGTTCGACCGGCTGGGCTACGCGTGGGACGACGACCTGGTCCGCCGCAACGTCGACTATTACGAACGGCGGACCTCGCACGGCTCGACCCTGAGCCTGATCGTGCACGCGGCGGTCGAGGCGGATCTCGACCCCGAGGCGTCGTGGGAACGTTTTCTCGCCGCGCTCGAGAGCGACGTCGGCGACATCCAGGGCGGCACCACCCGCGAGGGGATCCATATGGGCGTGATGGCCGGCACCCTCGACCTCGTGCAGCGCGCCTATCTCGGCAGCGAGATCCGCGGCGATACCCTGATCTTCGCGCCCAAGCTGACCGGGCGGCTGAACGGGCTCGCCATGCCGCTGGTGTTTCGCGAGACGCCCTTGGAGGTGCATCTGCAGGACGGACGGCTGCGCGTCACCGTGCTGACCCACGGCCGCGGCCACGCCGTCAAGGTTCAGGTGGGCGACGTCGCGCGGGAGATCCCGGTCGGCCAAAGCCACGTCTTCGACCTGCCGAGGTCCGCCAAGGCGGCTTGAGCGGAGCGGCCGGCGAGCAGGCGCGCCTGGCCCATGCCGGCCAACGCCGATGCCGCCGACAATGCTCGCGGTGACGCGGTCCTGGAGGTCGAAAACGCCAGGCATTGCGGGCCGCGGCGGCGGCCGCTTCACAAAGGGTGGGGAGCCCCCGGACGGGTGCCGCTGCCGCAAGCCGCGGCAATCATGGTGGGCGGTGCTGGGATCGAACCAGCGACCCCTACGGTGTGAACGTAGGGGCGGATCCCAATAATGGCGGAGAAACGCCGGCTCCACGCCTCAAAATCTGGCGTAATCGTGGGCTCTGAGGCCAACTCTCGCCTCACTTTCACCCCACTCGTGCGAAGCGACCCGATGGCAGACTGCCTCCCCCGGTCTAGGGTTCGTTGAGACACCACACTCGGCTTGATCGCGGGGAGCGAGGAGGTGGGGATGCCGGACGAGACGGTGGACGGGGCTGTCGGCGAAGCGGAAGCAGGGTGCGGTGCTACGGCTGTTGAAGGGCGAGCCGATCGAGCTGGCCTCGCGCGAGGCTAACGTTACGGCGGCGGAGTTGAGTACTTGGCGCGAGACCTTCCTCGCCGCAGGCGAGGCTTCGTTGAAGATCCGACTGGCCGACGACCACGACGGCGAGATCCCGCGCCTCGAGGCCAAGATCGGCAATCTGACCATGGCCACCGAGCTGCCGGACGCGATGATCGACCGGCTGGAGGGTGGCCGCTCTTTGGCCCGGCGGAGGTCGAAGCGGCGAGCCGCACCCTCTCGCCCTCCGCCCGTCGGGTCTTCGGGCTCGCCGGGGTCCGCCGCGTCTGGGGTGTCGCCCGCGCGAGAATCTACCACCGGCGTCAGCCGGTCGTGGCGCGGCCCAAGTTCCGGCCAGGGCCGAGTGGGCCGATGGCCGACGCCGGGCTGGCCCTGGCCGTTGCGCGCCAACAGGCTGCGCCATCCAGCCGCGAAGCGGCACAGGTCAGAAGACCTGCGCGGGGCCGCCGACCTCGTCCTGGTCGACACGGCTCCGGCGAGTGCGTCGGCATCCATGCGGCCCGCCGCGCCACCCACTTCGAGGCCCCGGAGCCGATCCGCCAGGCGATCTTTCGCTAGGCGGCGGATCATCCGGCTCTGCAGGAGGCGTGGTCAGCAAGACCGCGCAGGGCACCACGGCTTCGGCACCGTCACCGAGGGCGCTGCTACCGGCACCAAGCTGCGCCAGTATCGCGGACGGCAGTTCGTGTCCGACGACTTCGAAGCGGACGCCGCCGTTTTCGGCCTCGAGAGATCACCCGCCTTCGTTCGCGAACCCGAGGGCAATGGCTGCGCCGAGCGCTTCTCCACAGCATCGAACTACGCAGCCAATGCCACGCGAAGATCCTAGCTGCATACAGTTGCCGAGCAAGACTGGCTGGTTGAACCCCAGATCGCGACTACAGTTCTGCCAATATCTCGAGCAACAGGCGTTGGTCGTGCGCTTCACCGCGCAACACGGCAGCGATGGTCTGCGTCTTTTCGAGCTCGCGCTGCCTAACTTGCTCGCGGAGTGGGCTGCGAGGATGCGCGATCAACAGTTCCAAAGCCTCGTCCAAGGCGCGGGCGTCGACATCCGTGCTCGGTAGGAGCGCGAAGGGGTCCCGTCGACGCCAGCGCGTCAGGCCACCGACGATCGCCAGTGCGTATCCGTAGAGGCGCGCGACCCGGCGTTGGCCGAAGGCCTCGCGCAGCATCCTCGCGGCGTGCCCGACGAGACTCTTGATTTCCTCGTGCGACAGAACGTCGAACGAAGCATCCCGCCGCGTCAGCAACATCGCGAGGCAAGCCCGCTGCTGTTGCGTTGCCAGCGGCGGATCACCTTGGGCGAGCAGATCGAACGCGGTGCGGAGTCGCGCGTCGGAGGTCACGGTGCGGCCAACGCCGTGCCAAAGCACGACGTCGGCGCTCGGGGGTCGCCGCCAAGGATGGCCGTGCGCCGCGAGGGCGGTCAGCAACTCGTCCTGGACCGGCTCCGGGCAGCGTGCGAACGACCACGTCAACACCAACAACGCATCGTTGTTCATGGGTACCGGTGTCAGGAACAGCCAGCGGCTCGTCGCTTCCAGGATGGTATCGAGACCCGAGGCCTCGATACCCGGCGGCGGGTCGCCGTCGGAGTCGAGCGGGCGGAACCATTGCCCGTCGGCGGAGTTCCTGACGCCCCGCCGCAGGATCTCCAGTACCGGCTCCAAGGTGCTCGGACGGCTCGGATCCGCACGCTCCAGCACGGCGTTCAGGCCGTCGACGCCATCGGTGCCCTGCCACGCGCACGGGTGCGTCGGCAACAGGATCCGCTGTGGGCAAGTCGGCGGAGGTCGATGGTGCGCCTCGATCAGCTCGGCCTCGGAGCGCGAGTCGTCCTCCATCTCCGACCAGACCAGTTGTAGGTCGTGTCGAGCGAGGTAGTCCCAGTCGTCGGCGCGGACCTCGATCCTGGCGAGCCCCTGCGCGGGTCGTTGCTCCAGCGTCACGGTCACCGTGACGGGGGCGGGCGGCGCCTCCGCGACCCTCACGTGCGCCTTGCGCACGCGCTCGTGGCCATCCTTGCGGAGGAAGACATCCACCTCCCGCTGCCCGGCAGGCCACGTGAACCGGGCGGGCTCGCGGGTGCGGTAGGCTTGGTTTGCGGGGACGGTGGCACCGACCTCGACGAGACCGTGGAATGCCGGTCCGTCGCTCCGCTGCACCAGGACCGCAATCTGCGGGAGAAAATCCAGGTATACGGGAAAGCCGCGAGCCAGCCGCTCGCCCGCGACTCGCGCGCCGATCGCCGCCGCTGCGGGCGGCGCGACGATTACCGGCGCCTCGCTGACGGCACTGAGGGATGCCTGCACTTCGTCCGGCACGCCTCCGCAGGCAGGCGTCTCGAGCACCACCATGTCGGCACCGTGCAGCAGCTCGACGACCGCTTCCGGTACGGCGTGGCGAGGCGACGGAAGCCCCGACGGCAACGCCAGCCGCCGCCAAGTGCCGTTGTCGCGCCGCACGATCTCCGTGATCGACGGCAGTCCCAGGGCGGCTCGTGCAGGCCACACTGCGGTCTCGATCACCACGGTCTCCAGGTCGCCGAGCTGTCCGACCAACGCTCGGCGGGCTCGCTCCAAGCGTTCACCGAGGCCCCCGGGCCAAGGGCAGGCGTTACCGACCGCGGTTCGTTCCGGCGCCAGGACCGAGCTGTCGGCAACCCGGCGTACCGTCAGCTGCTGGACATCCAAACCTTCGGTCGTATGGGTGACGACGGCGACGCGTTGGCCGTCGTCGACGAGCCTGCCGGCCTCGATCAGAAAGAGACACACGGCCACCGGCCGCCAGAGCAGATAGGGCTGCCGCGCGCCACCTCGACGCAACCCGCGCAGCAGGCGCTCCTGGACGACGTCGTCCGTTGCCGCGACGTCGCGCGCCAACAAAACCGTACGCTCAGCGCCCCGACCGAATGCTTCCACCGCTGCCGCGAGGCCCGCTTCGGCGCGCTCGTGGTCGCTCTGGGCGAGGTGGTCGAGCAGATCGCGCACCCGAAGCCGACGCTCCCGATGTCCGATCAGCCCCCACCCGGGACCGCGCCCATGGGGTGCCAAGGCCGCCTGCGGCCCCGCGACTGGAAATTCGGCATGATCGCCGGTGTAGACGACGACCGTATCCACGCCACCGTCGATGACCTCCAGCGTAGGGTCGAGGTCGTCGTCGCCGAACGGCGACCAGGTTCGCGCGGCGCGATCGTGCCAGCCATTCAGATCGAGGCCGACCACCCGCCGCATCAGGATGCCCCGGCTCGAACGAGGTCGGCGCAGAACCGGCCCAAGCTATCGAGCCCGTCGTGGAGCGCCTGTGCCGATGGCCCCAAGGTCAGCGACAACGCCGACCGACCGCCGCTCTCGCGGCGATGCGCGTCGCTCCCATGATCGGCAGGACGGATCACGGCGCCGGCGACCAGCGAGTGCTGCCGCGGGCTGCCGCGGACGACCTCTAGCACCTCGTCTGCATCGCCAGCGACCGCGTCCTCGCCAAATCCATGCAGCGGCCAGATGGCGGCACGCCGGGAAAACTCGTTGGTCAAGTTCGCGACACGCAGCCAGACGGGCGCAAACAGGCGGTCCAGATCCCGATGCTTGGGCTGCCGGACCTGCACTTCGACGACCAAGTCGACTGCCGCGAGGTGGAACACCGCGAGCGGGTTGTCGAAGTCCAGCCAGGATCCGGACTGCTGATCCTCGCGGAACACGACGGGTGCGGCGGCGACCAGGGCGGCGCCGGGTAGTCGCCAAAGCGCGACGACCACCGCAAGCGCGCAGAACTCCTCCCAGCTCCGCGCCTGCCAGGCCCAGAGCTCTTCGCGTTCGCGCTCCCGTCGGAGGAGTTCCTGATAGGCCGTCCACGCCTTAAGGTAGAGCGGGTCGTGGCTGAGCACGTAGTTGGGCACGACCCCGGGCGGTGCAGTGCCCACGCCGCTCTCTTCCAGCGCGTGGGCAACCCGGCCGCATTGTCGGCCGTACGCTGCCACGCTTCGAAACCGCGTGCTTTGGCTGGCCTTGCGATTGCGCCGACAGTACTCCCGCGCGACGTGCCGGCTCAGTTCGGCGAGGCTGCGCACCACGCGGTTCTCCAGCGTATTCGCGCTGGACATTCGGGCGGGTGCCAGGACCCGCTGCGCCGGGCCAGCGCGTTCCGCCATCGTCCGGCCGGGCTGGCGGGTGAGCCAGAGCATCGCGGCCCGGTCCATCTCCTGCACCCGGGCGACCGGCACCATCGCCGGTGCGCGGCGCAGGACGCGCCGGGGACGCGTTGCCAGTTCGTGCATGATCCGGCGCATGTCCCGAGCGTGGCGGACGATCATGTCCCGATCCGGCTCGGCTTCGTCGTCGGCACGCGACCACGCCTCGCTGACCCGTTCCCAGAGGCGCGCCGGATCGTCGAGCGCCGCCCGCACGTCCTGGATGCGAGCGACCACGCGCTGGAGCCGGGCCATCGCGGCCACGGCGCGACGTTCGTCCGACGTCGCCGGCTCCAGGCTGGCCGGTGGCCGCGCGGGTGCGTGCGGCCACCGAACGCGGAGGGCCGCATCGCCGACCTGCAAGTCCAGACCTGCGCTCGGAGATGCCGGGAACGGGATGGCTGAGAAAGAGGCGTGGCGCTGGTGGTCGAGCGCGACGCTGAGGTCGACCACTGGTTGGTACCGCCTCCCCGCCAGCTTCGTATCTGGGCCGTGGAACAGGGCAACGGCATCGGCCACTTCGACGCAGACTTCGGTCCCACTGGCGATGGCGCAGCGATTTCCGTCTCGCAGCGTCGCCCAGGGGCGCAGCAGCACCTCCGGCGGAATGGCCACGCTTCTATCCTCCTCGACCACCCCAAACGAACAACCCCGAACGCTCGCCCCGCACGATCGCATGGCTCAAAGCGTCCGCAAGCTCTCGGTCGCCGAGCTCGTTCGTGATCAGTTCCTACAGTTTCCGCAAAGGCTCACCGTGGGGCTCGACCTCCAACCCTCGCAGCTTCGGCAGGATGCGCGCCTCGATCTGATCGGCCAGGGCATCGTCGATCGGCCTGTGGCGTTCGGCCGGATAGTTCGCCACGTATGCGTGGATCGCGTGGCTGAGCCGATGCCCGAACCCTCGGCCGCATTCGGACATGATGTCGCTCAGGCGGGCCACGACGTTGCGGACCTTGTCCGCTTCCGCCCCCTGCAGCGCGCTTCCCGGCCTGACCCACGACCGCCAGCTTCCGGCGCGAAGCCATCTCTCCGACACCGTCGGGCTCTCTGTCGGCGCCGGCTCCGCAAAATCCTTCGGGCGACTGAACTGAAGGACGTTGCTGCGGTCCAGGACCTTGTCGGACAGCGCCTGCGTGCTCTCGTCCTCGTTCATCGTCCCGGTGAAGATCAGGTTGTAGTCGGGGAACACGCGGTAGGCCTCCTGCTTTGCCGCCGTGCGAACGTCGATGGCGATCTCCGCGGCGGCCCGGCGCGCGGCTTCGTGCACCTGATTGGCAGGCGGTCGCGCCTCCAGGCGGCTCAGGAATTCCGAGAAGTAGTACTCGACGCGGGCGAGGTTCATCTCGTCGAGCAGGACCAGCAGGAGCCGGCCCTCGAACGGCTTGCTCTCCGCCTCCCAGTTGAAACCGTCCAGGTGCACCATGGCCTGGGCCAGCTCGGTCGCACGGTAGCCGCGCTCGATGTAGTTGTAGAACCCGAGGAGGTCCTGCGGGCTGTCCCAGCGCGGCTGCACCGCGATCTGCAGGAAGTGCATGCCCATCGCTTCGGCGTAGCGGCGCGGCAGTTGACTTTTGCCGGTGCCGCTGATGCCGGCGAGCACCGTCATCGGGCTGTGCTCGGCGATCTTGAGCGCGGTATGGAACGCCTTGACCGTGCGATCCTCGAAGCGGAGGCCGTGACCGCGCAGGTAGGTGTTGACCTCGTGCAGGGCTTCCGTTTCGGACATCGGGCTGCGCGCGTCGCCGATAGGTCCGGAGCGAAGGCACGCCGGCACCTTCGTCAGGTCGCTCAGCAGCGATTCCCGATCATCTCCACCCGCGGAGCCGACAGCAGCGCTCCCATTCGCCGCGATCCACGCGCGGAGGTCGTCGACCTTGCTCTGTAGCTCTCGTTCGTCGTCACGGAGACGATCGATTGCCATCAGCAAACGATCTCGCTCGTTCGCGAGCCCCTTCAGCTCGTCCGCCGCCTTCTTGGCGGCCTCGATCTCGCGCTGCAGCGACTCGAGCGACTGCTTGCGATGGGCGAGTTCGGCACCGATGCGGTCGAGTTCCCCCCGGCGCTCATCACGCTGTCCCGCCAGCAACGACAGCTCCTCCCGCAATCTGCGGGCCTCGTCGGCCTCGGGCTCCAGCGTGCTCAACAGGCGGCGAAGCTCGGCCTCGCGGTCCTCCAGGGCCTGGGCCCGCACCCCGGCCGCCTCGGCTCGCCGTTCCAGGTCCTGCGTTTGCTCCTTGGCCTGCGTCAGCTCCGCTTTGGCCGCCGCCAACGCCTCCGCAGCCTGGGCGCGTTGCTCCAGCACTTCGCCGATCTCCCTTCGGAGCGCCGCCACCTCTTCTTGCCCTTCGGGCAGCGCGGCAATCTCGGCCTGCAGTTCCTCCAGCCGGCGCTCCAAATGGGTGATCTCCGCGGCGAGGTCGTCCCGCTTGCGGAGTTCACCCTCTCTGCGCTGGATCGCCGCGTCGAGGTCGCGGAGCCGTTCCTGCCGTTGCCTTAGCTGCGATTCCAGGTCGGGCAGGTCTGCGGCCAGCGGCGTATTTCGCCACGCTCGTGCATTGCTGGCGGCAAGCGACATCGTCGTCGCCACCAGCACCAACAGGAGGAGGAAGCCCCCAAGCAGCAACTCGACAGACGGTTCGGGCAGGACCCAGTTCATTCTGGCGCTCCCTCGTTGGCAGGCGTTTCCACCTCCAGTGCGTGCCACCGAGCTTCCAGGCCCTGCAACTCGCTGACGAGCTCGTCACGCTGGGCGCGCAGCCTCGTCAATTCCTCGCGCAGGCCGGACACCTGCTGCACGACGGTCGTGGCCTCTCGCTCCGCCGCCTCGGCCCGAGCGGCGGCTTCGGCCTCGCGGTCGAGCCAAGCCGCAAGTGCGGCCCGTCGACGCGCAAGGCCTTCGACCTCCGCGCTCAGTTCCCGCAACGTTGCCTCGATCGAAGAGCGTTGCCGGACCGCAGTCTCGCGAGCGGCTTCGACCTGCTGCAGACCGGCCAGAAGCTCCGCCCGCTCGGCTTCCAGAGCGACCAAACGCTCCGCAGCCGCTTCGGCGCGTTGCGATACCTCCATGGCCCGCCGTTCGTGCCGCTCAGCTTCGGCCTCGAGGGCCTCGAGCGAGGCGGTGCGGGTGGCCAAGCGTGCAGTGATGGCCTCCAGATCGAGGCGCTGCCGCTCGACGTCGGCCTGCAGTGCGACGCGCTCCTCGACCGCCGCCGCATGGGCCTCACGCACACTCTCCAGGTCATCGACGAGGCGAGCGCGCTCGGCGACGTGATCGCGCAAGACCGTCAGCTCCGCCCGTGTCGCCGCAAGTTCGGCCGTGGCGTTGCCGGCTTCCCGCTCCAGCTCGGCGCGCCGCTCCTCGAGATCCCCACGTTCCGCCCGAAGCTCCACTACAGCCACCTCCAACTCGTCGCGGACGGCGGCGATGCGAGCCGCCCGCGCCTCCTCCTCGAGCGCGCGGGCCGTCTGCGCCTCGGTCTCGGTCTCCAACGCTGCCAAACGCTCGCGGGCGGCCTCCGACTGGACTTCGAACGTCGCCAGTTCCACCCGTGTGGCCTGCAGCGTCTCCCGCGCCGCCGTCGCGGCAGTCTCCGCATCCGCCGCGGCGGCCCGAGCGTCGTCGCGCTCCCGCCGTAAAGCCTGGAGGTTGGCCTCGACTTCACGCGCCGTGTCCTGCGCCTGCCGCGTTGCGCGTTCCGCCGCCTCACGATCGCGCGCGAGTTCCGCCACGTCGGCCTGCAGCTCGGTCCGGCGACGGTCCAGCCGGTCGACTTCGGCGACGAGGACGGCGAGTTCCTGCTCGACCTGCCGCCGCCGCACCTCGGCATCCATGCGCTCCGCCACCGCACGATCCCGTTCGGCCGCGTCGCGGCGCAGGTCCGAGGCCGCCTCCTCCGACCTAGAGACCTCGGCCCGCGCAGCCTCGATTCGCCCCGAAAGCGCGCTCAACTCGCGTTGGATCTGTTCGCGTGCCCCGGTCGAGCGATGCAGGTCGAGAACGCCCAGAATGACGACGACGGCCAGCACCAAGCTGAGACCTCCGGACACCAGGGCCGTCCAAAGCGCCAGCGTTCCACGCCGCTGCGCCCGGCGACGATCATCCGGCGAGGTCTCGTTCGACGAGGTCAATGCACTTCTCCAAGTCCTGGTGGAGTTCGTGAACCCAGAAGCGGCGGACCCGCCAACCGAGGCTCTGCAACTGTCGATCGCGCCACAGATCGTCGACCTTGCGCAGGCCGTCGCGGTCGAGGTGCCACCGCTCGCCGTCCACCTCCAGATCGAGCTTCACGCCGGTGGGACCGAACAACGCGAAATCGAGATAGCGGCCCGCAACCGGGTATTGCGGCGTCGGGTCGAGACCGCGAGCGCGTAGGGCGGCGTCGACGCGCCGCTCCCACTCGCTGTCGAACACGTCTTCGCCGGCGCGTTGGCGGCTTCGGGTGGCACGCTCCGCCAGCTTCTGAAGATGACGAATGCCGGAGTTCCGCGCGAACTCGAGGTCACCGAACACGTGGGCAACGGCGCGCGCTCGGCTGATGGCCACGTTGAAGCGGCGCCCGTCCCGCTGCAGGAAGGTGCGCTGACCGACGCCGAGCCCGGTTGCCGCCACCGGCGAGAACAGGATCAGGTCGTGCTCCGCACCCTGGAAGCGGTCGACCGTCGCGACGAGGAGGGACGCATCCTCCTGCCGTTGCCGAGGGATCCGCGCATCGACGGCTTGGCGCAACGCCGCGACTTGGGCGTTGAACGGCGTGATGACCCCAACCGTGCCGGCATAGCCTTCGGTCGACAGCAGGCGATCCAGGTGTTGGGCGATGGCCTCGGCTTCGGTGTCGTTCCGCGCGCCGCCACCGGATTCGGGAACGGCTTTTCCCCGTATGTCCGTCCACGCGATTCCGGGACGCGCGCCCTCGGGGACTTGCAACGTTGCCGGATCGCGCAGGGCCTCCAGCCGCCCGTCGTAGAAGGCGTCGTTGAGATAGGCGACGATCTCGGGCGCCGACCGGAATTGGCCACGGAGCATCATCCGCCGCGTTCCGGCTCGTGCGGCACAGAACCCGAACAATGAGTTCCGGCTCTGCACGTAACTTCCCATTCCTCGGCGCGGCAGGTCGGCACCGCTGAGCAAGGCGCGCTCCTGCGCCGAACTGAGTTGGGGAACGCCCTCCAACTGTTGGGGATCGCCGACGATCACCGCAGCTCGCGCGCGGGCCAACAGGGGGATGGCGGAGGCGACGTCGCACTGGCTGGCCTCGTCGAAGACGACGTAGTCGAAGAGCCCCGGCACCAGCGGCACGCGCGAGGGCACCGACAGCGTGCTGATGGCCCAAAACGGGCGATGGCGGACGACGAGGCGCGCAAGCTCGGCGCTCATGCGGCGGGCGTCGGGTTTTCCGTCCAGTTCCAGATCGGCGCGTTCGGAGGCGAGGCGCTGCCGTTCCGTCTCTTCGACGGCGAGGACGGAGGCGGCAAGGTCGCCTCCCAAAGCTGCCATGCCTTCCTCGACCGCACGGCGGCGGGGGATGGGGTCGGCGGCGTCGACGCTCCGCCCCAGCGCCTCGCGGAGTGCGAGGATCGTGGCTTCGAGTTCGGCTGCCGTAGCAGGTTCCGGGAGTGGCTGGGGGAGCGATGGAGGTCGCCTCCAAAGCACGCGTCGCAGCCACTCGCGGACACGACGCGCCAAGCCACGCCGCGGCGCGGGACGGCCGGATACGACCTCCCACCGCTCGACATGGTACGACAAGAGGGCGTTCAGCTGTGCGTTGCGAGCTACCTGCTGCCTCGCGGCGGCGCACGCGCGGGCCTCGGTGACGAGCCGATCCACCCGGACGGTCGGTGCGACGAGCGGCGGTGGCGTTGCGTCGGCAACGATCTCGGCCACGACCCGGACGAAGTCGGTGTCCCGCTCGCCGTCGCGATCCTTCGCCCTTACGAGCAAACCGTGCTCGGGCAACAACTGGGCCAACCGCTCCTCGACTGCATCGATGGCCTGATGATTGCGCGACGCCAGCAGGACCGACCGGCCCCGCGCCAACGCCGAGAACATCACGGACAGGATGACTTGTGTCTTGCCCGTTCCGGGTGGGCCGGTGATGACGGTCACGGGTCCTGCGAGCGCGGCTTCGGCGGCGAGGAGCTGGTTCGGCGTCAAGGGGACCGGGTTCAAGACGACACCGGCACTCTCGGACGGTTCCGTGTCGTGCAACAGGCGCCACAACACGGTCTCCTGCAGTTCCTCTACTGGCAAGACGGCCAGCCGTTCGAGGTCGCGGGCCGCGCCTTGGGTAAACCTGCTCTCGGTCGGCAGGAACACGGCCAGTGCATTGTGCATGCCGGGCTGATCGACGGCAAAGCCGGCCACCGGCTTGGCCGGCGTGAGGTCGCCACGCACCTGGGTCGCCATGCACTCGGCCAGCCGTGCCCGAAACGTCGTCAGATCGAGGCCCGTCGGAGCGAGGAACTGGTCCTCCAGTGTGGTCTTCGTCCACCCCCGGAGCCCCGCCGCGAGATCGACCCAGGCGGGGTTCAGGGCCACCTCCGCGGTGTCGAGCACGATCTCCAAGTGGTCGTCGGCCTGCGTTCGGCTCGCCGCGAAGAGCCCAACCGGCACGATCCGCGACCCCCCGCCGTCCGCGAAAACCGCCAAGGGCCCACCGAGCGCAACGACGCTCTCCGCGCGCCGCGCCAACGCCTCACGGAACGTCGCGGGCAGGTCTTCGACGGCGATCCGCAACGTGGTCGCGATCTCCCACCACGCACCTGCGGTCGCGAGCAACTGGTACTGCACGCCGTGCCGGTCGATGGTCTGCTCGATCCGCCCGCGCGGGTCGTGTCGCTGGGTGGCGGCGTAGTATCGCATGAGCTTGTCGAAGGGCGGTGCCGTCGACTGCGCCCGAAGATCGCCGTCGGCCTCGGGGTCCTGATCTGGCGCCGGTCGCACCCTGGCTCGTACGCCGGTCAGCCGCGTCGCCGGGGCGTCGTCCGGGTCTTTCGGCGGCGCACCCGGTCCGGGGATGGCGGTGCCGCCGCCGCGGTTCACGCCGTCGCGAAGCCGCCAGCGCCGCTGCCGATCCAACGAGACCATCCCATCGCGGTGCAGTGCGTCCAGTTCCTGCACCACCTCCGTCCACGACGCGCGCACTCCTGCACGGTCCAGGACCCGCGCCAGTTCCGCGGCCGTCCTGCCGCGCACGCTCAGCCCAAGCACACGTTTCAGTGTCTCGCTCAGCATGCGAAGAGGTGAGCCGTTGGCGGGGTGTCCGCCGAGAGGTGCGGGATCGCGTACATGTCGGGCGAGTTCGTCGCCGACTACTGCAGCCTCACGGGGAGGTGTCCGCCGAGAGGTGCGGGATCGCGTACATGTCGGGGAGGGCCAGTCGCAGACTGCTGGAGAAGCCGAGGCCCGAACCGTAACCCGACGGCGCCATCCGGTACCAGCCGGACCAAGTGCCATCGCCGTTGCCATGTATCCGAGGTCTCGAGAAGAGCGTCACCTCGTGTTCGTTCGGTGTGGAGAGGGCACAGGAGCCGGCGGCAGTGCTGGACCAGTGCCCCCTCAGTCTGTCCAGATCGAAGCGGCACGTGTGAAGTTGAAATACTTGCCAGCTTGGACACGACTGCTGCGGCGGATATCGACCACGCCGCGGCGCTGCCACTCCAGTCGATGCTTCGGTTGGGCGTCGACGAGCTCTTTGCTTCGCAGCATCGCGCGCACGGCGGCGAGGCAGCAAGCGCGCGTCCAGATGGGCCAGCGGACTTCCCGTACCCGCCCGTCACGCCGGCAGGCGGTCGTCAGCAGGTAGTGCGCACCCGGGGCGGTCGTCAGCAAAGGGAAGCCGACGGCGGCGAGAATGTTCGCGCCGGCTGAGGTGCGAATACGCTCTCCACTCGGATCGGCGAACCCCAACGCGTAGCGACGGTCCTCCAATGGATCCCACCGCAGCGTGTGCTCCAAGTCCGCGTAGGTCCAGGGGCGAAGCAGCGCATCGCCCAGGACTGCCAGGATTTCGCCGAGCGGCTTGCGTCCGAGGGCCACGACACGCGCCAAAAAGTGCTGATGGCCCTGGCCGGCGATAGCCGCAAGCGGTGTGGGCTCGATACGTTCCTCCTTTCCCCGCACCGCCCCGTCGGAGCCAAGTGCGGCGGCCACCAACGATCGATGGCGAGACTCAGTCGCGGCTCTCGCGAACGTCTTGAAGGCGTCCTGCGTAAAGTCGATGTTGTCGTGTCCCCCGAACTCCACATCGCGGGCACATTCGGCCACACCCTCGGCGATGGCCGCCAGTACGTCACCCGTCTCGACGTTGGGCAGATCGAGTTCGGGATGCCACGGCGGGCCGGACCAGCGGCAGCGGGGTTGCCATTCCGGTCTCGCCTCCTCCAGCGCGCGCAGGGTGCCGAGGAGGGCCAGGAAGGCGAGGAGGTTGTCGGCCTCGAGGCCGACGAGGCGCAGCGTCGTTCGCGTCATCACGCACCCCCTTCCGACACACGATGGTCGGCGAGCCTGAGCAGCGCTTCCAGCCAGGCGAGTTGCCAGGGGCCGACGCCCTCGTTGAGCGCGGCGAAGCGCTCGCAGGTCCCACCGTCGAGCCGCTCCAGGCCATGGTCGGCCGGCGCCACCAGCTCGACGTCGCCCAAACGAAGCGCGAACGTGAGGTCGCCGGCGCTGTCCGCCACGGGAAACCACGGCCGTCCGTAGCCGTGGTGGGTGCCGATCAGGTGGAGAACGACGTCCGCCTCAGGATCGCCGTTCAGCACGGCCTCGGCCATCCGCACCGACCACGCCTCGTGTCGGGCCTGCGCCGGCCAATCGGCTTGGCGACGGCGCCGAGGATCGACCGATCGCCCGCTCTTGGCCCGAAGCGGCAGACCCTCCTGCCCCCAGATGTCGGTGTCGTGCAGCAGCGCCTGGAAAGCGGGATGCGCCTTGCCGACGTCGTGGAAGCGTGCGGCTTTCACCAGACCGCCACGAAAGTGCTCCGGCAGACCGAGGGCGATGGCCTGCCGGTCGACTTCCGCCGCCACCGCGTCGAGGTGCGGGAGGAGGTCTACGGGCGCGCCGGCGACGCTGCCATCGTCGTCCTCGGTCGTCGCTGTGTCATCGGCAGCTTCCGCCGCACTCGGAAACGCCTCGAGGATCGCCTTCACGGCGGCCTCGGGCGGCTGCCGCGCAACGAGCCACGCTCCGCGCTCAGGCGCTTCGGGATCCAGCCAGCGAAGACGAAGCGGCGTCGCGTGGCCGGCGAGTTGCTCCGCAGCGGCGCGCCAAGCCGCCGGGACAGTCGGCTCGACAGCCAGGTCGGACAATAGCGTTCCCGGATGACGAGGGTCGACCTCCAGGAGCAAGGTGGTGACGGCGTCGAACCGTACCTCTTCGTCTTCGGCGGCGGCAGCCTGCATGGCCTTGGGCGTCAACCGCCAGACCAAGCGTCGCCGGTGCGCGTACGCCGCGCTCGTCGTGAGGTCCTCGACCGGTCCGCTGCTTGCGGGCGCCCAGCCCCAGCGGTCGCAACCGCCCCGGCTGGCAGGGACAACGAGCGTGTCGCCGGGTCGGATGGTCTTGGCTTCGGCCGGTCCCGTGCGCGCGTTCTCCCGTCCGGCCCAGCGGAAGGCACGGGCAAGGGTGTCGTTCACCTCGCCGTCCGTCCGGTCCACGCCTTCGAGATCACTCGCGTCGTCGCCGTCGGCGGCCCCGGCAAGCCAGCGCCGGGCGATCCCGATCGGCAACGACAGCGCTTCGAGGCTGCTGGGCGGTGCCTCGGCGAAAAGCTCGGCGAGCGCCGCGGTACGCTCGCGGATGAGGTCGCTCTCCTCCAGATCCTCGCGAAAGACGACCTGCACGTCCGCCTCTGCCGTGCTGCCGATACCGTGCAGGAACAGCGCCGGCTCCGGGTCGACCGCAGGCGCCGGATTGGTCTCGGCCCAGAGTTCGGCATAGGCCGGGAAGAGGAATGGTGCCCCGGCGCTATGCGTGACGAGCTTGCACAGTAGATCCATGTCGGGCGGTTGCCAGCCGTCGATGCCGAAGTCGACGACGGGGCCAGCCTTGGTCTTGGTCGCCACCGACTGGAGCCATTTCCACGTTTCGGCCGGTGCCGCGCCGTAGAGCGGGTCCGGGTCGCGACCCGTTGCGTCCTTGGTGGCGAAGATCACGGCTTGGGCGGTCTCGCCGTCACGATGCAGCCGGCCCACGCGATCGAGCCGCCCGAAGCGCTGCCGGAGCGCGTCGAGCGGCGCGAGCTGGGTGACCAAGGCGTCGAAATCGAGGTCGGCGCCGGCCTCGATGCACTGGGTGGCAACGACGAACTGTACCTGCCCGTCCAACGGTCGATCCGCGGCCACGGCCGCCGTCTTCACGATGCGCTTTTCGACCTGCATCCGATCGAGCGGTCGCGACCGGCCGATCATGAGACTGACCGCAGCCTCCTCCGCAACCCGCCGCTCCAATGTCTCGAACACGCGCCTGGCGAGAGCGACCCGGTTGACGACGACGGCGACCGTCCGCGCGCGGCCACTGCCGAGCGCCGACAGTTCGAGCGCGAACTCGGCGGCGGCCGACGCCTCGTCCGTTTCGTCGGCGATCTTCACGAGGCGCGCCGGTTTCCGGCTTTGCAAGCGCCACTTCAACGTCTCGTGGCTCCGAT
>JBJHBG010000016.1:0-8183 GCA_050485385.1 Geminicoccaceae bacterium | reverse complement strand
ATCTGCCGCGGTCAGGCCGAACCCCTCTGCCGCGGCGGCGACGGGCGTTGCCGATAGTGTGACGACCCCCAGGCAGCGCTCGGCGATGGCCTTTCCGGGCTGGCACTGCAAGGCCGCAATGGCAGTCGCGGTCTCGGCGAAGGCGCGCGAGAGATGGGCCTCGTCGAGCAACAGCAGGCTGTCGGTGCCGACCAAGCCGGCGTGCACCGGACGCATGCTCGGGCTCACGCCGTAGCCGCGAAAGAGGAGCCTGGAGCCGACCTGGTCGACCGTCGAGACGACGACCGTCGGCTGCGCCGCACTGCGTACCCAGTCCGGCTCCTTCGGCATGCCGCCCCGCAAACGCGCCACCCGCAAGGGCTCGTCGGGATCCTCGGCCAGCACCCGCAACCGGTCGGCCACGGCACCCAAGATGCCGTCCTTGGCCTTCGCGAGCCGCTGGGCGATGTGCCATGCCCGGCGATAGGCGCTGTCCACCACGAGCCGGCGGTCGACGACGAAGAAGGTGCGGATCGGCGCCCGCCGTTCGGCCCCACGATACGCCTCTAGCGCAAGATGGAACACGGCGACGTCGATGGCCGCCGTCTTGCCGCTCGCGGTCGGCAGGTCGAGGGCTTTCGGCCAGCCCTCGTCGACGACCCGGCGGGCCAGCGCCGATTGCCAGGGGAACGGCGAGTATCCCCAAAGCTCCTGGAAGAACCGGTCGAACTCGTCGGGACGCAGCGGGCTCATGGCTGGACCTCCGCCGGCAGGCAGAGGCCGAGGCCGCGAAAGCGGCCGGCGCCGACCAGCACCGGTCCACGCACCGCGGCGGCGAAGGTGAGCGTCGCGTGGGTGCGCGGCCGGTCGGCGAGCGCACTACTCGCCGGGAACGCCCAATCCGCCCAAGCCGGGCTGCGGCCGGCGGGCCGGGCAGACGCGGCCCCGGTGAAGGCCGCGTGCTTGTGCACCGCAACGTCGATGGGTGCGGGCAGGCCGGCATTGACGCAGGCCTGGGCAATGATCGCCTCGGCCATCTCGCCTTTCTCGGGCTTGGGGAAGCGGTCGAGCGCGAGCGGCGTTGCCGACGACCAGCGGCTGGCCGTGGCGAGATAGCGGCGCGGGTCGAGCGACGCGCGAGCCGGCTCCGACTCGCGCCTCAGCCGCCACACGCCGAGGCGGCCGAGCTTCAGGCAGACGCCGTGCCGGCCCGTGAGGCGTCCGATCGCGATGCGGATGCGCCGGTGCGCCTCGCTCGCCCTGTCGACCTCCAGCGCCCGCGGCAGGACGCAGGCGAGGCCGAACAGCCGCCCCTCCGAATAGCGGTAGCCGACGTCCGCCAGGGGCACGAAGGCGAGGTGCGGGCGGCGGGTGGGGGAACCTTCCGCCTCGTGCCCGCTCAGCTCCGCAGGCATCGGCTCTTCGGCGACACTCAGCAGCGCGTCGCGAAAGCGCTGGGCGACGAGCGGAAAGGCGGTGAGCGCCGGGGCCGTGCCGCCGTCGTCGGCAAAGACGATCCAGTCCTCACCGAAGACCGAGGTCGCTGCCAGCGGCGTTGGATCGTCATGCCGCACATAGGGCACGGTCTCGCCCGGGTTGGGGCGCAGCGACTGACCGTACCACCAGCCGAGGCGCTCGAGCCGGCCCGGATAGACCCAGCGGAGGCTCGTGGCGGGTGGCTGATCCTCGTCGTCCGCCAGCGGGCGCCAGATCGGCGCCGCATCGTCCAGGCCCTCGACCAGCCGCGCCCGCACGAGCGAGGCGGAGTGGCCGAGCGCCACCAGGCGATCGACCAGCCGGGCCAGCGCTGCCTCGTGCGCGGTTGCCTCCGCTTCCGGCCAAGCGAAGCGGACCGTGGAGCCGTGCGGCAAGACGGCCGAGAACTGGCGCGGCTGGCGGTTCTTGCGCAGCATCGGGACCACGCGCACCGCGGCCGCCAAGTCCTTCGGAATCGAAGCACCAACCCGGCCGCTCGTCGCGGCGTCGTTCGGCGGCACGAACACGTCGACCACCTCGCGGCGATGCGCTTCGGTCGCCTGCACCCAAGGCGCCGGCAGGGTCTCCAACCAGCGTAGGGCCGCCGCCTCGTCGGCGTCCTCGCCGGCATGCGCCCAGCCGTCGACCAGCGCCGAGAACAGCCGGTCGGGATGGGGCGGCCATTCGGCGCGCCCGCGCTCGTCCACGGCCGTCGCCACGACGACGCCCGTGAGGTAGTCCACCTCGATCGCGAACATGGCTCAGTCCTCGGCCGCCGCCTCGTCGCGCAAGGCGCGCAGCCGCGACTGGCGTACCAGCTCCGCCAACCGGGCCTGGGGCACGAGCACCACGGGCTCTGTCGACCAGGGCAGGCCCGCCGCCTTGGCCGCGTCCACCGCCGCCTCGAGCAAGCCGAGCGCGCCGTCCGGGCCGAGGTCGACGGGCTCGACGCGGCCGTCCCGGTGGACGATCTCGAACGGCGCCGGCTGCTCGACGACTAGGTCGCACCGCGAGCGGAGCGCGTAGCCGGCCACGTCCTGTCCGGTGAGGGCGACCAGACCGAGTGCCGCCAGCACGGTTCGAGCGGCGCCGTCGCGCGCGGTGTCGCGCCGCCCCTCGCCATCGGGAAAACCGAGCCGCCGGAGCCCCGCGCAGGTGATCACGGCGGTGTGCTCGGCGTAGTCGACGGTGGTGCCGAGCGGCGTGACCGAAGGTGCGATGTTGCCGTGGTTGATCTCCGAGGGCCGCAGCTTCTTCGCCTTGCCCTCGGGCTTCTCCAGGCTCCAGTCGCCCCCTGCCTCCCAAACTTCCACCTCGCGTCGGATGCCCAAGGGGTCGATGCGGCTGCCGGTGCGCTCGCCCAGCGCCGCACCCACGCCGACGATCTCCGAAACGATGCAGCGCGGGAACTTGGCGCCGAGCCCACCACCCTCGCCGGTGGAGTTCCAGGCTCCGAACAGGAGCGCCGACGGCGACGCCTCGAACAACGGCGTCGCATTGCGCAAATTCGCCTTCTTCAACGCCCGACCGAGCTCGGTCTCGGGAAAGCGCCGACCGTCCAGTTCGCTGTCGCGGACGATGGCGTCGAACACGCGGTGCGGCGCGTCGAGCGAGGTCAGCCGACCGATGTCTTCGAGGTCGCCGACGGCGCCGAAGTCGACCGCAAGGTGCGGCACGTGCGGCGGCGTCCCGGCGAGGGCGTCGAGCAGCACCTCCTCCAGCCGGTTGGCCTGGCTCTGCACGCTGTCGAGCAGCACGCAGCGCACGTCGGCGCCGTCGACACGCCGCGTCTCGAACACGTGCCGCGGCGGCTGACCACTGCGCTCGGCCGGATAGGTCGGCGGGAACAGCTTGTCACCCGGCCCGCCCGCCGGCTGCAACCGCTGCCGGCGGCGGATGGCAGCGGTATCGGCAACGAGGTCGTGGAGTTGCGCGTAATGCATGGTCCTGCTCCTTCAATGGCGTTGGGCGGGGAGCTTAACCCCCCGCTCGGACAAAACTTGTCCCACCGCTACGCACTTAGTCGACCGTTGACGATTCCGATCCCCAATCTCGGAGGATCTCCAGCGCGGCGACACAGTCGGCGCGGGTTCGGTAGCCTTGTGGCGCGATGGCAATGGCGCCACTTTTCGCCACGATGAGGGACCATCGCCAAAGCCCTCGGGAGTCCTGGAAGATGCGCGCTGTCATTGCTTCGCTCCTAGAAGCGGGTTGACGGACCCCGGCCTCTGGAGGAACTTCCAGGGGTACTGAGAGGTACCTGGAGTGACTGCTCGGCAAAGGAGGCGCTCCAGTCGGGCCCCACGACATATCGCGTCGTGGGGCCCGTCGTCAAGGTGATCTATGTGGTAATTTTCCCGTGCTCGCTATGCTATTAGTACCTCTAAAGCTCATTGAAGCGAGGTTCCAGTCGCATAGCGAGCACGGCATTGCTCGATCATCCGTCTTAGGACGGCTTCTGTGAGCGGCGGCCTATTGCGGCCGCCGCGATCGACTGCGCGCCGGCCCACGTCGAGTCCTTGGTGGTTCGTTATCGTCGATTTCGAGTGAGAAGCCATCCTTGGCCAACCCCTCCGCCGCCGCGAGCAGCGCTGGCCAGTCGTCGGGTGGGTTGCCGCGCTCCAGCATCGCCTTGAACACGGCGTAGGAGTCGGTCCGTGCCCCATGCGCGCGGAGCGTGTCGCGGTCGTTGACCCAGGCGTAGACGATGATCCGCTGCTTCGACTGGTAGCGGAAAAAGAGGCGAAATCGCCCGCCGCCGAACTTGGCGCGAAACCAGTGCTTGCGGGCCGCCCCGAGTGTGCCGCCCTGCCGATGGTCCGGGTGCGCGGGGTCGCGCGGGATGCGCTCGAACATCAACTCCGCCAGCGCCGCCAACAGCTTGGCGTTGGCGTTGGTGCGCCAGCCGTCCGGATCGCGCCGCTTCGCCGCCTCCACCGCCACCGTCAGCTTCTGCAGCTGGTCCAGCAGCAGGGGGTGGGCGAAGAGCTGCCAGCCGTGGGCGGTTCCCACGGCCCTAGATGGCCACCTCGCCTTCGATCGGGGCGTCCGGGTCCACCTCGACGTCGGCAACGGCCTCGCCGATCGCCTTGACCAAGGCCGGGGTCAGCGGCTGCACGACCGCGGGCCGGCCCGCGAGATCCCGCTCCAGCAGGTCGAGGAACGGGCCGAGGGCCGGATCGTTCGTCTCCTCCGCCACGCGTTCGACGGAGATACCGCGCTCGTCGACCCGGAATGCGATCTTGCCGCCGTAATCGACGCCCAACGCCCGCCGCACGGCCTTCGGCACGGTCGTCTGCCCCTTGGCGGTGATGGTGCATTCCTCGACGATCACGGGCAAGGCGGCCCTCCTCGCTGCATCGATCAGGTCAGGACTTCGGGTAAGGAATATTCCTTACTTCGTCAAGCCGGCCCGTCGCCCATCGCCAGACGTACCCGAGCACGCCTCGGCGCTCGCCGAGCTTGGCGGCGGCGACCTGTGCATGCCATCGCAGTGGGCATTCTTGGGAGCGATGCCGATGGCCGATTCCGCCCAACTCCCCCTCCCCCTCGCGGCGCCCCCCGCGGTCGGCGAGACGCCGATGGTGCCGGCGCGGATGTTGAACGAGTGGGTCTACTGCCCGCGGCTCGCCTGGCTGATGTGGGTCGAGGCCGCGTGGGCGGACACAGGCGATACCGAGGCCGGCCGGCGGGTCCACCGGCGCGTCGACGCCAAGGCCGACGCGTTGCCGGCGCCGGACGATCTCGACGAGGTGACGGCGAAGCTGCGCTCGGTGACGCTCGGCTCCGAGGCCTTGGGGCTGGTCGCCAAGTGCGACCTGCTCGACATCGACGAGGGTGCGGTGGTGCCGGTCGACACCAAGGTGGGTGCCCGCCCGCACGTCGCCGCCGGCGCCTACGAGCCGGAGCGCGTGCAGCTCTGCGCCCAAGCACTCCTCTTGGAGGAAGCGGGATACACCGTCCCGGAAGCCGCGATCTGGTACGCCGGCTCCAGGGAGCGGGTGCGGATCGAGCTGGACGAGGGCTTGCGCGCGCGCACGCGACAGGGGATCGCCGAGCTGCGCCTCACGGCCCTGGGCACCAAAGCGCCGCCGCCCCTGGTGGACAGCCCCAAGTGCCCGCGCTGCGCGCTCGCCGCCATCTGCCTGCCGGACGAGGTCGGCTTCTTCCGCACCCATCACCCGCCGCGCCCGCTCAACCCCTCCGCCGAGCCGGCGCTGCCGCTCTACGTCCAGGCGATGGGCGCGCGCATCCGCAAGGACGGCGAGCGGCTGGTGGTCGAGACCGACGACGCCAAGCTGTCGGCCGCGTTCGACGAGGTGAGCCAGCTCGTGGTCGTCGGCCCGACCGGCATCACCACGCCGGCCTTGCACGAGTGCCTGCGCCGCGAGGTCCCCGTCACCTGGATGTCGACCGGTGGCTGGGTGTTGGGGCACACCGTCTCGACCGGCCACAAGACCATCGACACCCGGCTTGCCCAGTTCGCCGCCTGCACCGACGCCACCCGCAGCCTCGCCTTCGCCAAGGGGCTGGTGGCCGCCAAGATCAGGAACCAGCGCACGCTGCTCAGGCGCAACTGGCGCGACGATCAGGACCGCACCGATCGCGACGCTACCCTGGAGCGCCTGCGCCAGCTCGCCGTCCGGGCGGAGACCGCGACCGCCGTCGACGTGCTCTTGGGCCTGGAGGGCGAGGCGGCGGCCACCTACTTCGCGGGCTTCGAGCGCATGCTCCGGCCCGACGCGTTGCCGGCCTTCGCCTGGACGGCGCGCAACCGTCGCCCGCCGCAGGACCCGATCAACGCGCTCCTCTCCTTCACCTACGCGCTCCTTACCAGGGCGTGGCTCGCCACCCTGTCGGCCGTGGGCTTCGATCCCTATCTGGGGGCCTACCATCGGCCGCGCCACGGCCGCCCGGCACTCGCGCTCGACATGATGGAGCCCTACCGCCCGCTGGTCGCCGACAGCACCGTGCTTCAGGTGGTGAACAACGGCGAGGTGGACGGGGCCGGCTTCGTCGTGGGCCATGGTTCGGCGGCGTTGAAGCCGCCTGCCAGGAAAGCGCTCATCCAGGCGTTCGAGCGCCGGCTCGACCAGGAGACGACCCACCCCGTGTTCGGCTATCGGGTGTCCATGCGCCGGCTGTTCGAGGTGCAGGCGCGCCTGCTCGACCGCCACTGGCGCGGCGAGGTCGAGCCCTACCCGCACTACCTGCCGCGCTGAGGGCCGGGCCATGGCCGAGGAGCGCCTCTACGTCGTGACCTACGACATCGCCGATCCCAAGCGGTGGCGGAGAGTGTTCAAGCTGATGCACGGCTACGGCACGTGGCTGCAGCTGTCCGTGTTCCAGTGCCGGCTCACGGCCAAGCGGCGGGTGCGGATGGCCGAGCGGCTGGAGCGGCGCATCCGGGCGAAGGAGGACCACGTGCTGATCCTCGACCTCGGCCCCGCCGACAAGGTCGACCCGCGGGTGGAGAGCCTGGGCAAGACCTTCGAGACGGCCAAGCGCGAGGCGTTGGTGGTATAGGTAGGATGGTCCTGCGGTCGGCGTGGCTCGCCGCCGCTCCGCGAGCGCTCCGGTGGTGGCGAAAAGCCGGGGAGTGCTCGCGGCGGAAAATCGTGCTAATCGGAGCGTGGTTGTTGGACATCGTGCAGACATCGGATGAACCGCCGGACGCCGTTTCCGCCCGCGTCGACGCAGCGCTCGCAACGGCCCTCGCAGAGCGAGCGTCGTCAGCAGGTTACCGAGCCTCCCCCTTCCGAGGCCTCCCGGCCTCGGCCTCATTGAAGCGCGCATGCTCGACGGGCACGCCTATGTCGGCGGCGTCCCTTCCGAGGCCTCCCGGCCTCGGCCTCATTGAAGCGCGGTCAATGCGTTGTTCCGCCCACCCACGGTCGATTTCCTTCCGAGGCCTCCCGGCCTCGGCCTCATTGAAGCGGTAGATGCCCAAAAGAACTAGAGGCGAATGGCGGGCCTTCCGAGGCCTCCCGGCCTCGGCCTCATTGAAGCATAAATCACGGCTCGCATCACGCCGTCGGCGTCGTCCCTTCCGAGGCCTCCCGGCCTCGGCCTCATTGAAGCACCGAGACCTACGCCGAAAAGATCGCCCCTCTGGTGGGCCTTCCGAGGCCTCCCGGCCTCGGCCTCATTGAAGCTCGGGCGCGGCGGCAACGGCGGCCGGGGCTCGCGACCGGGCCTTCCGAGGCCTCCCGGCCTCGGCCTCATTGAAGCGGCCTGAAGATCGGGCCGGTGGCGTGAGCGATCTGCGCCCTTCCGAGGCCTCCCGGCCTCGGCCTCATTGAAGCATCTTCGGCACGACCGGATGGTTGACCCCGAGACCGTCCTTCCGAGGCCTCCCGGCCTCGGCCTCATTGAAGCAACTCGATCCGGGTGTCGTCGTTCTCTCCGACCAACCCTTCCGAGGCCTCCCGGCCTCGGCCTCATTGAAGCTCCCCGACGGAGGCGGCGGCGATCGCGCGGGCGGTGCCTTCCGAGGCCTCCCGGCCTCGGCCTCATTGAAGCGGCCAGGTGGAGTGGACCGGGCCGCGCGACCTGCACCCTTCCGAGGCCTCCCGGCCTCGGCCTCATTGAAGCGCCGAGATCGCCGAGGTGACCTCGGAGGAGGTCGCGCCTTCCGAGGCCTCCCGGCCTCGGCCTCATTGAAGCGACGCCGAGCACCCGGTGCGCGATCCGGCGACCGAGCCTTCCGAGGCCTCCCGGCCTCGGCC
>JBJHBG010000015.1:0-52619 GCA_050485385.1 Geminicoccaceae bacterium | reverse complement strand
TCGCCGATGTTGGCCACGTGCGAGAAGAGTTCGCAGGAATCGACCAGCTTCACGCCCATCGCGTAGCCGCCCTTGACGCCGATGGTGAAGACCGAGCCCACGCCGTTCGGGCAGTACTTCTCCAAGAGCGCCGTCCGGTTCTGCGGCAGGCGCGGATAGGAGACCCAGGCCACCTGCGGATGCTCGGCGAGCCAGGCCGCCACCTTGTCGGCGTTGGCGACGTGGCGCTCCATCCGCAGGCTCAGGGTCTCGATACCCTGAATGATCAAGAAGGCGTTGAACGGCGAGAGGGCGGGGCCGACGTCGCGCAGGCCGATGGCCTTGTTGCGCACCGTCATGGCGAAGCTGCCGAAGGTCTCGTAGAAGCGCAGCCCGTGATAGGCGGCGCAAGGCTCCGTCATCAGCGGATACTTGCCGGACGCTCCCCAATCGAAATTGCCGCCCTCGACCACCACGCCGCCGATCGAGTTGCCCTGGCCGCCCATGTACTTGGTGAGCGAATGGGTGACGATGTCGGCGCCGAACTTCAAGGGATTGCAGAGGGCGGGTGAGGGCAGGGTGTTGTCGACGACCAGCGGCACGCCATGGGCGTGCGCCACCTCGGCGATCGCCTCCATGTCGCAGACGATGCCATCCGGATTGGAGACGCTCTCGACGAAGACCGCGCGGGTGCGCTCGTCGATGGCCGCGTCGAAGGCGTCCACGTCCAGCGGGTCGACGAAGGTCGTCTCCCAGCCGAACTGCGGGAAGGTCTGCGTCATCTGGCTGATCGAGCCGCCGTAGAGCTTCTTGCTGGCGACGACGTTGGTCCCCGGCGTAAGCAGGTTCATGAAGGTGAGGAGCTGGGCCGCATGGCCGCTCGCCATGGCACAGGCGGCAACGCCACCCTCGAGCGCTGCCACCCGCTCCTCCAGCACCGACACGGTCGGGTTGGTCAGCCGCGAGTAGATGTTGCCGAACTGCTGGAGGTTGAACAGCGAGGCGGCGTGGTCGACGTCGTCGAACGCGAACGACGTCGTCTGATAGATCGGCACCGCCCGTGCGCCGGTCGTCGGGTCGGGGCTGTATCCCGCGTGCAGGGCCAGCGTGTCGAAGCCGTGCTTGCTTTCGGTCATTCGGAATTCCTCCCTAACGGATCTGGGGCTTGGCGCCGAGTTGACGCGCAGTGCCACGTTTCGCGGAGAGGACCCCGCGATTGACGCCCAACCAGCCGATCTCGCCGAAAAGGCGTCCATATTCGATCTTCGGGCAGCGGTCCATGACCACCCGGAGCCCCGCCGCCTCGGCCCTTGCCGCCGCCGCGTCGTCGCGCACGCCGAGCTGCATCCAGACGACGGGGATCCCGAGGCGGATGGCATCGTCGACGATGGGACCGACCTCGGCCGAGCGGCGAAAGAGGTCGACCATGTCGGGCCGGGCCGGCAACTCGTCGAGCGAGCCGTAGACCCGTTCGCCCAGGATCGTCCGGTCCGCCGCGCGCGGGTTCACCGGCCAGACGGTGAAACCCTTCTTCTGCAGGTAGAGCATGGCGAAGTAGCTGGGTCGCATCTCGTTGGTGCTGGCCCCCACCATCGCAATGGTCTTCACGTCCTCCAGAATCTGGCGGAGATACGAGTCGTCGTAGCGAAGGCGTTCGGCCATGGCTCAGCCTTGGCCCCAACGCGGCCGGCGCTTTTCCTGGAACGCGGCGAGGCCCTCGTCGAAGTCCTGCATCAGCGCGTTGTCGACGATCGTCTCGGTGGTGAGTGCGTAGGCATCCGCCAACCGCATCTTGAGCTGCGCGTAGAAGGCGCGCTTACCGAGCCCGAGCACCGCCTTGGGCTTGTCGACCAGCCGCGCGACCATGGCCGCCACCGCCGGCTCCAACTCACCTTCTGCCACCACCTGGTTGACGAGGCCGTAGGCGAGGGCGCGTTCGGCGTCGACGAAGTCGCCGGTGAGCAGCATCTCCATCGCCGCCTTGCGCGGCACGTTGCGGCTGAGGGCGACCATCGGCGTCGAGCAAAACAGGCCATACTTCACGCCCGAGGTGGCGAAGCGCGAGCGCTGGGTGGCGATGGCGAGGTCCGAGGCGGCGACGAGCTGGCAGCCGGCGGCGGTGGCGATGCCGTCGACGGCGGCGATCACCGGCACGTTCAGCCGCGTGAGCTTCAGCATCACCGCGGAGCAGCGGCCGAACAGCCGGCCGAGGTCGGCGCGGGTCCGGTTGGCCCCCATCTCCTTCAGGTCGTGGCCGGCGCAGAACGCCTTGCCGTTGCCGCGCAGCACGACGACGCGGGCATCGGCGCTGCCCTCGATCCGCTCGAGTTCGCGGTGGATGAGGTCCAAGAGCGCTTCCGACAGGCTGTTGAAGGCGGCCGGCCGGTCGAGCGTGAGGTTGACGACGCCGTCCCGCTCGGCGACGAGCAGCGGGCCTTGGTCGATGGTGTCGGACATGGCGGTGCCCTCCTGTTCCCGTGGCGGTCGTCATAAAGGAGGCCGGCGCCGCCGGACAGGGAGGAATGGGCGATGCAGACCGGCGTGCCGCTGGCCGCCGCGAGATTCCAGGCGCTGGCCGCGGAGGGGGGGCGCCCACGCCATCGGCATCCGGCCACGCCGGTGCTACGCGACGACCGCGCTCACGCGCAAGGGGGTGCCGAGCTCGGCGGGCCCGCGCAGGTGGCGGCGGTCGAAGTCCCATGCCAGCGTCGGCCGGCCGAACAGAAAGCCCTGGACGGCGTCACACCGCAGCGTTTCGAGAGTCCGTGCCTGCAACTCGGTTTCGACACCTTCGGCGACGACGTCGAGGTTCAGGCTGTGCGAGATGGCGATCACGCCCCGCACGATGTTGACGCTGCTTTTCTGCGTCGGCAAGCCCTCGACGAACGAGCGGTCGATCTTGACTGTGTCGAACGGGAAGCGCTGCAGGTAGCTGAGGCTGGAGTAGCCCGTTCCGAAGTCGTCCAGGGCGATGCGGACGCCGGTGGCGCGCAGCCGCTCGATCGCGGTCTCGGCCGCGACCGGATCGTGGATGATCAACCCCTCGGTGACCTCGAGCTCGAGGCAACGCGCGGGGAGTAGGGCTTCCTGCAGGGCGTCTTGGACCCGGTCGACGAAGTTGGGCTTGCGGAACTGTAGCGGCGAAACGTTGACGGCGACCGGGACGTCGGCGCCGGTGCGGTCGAGCCAGGCCCGGGCGTGCCGGCACCCTTCGCGCAATACCCAATCGCCCAGCGCGCCAATGGCATCCACCTCTTCGGCGATCGGAATGAAGCGTGCGGGCGGAATGAGGCCTTTGGTCGGGTGCTGCCAGCGAAGTAGCGCCTCGGCGCCGATCAGCTTGCGGTCGCTCAGGCGGAACTTCGGCTGGAAGGCGAGGAAGAACCCGGCGTCTTGCGGCGGCTCCTGCAGGACCGAAGCGAGTTCCCGCCGCTCGGCCAGATCGCGGTGCATGGCGTCCTCGAACCGGCGCCAGCACCCGCGGCCGGCGGCCTTGGCCTCGTAGAGCGCGAGATCGGCGTTGCGGAGCAGCGTCTCGGGGTGATGGCCGTCCTCCGGCCAACAGGCGATGCCCACGCTGAGGCTCAGCTCGATCCGCGCCTCTTCGTGCAGAAAGGGCTGCTGGACCGCCGCGAGAATACGGTCCGCGAGTGCCGCGAGGCGCTCGGTGCCGCCGATGTCGGGGCAGATCAGCACGAACTCGTCGCCACCCAACCGCGCCAGCATGTCCCGGGGCTGCAGGCACGCCAGGATCCGCCTTGCCACCATCCGAAGTCCGGCATCGCCGGCCGCATGGCCGAACCGATCGTTCAGCTGCTTGAAGCGGTCGATGTCGATCAGCATGAGTGCCGCCGCCGGGCGGAGCGATCGGCTCGGTACCGCCACCTCATCGAGGAAGGCCCTGAAGGCGCTCCGATTGGGCAAGCCCGTGAGCCCGTCGTGACGGGCGAGATGCCGAACGTGCTCCTCCGCCTTCTTCCGCTCGGAGATGTCCATCGACACGGCGACGACACGATCGACCGCTCGGCCGCCGTCGGCAACCGGGACGAGTGTCGTCAGCAGCGTGCGGACGTCACCCCGGGCGTCCGGCAACTGCTCTTCGCGGAACGGGCGTGCACAGCCGCTCGCGAAGACGTCGTCCAGGCCCTCCGGCACGGCCCCCGGCCCGTCGGCGCCGTTGACGAGCGCATGCTCCTGGTTGCGGAAGAGGACGGTACCCTCGCGGTCGAACGCGGCGATGGCGGCAGGCACGGCGTCGACTACGGCCTGCAGGTCGCTGCGCGCGATTTCGGCTTCGACGCCGGCCGCCTCGCGCTCGACCAGGAGGCGGCGCTGGCGGCCGATGTTGTAGACCGTCACGGCCACGAGCAGCGCCGCGCTCGAGAACACGCCGGCGGCGAACAGGGCAAGCCGCAGATAGGTCGCGGCGATGGCCGCCTCGCGGCCGTACACCTCGTCGACGTTGGCGTTGAAGCGTCGCATCAAGAGGTCGCGCAACTGCGTCGCCGCGGCCTCGAACTCCAGCCTGAGCGCCGCGGCCGTTGCCCAATCGCCATGGGCGAGCGAAGCGACCACGGGCTCTGCGCGAACCATCGTCGCTTCGAGATCGACGACGAATGCCGGCGTGGCGACGCGATCGCGATAGGCGGATCTGAGCGCGTCGGAATCGAGGAGCTGGACACGGCTCCAGAAGATGTCGAAGCGAAGCTGGAGCGTCTCGTGATCCGTCGACGGATCGCCGAGCCCGTAGAGGCTCAGGGCATAGAGCAGCCGCTCGACATGGATCGAGGCCTGCTGGAGGGTCCAGTTCTCCTCGCGATAGAAGTTGAGGTCGTGGGCCAGTTCCACGCGGAGTTGGTGCAGCGCCAGCATCAGGTTGAGACCGAGTGCGGTGCCGGCGGCGATCAGGGCGACGTAGGTCCAACGCCACCCCGTGCCCCAGCGGCGGGCGCCCGCATCGGCCATCACACGGGTCTCGATCGCCTGCTCAGGCTACCAGAAGGTGCTTCAGCTGCCAGATCGACCGGCTGTCGTACAAGCCGGTCCGGTACTTCGCCTCCGACGACCACGGATAGACGATCCAGAGCGGGCCCTTGTCGCGGACCGTGAGCCGACGGCCATCGGCCGACCAAGCGGCGATGACGCGGGGATCGCCGAAATCCTCCGCCGGGATGTCGACCCAGTAGTCGTTGAGCGCACGCGCCCGAACGACCGTGCCGTCGGCGCCACACTGCGCCAGCACGTGGCCAACCGGCACCCCTTCGAACCGGACCGGCCGCTCGCTCCAGGGGGTCGTCGTCACGAGGTCCGTGGTCCCGAGCGCCTGCAACCGCTCCAGGTCGAAGCGGTGCGGAGCGGGCGCGGCAACCCGCCCATCGACCTCGAGGATCGTCGTGCCAGCGGAGGCCGTACGCCCGGCCAGTGTGCAGGTGGCGAGCGCGAGCAGCGTCGCTAGCGCCGATCGGCGGCAACGGTCGGACATGGGCCTCGATTCCGGTCGATGCGTGACGTGATCTCCAGAATGGCGGCCAGCCGGTTTAGAAATCCTTAAGGGAAGGTGCCCGGACGCCGCATGCGGATGCGACGCTCGACGCTCGTGTCGCCAAGCCCGCCGGAGGCTCGGCTCCGGACGGCTTGGGACGTTGACACCTGCGCTGCCGGAGCGTAGGTCACGCGCTTCGCTGACCAAGGCGGCCGTGCCCGGTGTGTTTTCCCGTGGCGTGCAGCGGATCGCCGGTATCGAATTGGACGACCGATGAAGACCTACAGCGCGCGCCCCGCCGAGATCGAGGCGGCATGGGTGCTGATCGATGCCGAGAACCTCGTTCTCGGCCGGCTCGCCGCCCTCGTCGCCAACCGGCTCCGCGGCAAGCACAAGGCCATCTACACCCCGCACATGGACACGGGCGATCACGTCGTGATCGTCAATGCCGAGAAAATTCAGCTGACCGGCAAGAAGCGCCAGCAGAAGACCTACTACTGGCACACGGGATATCCGGGCGGGCTGAAGGAGCGGACGGCCGACAAGATCCTCGACGGCAAGCACCCGACGCGGGTGATCGAGAAGGCGGTGGAGCGGATGGTGCCGAAAGGCCCCTTGGGCCGCCGCCAGCTCAAGAAGCTGCACGTCTACGCCGGCCCCGAGCATCCGCATCAAGGGCAGTCGCCCCAGCCGCTCGACGTCGCCGCCCTCAACCGCAAGAACACCACGGAGGCCGATCGTGGCTGAGACCCGTACGCTCACCGATCTGAAGGACCTCCGCCAGAGTGCCGGCGGCGCCGAGCCCGAGATCGAGCCGGCGCGGCCCAAGCTCGACAAGCTCGGGCGCGCCTACGGCACCGGCCGCAGGAAGGACGCGGTCGCCCGCGTCTGGGTCAAGCCGGGCTCGGGGCGGGTCACCGTCAACGGCCGCGAGATCGCCGTGTATTTCGCCCGGCCGACCTTGCAGATGATCCTCCGCCAGCCGTTCGAGATCATCAACCGGGCGGGCCAGTTCGACGTCATGTGCACGGTCAAGGGTGGTGGCCTCTCGGGGCAGGCCGGTGCGGTGCGCCACGGCATCAGCCGCGCGCTCACCCATTTCGACCCGACGCTGCGCCCGGCCCTCAAGGCCGGTGGGTTCCTTACCCGCGACAGCCGCGAGGTCGAGCGCAAGAAGTACGGCAAGGCCAAGGCTCGCCGCAGCTTCCAGTTCTCCAAGCGCTGAGCCCGACCGGTGGGCGTCGTCCGCATCCGCCCGATGACGGCGGACGACGCCCCGGCCGTGCTGGCAATCTACGCGGACGGCATCGCCACGGGTCACGCCACCTTCGAGCGCGAGGCCCCGCCCTGGCCCGCGTTCGACGCGCGCTTCCACGGCCACCCGCGCCTAGCCGCCGACCGTGCGGGTGACGTCGTGGGGTGGGCCTTGCTGAGCCCGACCTCGACGCGCGAGGTCTATCGGGGCGTGGCCGAGGTAAGCGTGTACGTCGCGTCGAGCGCACGCGGTGGCGGGCTCGGCACGCGGCTGCTCGAAGCCTTGGTCGAGGCGAGCGAGGCGGCCGGTTTCTGGACCTTGCAGGCGAGCCTGTTCGCCGAGAACGCGGCGAGCCTCCGGACACATCGCGCTTGCGGCTTTCGCATCCTCGGTGTGCGCGAACGGGTGGGTCGGATGCGCCATGGCCCCTGGCAGGGCCGCTGGCGCGACACCACGATCTTGGAACGCCGCAGCGCGGCCGTCGGTGTCGATTGAGGGGCACGGCGGAAGCCTTTGGTATCGTTCCAAAAATGGCCGCAAGCGCCGGGCGAGGCACCGTTTTTTGCCCGGCTTCGCTTGACAGCGCCCGGCCCGACGACATATCAAATCGACGAAACCGAACCGGCTAGGTCCTTTTTGCCTGGCGAATGGAGACGTCCGTGATCCGACTGTCGCGCGTGGCCGACTACGGGATCGTCCTGATGACGGAATTGGCACGGGGCGGCGTGTCGCGAGCGACGCCGGAGCTGGCGGAGCGCACCCGGATCGCGCAACCTATGGCCGGCAAAATCCTGAAGGCGCTGGCGCGCGAGGGCGTGTTGCAATCGCAGCGTGGCGCCAAGGGCGGCTACAGGTTGGCGCGGCCGGCGTCGCTGATCACCGTTGCCGAGGTGATCGAGGCCCTGGACGGGCCGATCGCGCTGACCGCCTGCGTCGAGCACGGGCCCGGCGAGTGCGGCATCGAGGCGAGCTGCCCGGCGCGCTCGAACTGGCACCGAATCAACGCGGCGATGCGCGAGGCCCTGGACGGGATCTCCATCGCCGAAATGGCGGAGGGTTGGGGGCTCGGCCGCATGCCGTTCGGCGCCCTGCGCGACCCCGAGCCGAGCACCGTTTCGAAGTGAGGGAATGAAGATGGCGACCGCCCTGGAGACCGTCGAAGCCTATGCCGGCCACGAATACAAATACGGCTTCTATACCGACATCGCGAGCGACACCGCGCCTCCAGGGCTGGACGAGGGCATCGTTCGTTTCATCAGCGCCAAGAAGGCAGAGCCCGAGTGGATGACCGAGTGGCGTCTGCAGGCGCTGCGCCGCTTCATGGACATGGAGCAGCCGCAGTGGCAGAAGCCGGAGGTGGGTGAGATCGACCTGCAGGCGATCAGTTATTACTCGGCACCCTCGCAGAAGGAGGCGCCGAAGTCGCTCGACGAGATCGATCCCGAAATCCGCCGCACCTACGAAAAACTCGGCATCCCCATCGAAGAACAGAAGATGCTCGCTGGCGTCGCCGTCGACTACGTCTTCGACAGTGTTTCGGTGGCGACCACGTTCAAGGCAAAGTTGAAAGAACTCGGTATTATTTTCTGCTCGATTTCCGAAGCGGTGCACGAACACCCGGAGCTGGTGCAGAAATACTTGGGTTCTGTGGTTCCGCAGGGTGACAACTACTTTGCAGCGCTGAACTCGGCGGTGTTCTCCGACGGCAGCTTCGTCTACGTGCCGAAAGGCGTGCGCTGCCCGATGGAGCTGTCGACCTACTTCCGCATCAACGCGGCGGGCACCGGCCAGTTCGAGCGCACGCTGATCATCGCCGACGAGGGCAGCTACGTCAGCTACCTCGAGGGCTGCACCGCGCCGCAACGCGACGAGCACCAGTTGCATGCCGCCGTGGTCGAGCTGATCGCCCTCGACGATGCCGAGATCAAGTACTCCACGGTGCAGAACTGGTATCCGGGCGATCGCGAGGGCAAAGGCGGTGTCTACAACTTCGTCACCAAGCGAGGGTTGTGCCGCGGCAAGCGCTCGAAGATCAGCTGGACCCAGGTCGAGACCGGCTCGGCCATCACCTGGAAGTATCCGAGCTGCGTGCTCCAGGGCGACGACAGCATCGGTGAGTTCTACTCCGTGGCGGTGACCAACCACCACCAGCAGGCCGACACCGGCACCAAGATGATCCACATCGGCAAGAACACCCGCTCCAGGATCGTCTCCAAGGGCATTTCGGCCGGCCGCGCCGACCAGACCTACCGAGGGCTCGTGCGCGTGTTGAAGGGGGCCGAGGATGCCCGCAACCACACCCAGTGCGACTCGATGTTGATCGGCGACAAGTGCGGCGCGCATACCGTCCCCTACATCGAGGTCAAGAACCCGAGCGCCAAGGTCGAGCACGAGGCGACGACCTCGAAGATCTCGGACGATCAGCTCTTCTATTGCCGTGCCCGCGGTATCTCGGAGGAGGACGCGGTGGCGCTGGTGGTCAACGGCTTCTGCCGCGAGGTGATGGACGAGCTGCCGATGGAATTCGCGGTCGAGGCCAGGAAGCTCCTGGCGATCTCGCTCGAAGGCAGCGTCGGCTGAGGCCGCAGACGTTTTTTCAGGACGAATCGGACATGTTGAAGATCACCAACCTGCACGCGCGCATCGAGGGCGAGCCCGAGGGCGAGATCCTGAAGGGGCTCGACCTCGAGGTTAAGCCCGGCGAGGTGCACGCCATCATGGGGCCGAACGGTTCCGGCAAGTCGACCCTCGCCTACATCCTGTCGGGCCGCGACGGCTACGAGGTGACCGAGGGCTCGGTTGCCTTCGAGGGTGACGACCTCTTGGAGATGGAGCCCGAGGAACGGGCGGCCGCCGGCGTTTTCCTCGCCTTCCAGTACCCGATCGAGATCCCGGGTGTGGCGAACATGTACTTCCTGCGCACCGCCCTCAACGCCATCAAGCGAACGCGCGGCGAGCCCGAGGTCGACGCCGCCAGCTTCATGCGTCTGTTGCGCCAGCACGCCGAGGTGGTGGGCGTGCGCCCGGACCTGTTGAAGCGCGACGTCAACACCGGGTTTTCCGGCGGTGAGAAGAAGCGCAACGAGATCCTGCAGATGGCGGTGCTGGAGCCGAAGCTCGCCATTCTCGACGAGACCGATTCGGGCCTCGACATCGATGCCCTGCGCACCGTGGCCGACGGCGTGAACAAGCTCCGCAGCCCGGACCGCGGCATCATCGTCATCACCCACTACCAGCGTCTGCTCGACTACATCGTGCCCGACCACGTCCACGTGTTGGTTGGCGGGCGGATCGTCCGCTCCGGCGACAAGGGCCTTGCCCTGGAACTCGAGGAGAAGGGCTATGGCGACGTGCTGGCGGCGGCGGGCGTGAGCTCGCCCGAGCCGGCGCTGAACGCTTGAGGCCGGCCATGGCTGTCAGCAGCGCCACACGCCGCATCGACCCGGCGCCGGGGTATGCCGCCCTGTTCGACCGCCTGGCGGCGGACCTGCCGGGTGCCGTCGGCGGCCGCCGCGCCAGCTTCGAGCGGTTCGGCCGGCTCGGCTTTCCGACGACGCGGGCCGAGGCCTGGAAGTACACCAATCTCCGCGCCCTCGCCGACCTCGAGCCGCGCGCCCCGCACGCAGTTGCACCGGACCTGGCCGAGCTCGAGCCCTACCTGCTCACCGGCGACGTGCGGCGCCTCGTGTTCGTCAACGGCCGGTTCGTAGGCAGTCTCTCGGACATGGCCCGGCTGCCGTCGGGGCTCCGCGTCCGGACCCTCGCCGAGTCTCTCGACGGCGACGCCGACCTCCCGATGGACGTCGACGGCGAGCGGGCACTGACGGCGCTCAACGCCGCACTCGTCCAGGACGGGGCCGTCATCGAGGTCGAGGCGGAGGCGGAGATCGCGCCCGCCGTGCAACTCCTGTTCGTCGACGCCGGTAACGATGCGGACACGCTGACCAATGTCAGGAACCGCGTCGTGCTCGGCGCGGGCGCGAGGCTGCGCATGGCGGAGACGCACCTGGCGCTGGGTGGCGGCGGCATCGTCAACGTGGTCAACGACTTCGCCGTGGCCGAGGGCGCCGAACTCGCCATCGACAAGCTGATGTTCGGCGCGGCGGCGAGCCGGTCGTTCGGCCAATCGGTGATGCGGGTGGCCAAGGCGGCGAAGCTCGGCCAGACGACCATCGTTGCCGGCGGGAGCCTTGTCCGCAACGAGAGCCTCGCCAAGCTCGAAGGCCCCAATGCCGACCTCGACCTCAACGGCGCCTACATGCCGGCCAAGAGCGAGCAAGTCGACACGGTGATCCGCGTCGAGCACTTGGCACCGAACTGTGAGAGCAACCAGTTCTACAAGGGCATTCTTGCGGCTGGAGGCCACGGCGTCTTTGCCGGCAAGATCTTCGTCGATCAGGTGGCGCAGAAGACCAACGCCTATCAGCAGAACGACAACCTGATGCTGTCGCGCGACGCCGAGATCGACACCAAGCCGGAACTGGAGATCTACGCCGACGACGTGAAGTGCTCGCACGGGGCGACGGTCGGCGAACTCGACGAGCAGGCGCTCTTCTACCTCCGCTCGCGCGGGATCGACCGGCAGACGGCGGCAACGATCCTGACCTTCGCGTTCGCGGGCGAGGTGGTGGAACGGTTGCACCACGAGGACTCGCGGCATCAGGCGCGCCGGGCCCTGCTCGGCCGCCTCGAGGGTGGCGAGCAACTGATGGAGCTGGTCTGATCGACATGACCCCCAGCGGAGGGAACGGCTACGACGTCGAGGCGATCCGTCGGGACTTCCCGATCCTGGCGACGACCATGCACGGCCGGCCGCTGGTCTATCTCGACAACGCCGGCAGCACGCAAAAGCCCAAGGCCGTGATCGACGAGTTGGCCCGCTTCTACGGTCACGACTACGCCAACATCCATCGCGGCGTCTACGACCTCTCGATGCGTGCCTCGGAAGCGCACGAGGTGGCCCGGCGCACGGTCCAGCGCTTCCTCGGCGCCGGCGACAGCCGCGTGGTGATCTTTACCCGCAACGGCACCGAAGGCATGAACCTCGTGGCGCAGAGTTTCGTGCGGCCGCGGGCGAAGCCGGGCGACAAGGTGGTGGTGTCGCGGATGGAGCACCACGCCAACATCGTGCCCTGGCAACTCCTCCACGAGCAGATCGGCCTGGAGCTGGTCGTCGTCGACATCACCGGCGAGGGCGAACTCGATCTCGACGACCTCGAGCGCAAGATCGACGACCGCACGGTGCTGGTTTCGCTGCCCTGGGTCTCGAACGTGCTGGGGACGGTGAACCCGGTCGAGCGCATCGTGGCGATGGCGCACGCCAAGCGTGTGCCGGTGCTGCTCGATGCCTGCCAGGCCGTGCAGCACCTGCCCGTCGACGTGCAGCAGGTGGGCTGCGACTTCCTCGTCTTCTCCGGCCACAAGGTCTACGGGCCGTCCGGTATCGGCGTGCTCTGGGGCAAGGCCGAACTGCTCGACGCCATGCCGCCCTATCAGGGCGGCGGCGACATGATCGCCAGCGTCTCGTTCGACGGCACGACCTTCAACGAGTTGCCCTACAAGTTCGAAGCGGGCACCCCCTTCATCGAGGGTGCGGCGGCACTCGGCAAGGCGCTCGACTACGTCTCGGCGCTCGGCCTGGAGGCGATCCGCGCCCACGAGGACACGCTCCTCGCCTACGGTATGCGCGCGCTGAAACAGATCAAGGGCCTCCGCTTGATCGGCGAGGCCCCCCACAAGTCCAGCGTGCTTTCCTTCGTCATGGAGGGTATCCACCCCCACGACATCGGCACGCTCGTCGACCTCGACGGTGTGGCCATCCGCACCGGGCATCACTGCGCGCAGCCGTTGATCGAGCATCTGGGCCTGCCGGCGGCGGCGCGGGCGTCGTTGGGCCTTTACAACACCACCCACGATCTCGACATCCTGGTCGAGAGCCTGCAACGGGTGGTGGACAAGCTGGGTTGACACCATGAGCGACGAGCCGAACGAACAAGTCCAGAACGCGGCCGCCTTCCTTCAGTCCGGCGAAAACGACGACACGGTTTCGCCGGAGCGTCGCGCCGAGGTCGACGCCCTGGGCGAGAAGATCATCGACGTCCTGAAGACGGTCTACGATCCGGAAATCCCGGTGAACATCTACGAGCTGGGGCTGATCTACAAGATCGACGTCGACGACGACGACAAGGTGCACATCGACATGACCTTGACCTCGCCGATGTGCCCGGTGGCGGAGACGCTGCCGCCGGAGGTGGAATCGAAGGTCGCGGCCGTCGACGGTGTCGCTGGCTGCACCGTCGCCGTCGTCTGGGATCCGCCCTGGCACCCGCAGATGATGAGCGAGGAAGCCCAGCTCGAATTGGGCATGGTCTACTGAGGACAGGTCCCGGTCGAAGGTATCGGGGGCAAAAGCTCCCGACTTTGCCTAATCGATCATCGTCGTCGCCAGCGCGTAGTCGATCAATTCCTCTTCCACCAGGAAGTACATGCGCTCGGGTGGTGTCGCCATGGCCGGGATGCCGATGCGCGCGTCCACGCCCATGCGGACCAGCACGGCGATGGCCTCCGACTGGGCCGACTGCACGTCGGCCACGGCGGCAGCCGGTGTGAGGGTAACGCCCTCGACGAAATACATCTGGTGGACGCCGACCCAGGCCCGTCTGGAGACGAGACGTTCGGTGCCGCCCGCGAGAATCCAGGGGCAGGCGGAAACGCAGGCGGCCTCGGCGGCGACGACGGTGCGCAACCCGCGTTCCCGCACCAACTCGCCGATGGCGATGGCGTCGGCCACCGAGCCACCGGGGCTGTGCAGGGCCAAGGTGGCGACCCTCACCGTCGCGTCTTCCAGTTCGGTCGCGAAGCGATGGCGGTCGCCGGGGGCGATGGGGCCCCTCAGATGGAGCGTGGTGCCCAAGGTCGGGTGCTCCACCAGCTCGAAGCCGAGGCGGTCGCCCGGCCCCGCCGGCGCCATCGGGCCGGGTGCCGGCGCATCCGGGCGCTGCGGCACCGCACCGGGCCGAAAGGGCCGCACCTGATCGCCCGGCCGGAAGGGATCGGTGACGACCGGCCGAACCTGCGGCGCGTCGGCGAAGGGGTCCAGGCCGGCCACGTCGCTGGCCACGAGTAGCGCACCCAGGACGAGCTGGAGGACGAGCAAGGCGCCCAGCACGCGCCGCAGCGGTGGCAGGCGCGCCAGATGGGCGTTCACTCGGCGGCCTGTTGACGTGGCGGCGGGTGCGGCTCCGACTTGGCCCATGGCGCCTCGGGCTCGGGTACCGGCTGCGCGCGTGCCAGCATTTCGCGGTCGGCTTGGCCCATCGAGCGTTCCAGCCGGCGCATCGCACCGAGCGCCGCCTCGAGGTCGGCGATGGACAGGGTCTCGTCGAGACCGTGGCCCGCCTGACCGCGGCGGATCGCCCCTTGGGCGACGGCGACGATGAGGACGAGCACGCCGGGCAAGAGGTCGATGGCGATGGCGCCGGCCCAGGAGGGGACGAACTCGCCGGCGTAGCGGATGACGGCATCGGCGGTGGAGATCGGTGTGTAGGTCGTCTCCATCGGCGGCGGCAGGTCGAGCACCTCACGGGCGGCGGCGGCGAGCGTGCGGGCACGCTGGTCGAGCGCCGTCATGATCGAGCCGAGGGTTGCCGACTGGGCGTCGCGCACCGCACCGGTGCGGCCGTCCAACTCCGGCAGCACGACCGCCGCCCGCAGGTCCTCCGCCGCCCGGTAGACCAATGGCGCCACGGAAAGCTGGCGCAGCGTGGCGATGGTGCCGGCAAGCCGCACCGACTGCTCGGAGAAGGTGACCGAACGCGCCTTGATCGGGCCGCGCTCGGCCAGCAGGCCGCGCATGCGGTTGAGGATTTGGTTGCCGCGCTCGAACTCGGCGGCGATCGGCTCCGCCTGGGCCCGGATCTGCCGCTCGAGGGCGTCCAGCTCGTCGGCCTTCTGGCGCAACAGGCGGTAGACCGCGCCGCGCCCGCCCACGCCCGAGAGCTCGCCCGCCCGCTCCAGTTCGGACAGATCCTCGAAGCTGGCGCGGGCGCGGGCGACCTCGCGCTCCAGGCTCTGGCCGGCAAGCGCGTTCTCGTGCGCCCGCTCGAGGGCCGCCTGATAGTCCTGCACGTTGCGGGCGAGGTGCTGCTCGACGGCGGCGGCACCGGCCAGGGCCGCGGCGTTCAGCCAACTCGACATGGCGATGATGGCGAGGCTGCCCAGCGCCGTTGCCAGCAGCAGTGCGATCCGGCTGCCGGCCCGCGTCATCGCCGGCAACAGCCGCAGCACGTAGGACCAGAAGACGAAAATGCCGACGGAAACGGCGACGGAATAGGCCACCGCCGCGACGAAGCTCAAGGCCCCCGTGGACTCCAGGAGGCCGCTGACGCCGAGATAGGTGTAGATGCCGGAGGCGGTGGCGAGCACGCCCAGCGCCAGCGGCGTGAACGTATCGAGCCAGGCGAGGTGGCCTTGCAGCTCGCGAGCGTTGCGCAGCCCCGCCGTGTCGGGCGCCCCGCTGCTGTCCGATGCCGACGCCCGATCCATCATCCGGTTCCCCGCCTCGTTCTTTCCGCATGTAGGGGCTGGCAGCGGCCATCGCCAGCGTGCCGGGAGCTGGACGGCATCTCGAATACGGGATAATGTCTCATATATGGAAGATCGCAACGAGATCGACGCGCCGCTCGGCCACCGGCTTCGGGCGCTGCGGACGGAGCAGGGCTGGTCGCTCGACGAGTTGGCGCAGGCGAGCGGGGTCAGTCGCGCCACCCTGTCGCGGCTGGAGAATGCCGAGGTCAGTGCCACCGCCGCGGTGCTGGCGAAACTGTGTGCCGTCCATGGCCTCAGTCTGTCGCGGCTGATGCATCTGGTGGAGGAGCGCGCCGAGCTGCTGGTGCCGCGTGCCGCACAACCGGTTTGGCGCGACCCGGAAACGGCGTTCGAGCGCCGGTCGGTCTCACCGCCGGCGCCGACGCTGGCGGGCGAGGTGCTGGAATGCACGCTCGGACCCGGCGTCCATCTCGCCTACGACGGCCCGCCCCGCGCCGGCCTGGAGCATCACTTGCTAGTGCTGGAAGGACGGCTCGCCGTCACCATCGACGCGCGGACCCACGACCTCGTCGCCGGCGATTGCCTCCGCTACCGCCTCGACGGCCCGAGTGCCTTCCGCACCCCGGCCGAGGCGGGGGCACGATACCTTCTCTTTCTCGTGTGAGGGCGCATGGACACAGCGATCGAGCGGTTGGACGGGGCGGGGTTGGAAGCGCGGCTGACGGCGCTCGGCGGCCTGCTCCATGCCTGCGTTTCTGCCGGGGCGAGCGTGGGCTTCGTCCTGCCTCTGACCGTCGACGAGGCGTGCGCCTTCTGGCGGACCAAGGTGCTGCCTGGCGTGCAAGGCGGCGGGCGGAGTCTCTGGGTCGCTCTGGTGGCGGGCGAGGTGGTTGGCACGGTGCAACTCGTCCACGACACGCCGGCCAACCAGCCGCACCGGGCCGAGATCGCGAAGCTGCTCGTGCATCCGGCTTGGCGGCGGCGGGGTATCGCCCGCGCCCTGATGGCCGTGGCCGAGGCGGAGGCCCGCCGGCGCGGCCGCAGCCTCATCACCCTCGACACCCGCACCGGCGACGCCGCCGAGCCGCTCTACACCGATCTCGGCTACGCCACCGCCGGCATCATCCCCGGTTATTGCCTCGACGCGTTGGACCCGACCCGGCTGGACCCGACGACGGTCATGTACAAGGCGCTGTGAAGCCAAGACGCGTCGGCGGGGGTCGCAGGAGGCCAAGAGCCCCCTGCCCCTTCCCTCGCTCCGATCACGCGGTGCCCAGCGGCACAGCGACGAAGCTGCGCCGGCCGTCGCGCTCGATCTGCAGGGCGATGGCGCTGCGGCCGGCCTCCGCGGCGGCTTCGACGGCACTGCTGACGTCGGCGGGGGTGCGGACGTCACGATCCCCCGCACGGACGATGACGTCGCCCGCGCGCAGGCCCTTCTCGGCGGCAGCGCTGCCCGGCTCGACCGAGGCGACGCCGACGCCGCCCTCGTCGCGCGGTGCGAGTTCCAGGCCGAGCGCCGCCGGCAGCGGTGCCGGGGCTTCCGCCTCGGCGCGGTTGGAGGGGTGGTCGCCGATCACCACGGTCTGGGCGATGCGCTCGCCGTCGCGCTCGAGATGGAGTGTCGCCGCTTGGCCGGGCATCACGGCGGCGACGCCGGTCGCCAGGTCGCGTGGGTTCTGCACCTCGCGCTCGTCGATGCCGACGACCACGTCGCCCGGCCTGAGGCCCGCCTCCTCGGCGGGGCTGTCCGGCTCGACCGTCGAGACGAGGGCACCGCTGGTGACGGTGGCGCCGAGGGCCGCGGCGAGCTCCGCGTCCATGGGCTGCAACCCGACGCCGAGCCAACCGCGGATGACGGTGCCGTCCGCGCGGAGCTGGGCCACGATGTCCTGCACCATGTTGGCGGGGATGGCGAAGCCGATGCCGACATTGCCGCCGGACGGCGAGAAGATGGCGGTGTTGACGCCGACCACCTCGCCCGCGCCGTTGACCAGCGGGCCGCCGGAATTGCCCGGATTGATGGGCGCGTCGGTCTGGATGAAGTCGTCATAGGGGCCGGCGCCGATGTTGCGGCCGCGGGCCGAGACGATGCCGGCGGTGACCGTGCCGCCGAGGCCGAACGGGTTGCCCATCGCCATCACCGGCTCGCCGACGCGCAGTGCCGAGCTGTCGCCGAGGGCGAGGGTCGGCAAGGGCTCGTCGGTCTCGACCCTGACGAGCGCCAGGTCGGTGGCGCGGTCGCGGCCGATGACCTCGCCGTCGAACTCGCGGCCGTCGGCGAGGACCACGCGCACGGCGTCGGCATCGCCGACGACGTGGGCGTTGGTGACGACGTAGCCGTCGGCGTCGACGATGAAGCCCGAGCCCTGACCGCCGCGGCGCGGTGTCTCCGGCTGCTGCCGCTCGCCGAAGAAGCGGAACAACTCGCCGAAGGGCGAGTTGCGAAGTTCCGGCGGCAGCGGGGCGTTGGCCGGCTCGCGCGGCGCCGCACCGCGGATGCCGATCACCTGGACCACGGCCGGGCTCGCCTGCTCGACCACGTCGGCGAAGTCGACTTGCGCCAGGATGGCACGGGCCTGAGGCTCGCCGGCGCTCACCGCAGGCGGCAGGGCGACGACGGTGGCGAGGAGGGCAAGTGCGAACAGGCGGACGACGGGGCGGGAATGGATCGGGGGTCGCATGGTGGCAGTCTCTCCGAACGCACGAACGCAGCGTTGGCGAGAGTTCACCGCATTGCACCTGCCCCGGCACTGTCCCCACCTTTACGTTTTCGTATGTTGCGGCCACAGGCGGAGGACGGAGCCCTTGCGCATATTGGTGGTGGAGGACGATGCCGCGACGGCGGCCTATGTGCGGCGCGGGCTGGAGGAGGCCGGCCACGTGGTCGACCTCGCGGGCGACGGACAGGACGGCCTCTTCCTCGCGAGTGGCGGCGGCTACGACGTCATGGTGGTGGACCGTATGCTGCCCAAGCTCGACGGCTTGGCGCTGGTGCGCGCCCTGCGTGCCGCCGGCATCGAGACGCCGGCTTTGTTCCTCACTGCGCGCGCCGGCGTGGGCGACCGCATCGAGGGACTGGAGGCTGGCGGCGACGACTACCTCGTCAAGCCCTTCGCGTTCGGCGAGCTGCTCGCTCGGCTGCACGCCCTGGCCCGCCGCCCGCCCCTACGCCAAGCGCCGACGACGTTGCGCGTGGGCGATCTGGAGATGGACCTGCTGAAGCGCACCGTTACCCGTGCCGGCAAGCGCATCGAGCTGCAACCGCGCGAGTTCCGCCTCTTGGAGTACCTGATGCGCCGCACCGGCGAGGTGGTGACGCGCACGATGCTGCTCGAGGGCGTTTGGGACTTCCACTTCGACCCCAAGACCAGCGTGGTCGAGACCCACATCAGCCGGCTTCGGGCCAAGATCGACAAGGCCTTCGATCCGCCCTTGATCCACACCGTGCGCGGAGCCGGCTACGTCGTGCGGGCCGATGGCTGAGCGCTGGGGCTTCGCCCGTACGACCGCGTTTCGCCTCACACTCCTGCATCTTGCCGCTACGCTCGTGGGGACGGCGATCCTGGCCGGCGTCGCCTGGTGGGCCACGGTCGGCTATGCCGCGCGGGAGGCGGCGAGCGAGGTGGAGCGCAGCATGGCCGTGCTCGTGCAGGCGGCACGGATCACCGGGCCCATCGGCGTTGCCCGCTCGATCGAGGTGCGCCTCGCCGCCGATCCCCAGGGCATCGACTACTATCTGCTTGCCGCACCCGACGGCAGCGCCCTTGCAGGCAACCTGCCGGGCCTGCCCGCCGAACTCGGCTGGTCGCGCCTCGTCCTCGGCGACGGCGACACCGTCGTGTTGGCCCTTGCCCTGCGGCTGCCGGGCGACGCGGTGCTGGTCGTCGGTCGCGACCTCCGGCGGGTGGAGGAATTGCGCGGTCTGGTGTTGCAGGCGGCAGGCTGGGTCGGCGGCACGGCGCTTTTGGTCGGGTTGCTCGGCGGTGGCTTGATCGGCCGGGGCGTCGCCGGGCGGGTCGCGGCGATGGAAGCGGCCCTCGCCGCCGTGGAGGGCGGCGATCTCGGCCGCCGCTTGGGCGGGCGTGGCACGGGCGACGAGTTCGACCGGTTGGCGGCGCGGATCGACCGGGTGCTGGACCGGCTGGTGGAGTTGATGGCGACGGTGCGCCAGGTCACCGACGACATCGCGCACGACCTGAGGACACCCCTCTCCCGGTTGCGGCAGCGGCTGGAGGAGGTGGACGCGGCCGGCAGCGCCGAGCAGCGGACCGATGCCCTGGCGCGGGCTCAGGCCGAGTGCGACGGCCTGTTGGAGCTGTTCCAGGCGCTGTTGCGCATCGCCCAGATCGAGGCCGGCGAGCGGCTGCCGGCCGAGCGCTTCGACCTTTCCCAACTCGTCGAGACGGTCGCCGAGGTCTACCAACCGGCGGCGGAGGAGCGGGGACAGACGCTCGTGGCGGCGGTGACGCCAGGCATCGCGGTTGCCGGCGACCGCACCTTGATCAACCAGCTCGCGTCCAACCTGGTCGACAACGCGATCCGCCACGGCCGTGCCGGCGGCAGGGTGCGCGTCGCGCTGGCGGCAACCGCCGATGGCGGCGCCGAGCTGGCGGTCGCCGACGACGGGCCGGGCATTCCCGCAGCCGAGCACGGTCGTGTCTTTCGCCGCTTCCACCGACTCGACGCCGCCCGCGCCACCCCCGGCACGGGCCTTGGCCTGGCGCTGGTGAAGGCCATCGCCGACCGCCACCACATGACCGTCAGCCTGGAAGAGGGGCGGCCCGGGCTCGTCGTTCGGGTGCGCGTGCCGCCACCCCTCCGACCGGCGTCACCCGCAAGGTGACCTCGGGCTCGGGGCGCACCGTCATGTGCATCACGGGCGTCGGCAGGGGGCCGGCGGGCTCGAAGCGGAAGCGGGCCAACAGCGTCGTCAGGATGATCCGTGCCTGGAGCATGGCGAAGTTGGCGCCGACGCAGATGCGCGGGCCGGCACCGAAGGGGATGTAGAGGTCGCGATCGCGCGCCTTCACCTTGTCGGGCGCGAAGTTGTCGGGCTCGAAGACGTCCGGGTCGTCCCACCAGAGCCGGTGCCGGTGCATCGAGTAGAGGTTGAGGAAGACCGTGTCGTTGGGGCGGATGGTGCGACCGTAGAGTTCGTCCTCCGCCAGCACGTTGCGCGCCAAGAGGCCCACCGGCGGATAGAGCCGCATCGCCTCCAAGAGCACCTGCTCGACATAGGGAGCCGCCTCGAGCTCGGCGACGCCGGCCGCGCCGTCGCCGACGGCGGCCCGTGCTTCCTCGTGCGCGCGGGCCTGGATGGCGGGGTCGTGCGCCAGCATCAAGAGCGCCCAGGAAAGTGCTAGGGCCGTCGTCTCGTGGCCGGCGACGATGAAGAACTGCATGTTGTGCAGGAGGTCCGTCGGCCCCATGCGCCGGCCGGTCTCCGGCTCCTCGGCCTTCAGCATGTAGTCGAGCAAATCCTCGGCCCCACCCGGCCCCTGGCGGCGCCGCTCGTCGATGGCGCGGGCCACCATGCGGTGCATGGTGCGCACGGCCCCGGCACCCAGGATGGCGCCCGGCCGCGGCACCCAGGGCGGCAGATCGAGGAAGTCGAGCAGCGACGCCCGGCCGGCGGTAAGGAAATAGCGGGTGATGGCCTCGCCATAGGCCTCCGCGTCGAAGTGCTCGCGGCCGGAGAGCGCCACCTCGCAGATCACGTCGAAGGTGGCCGACAGCATCTCCCGCACCATGCCGATCGGCTGCTCGCCACTCTCCAGGCGTTGGACGGCGCGCTCGGCGGTGCGCGTCATCAAGGGTGCGAGGGCCTCGACGTTGCGGGTGGAGAAGACGGGGGCGATGGCGCGGCGCTGCCAGCGCCACTCCGGCCCCTCGGCGGTGAAGAGGCTGCGGCCCACCGCCGGCCGCAGCATGCGGATCATCACCTCCGACTTCGGATAGTTCTGCACGTTGTCGCGGAAGATGCGCCGCATCCCCTCCGCCCCCTGCACCATGTGCCAGCGGCCGGGGCCGGTGGTGCCGGAGACGATCGGCTGCCGGAAGGCGATTTCGGGCAGCACGCCCAGCACGTTCCGGCGGACGGCGCGCAGGCTGCCGAGCACGCCGAGCGGGCGGTCGGGCGGGGCGACGGTAGGCGGGACGAACGAGCCCATGGCGGCCTCCGGCGACGGTTCCGGCCGTGTCAACCTGCCCGCTCGGAGCCTCGCCGTCGAGGGGCCGCGCCTAGCGTCCCGACCGACGGATTACCGCGATCATGGTCGTGCGTGCGCGCGGCGACCGAGCCCACGGGCAGGCCGGCGGTCGGGGTGTCGTTGACCGGACACGAGCCGTTGGACGTGGGGCGTCGGCGCGACAGCGGAGCGGCATCGCCACGGGTACCCGCGTCGCCGGCCGAAGGCGGCTTGCGGCCGCGAGGACCGGACGGCGGCTTGCGGCCGCGACGAATGGTCGGGGCGATGACCCGTCTCGGGACAGCCAAGCCACGCGCTGCCCGTGGCGGTGAAGGCCACGGGCCGCGCGGACAGCTACGAGCGCGGGGTCAGCCGGAAGATCGGCTCAACGAAAGAGCGAGACCATTTCGTAGATGCTTATCCACAGCACTGTGGACGCACTCACCGTAAAACAAAGCGAGAGAACCGGTGGCCACCGATCGCCATCCTCAGGCGACTTCATCGTCCAAGTGGCGCGGTCGAAAGAGGAGTCTTCCAAATTCGATGCCATGAGCCAGCTCCCGATCCGTACGAAACCATAGCACCTAGCTTCGCGCTGAGAAGTAAAAAAAATATTACTCGACTAAGGTACGCTGATCGGTAAAATTTTCCGCAAGTTCTACTCTGGCCTTCGCAAGTGCAGCATTCACGCTCTCTGAAAGATCGGCCGGCTTCGCCGGTTGCAACAGGCTGCCGATCGACGGCTAGCCGCCAGCGACGGTTGCGCTATAGGGTTTCGGACTTGCGCAGCGAAGCCCCCGTCCCCAAACAAGAGCCATGATGGACACGAGGTTCGGTTTCCCCCGCTGGCGCTCGGCGCCCATCGCCCCGCTCTCCTTCGCGGTGCCTTCGCGACTCGCTCCGGGGCCTTCGATCCACCACGTGAGCGACGACCTGGAACTCCGTCTGGCGCAGACCCGCAGCGACATTCGGGCGGCGCAGGCATTGCGCTTTCGGGTATTCCACAACGAGATGGGGGCCGCGATGCGCGGCCGCGGTCTGTGGCTGCGCCGCGACATCGACCGCTTCGACCGCTATTGCGACCACCTCCTGGTGATCGATCGCTCGGCGCCCGGCCGCTGGCTCAAGGTCGTCGGCACCTATCGCTTGATGCGGGGCGAGGTGGCACTGGCCCATCGGGGCTTCTACACCGCCTCCGAGTTCGACCTCGGCAAGCTGATGCGGCAGGCGCCCGGCATCCTGGAATTGGGCCGCTCCTGCGTCGAGCCGCCCTATCGCAGCCGCGGCGTGATGCAGTTGCTGTGGAAGGGTATCGCCGACTACCTGATGCATTACGACCTGAAGCTGATGCTCGGTTGCGCCAGTTTCCCCGGTACCGATCCCGACGCGGTCGCCCACGCCTTGAGCTTCCTCCATCGCGAGCACCTGATGCCGCAGGCGGAGCGACCGTGCGCGCTGCCGCACCGTTACGTCGAGATGGATCGGGTGCCGGGAGGCGACCTCGACCCCGACCTCGTCCGGCGCCAGATGCCTCCGTTGGTCAAGGGCTATCTGCGGCTCGGTGGGCGGGTCGGCGACGGCGCGGTGGTCGACAAGGCCTTCAACACCATCGACGTCTGCCTCGTTTTGCCGGTCGAGGCGGTGAAGGCGCGCTACGTCAAGCACTACATCCGCGACAACGACCAGGCGGCGGCGTGACGTCCACGGCGCTCGGCCATCTGCGGGCGGCCACGAAGTTCGCGGCCTTCCTCGCCGTCTCGTTCGCCTTCGCCGGCCTCTATCTGTTCACGCTGCCTCTGCCGCGGCGCGTCCAGCAGCGCGTGCAGCGCCTTTGGTGCGCGGGGGTCAATCGTTGCGCCGGGCTCCGAGTGCGCGCCGAAGGCACGCCCGCGGACGGGCAGGGCCCGGTCCTGTTCCTCATGAACCACGTTTCCTATTTCGACATTCCGGCCTTCGGCAGCCTCGTCGACGCCACCTTCGTCGCCAAGACCGAGGTGGCGTCCTGGCCGCTGTTCGGTCAGTTCAGCCGGCTGACCGGGACCGTGTTCATCCCGCGCCGGGTCGAGCGGACGCGCGAGCAGGTGTCGCTCCTGCGCGAGCGCTTCCTCCGCGACCGGCGGCTGATCCTGTTCCCCGAGGGTACCAATGGCGACGGCCAGACCGTGCTGCCGTTCAAGAGTTCGCTGTTGCAGAGCGTGACGCCGGAGGCGACGGGTTTGCCGGTGACGGTGCAGCCGGTGAGCCTCGTGTTCACGCGGCTGCGCACTGGCGAGCCGTTGGCGGGCGAGCGCTACGACCTCTTCGCCTGGGTCAACGCGGACGACATGTTCCCGCACCTGTGGCGGGCGCTGGCCTCGCCCGGCGCCGAGGTGCGCGTCCTGTTCCATCCACCGCTGGACGACGCGCTCGTCCACGACCGCAAGACGCTGGCGCGCACGGCGGAGGCGGCGGTGCGTTCGGGCGTCGCACGGCTCTGGGCCGATACGCTCGGCCATGCACCAAGCGTTGCCGCGCAGTAGGAGGAGTTCCACCCGAGATCGAGAAAAAAGGAGCCACGAGGGCTCCTTTTTCAGTACTGACCTGCTTCGAAGGCTTACGCCATTCTTATCATTATGTGACAGACCATAGACGCGCCGGGACGTCGCGGCTAGTCCCTAATTCCACGAACGTCAGAGCGTGCGCTCAACCATCAGTTTCTTGATCTCGGCGATGGCTTTGGCCGGATTGAGCCCCTTCGGACACACGTTGGTACAGTTCATGATGGTATGGCAGCGGTAGAGACGGAACGGATCCTCCAGGTCGTCGAGCCGTTCGCCGGTGTCCTCGTCGCGACTGTCGGCGATCCAGCGATAGGCCTGGAGCAGAGCCGCCGGTCCCAAATACTTGTCGCCATTCCACCAGTAGCTCGGGCACGAGGTCGAGCAGCAGGCGCAGAGAATGCACTCGTAGAGCCCGTCGAGCCGTTCGCGCTCCTCGATCGACTGCGTCCGCTCCTTGGACGGGTTGGCGCTGTCGGTCTTGAGCCAGGGCTGGATGGATTCGTACTGTGCCCAGAAGTGGGTGAAGTCGACGACGAGGTCCTTCAGCACGTTCATGTGCGGCAGCGGGTAGACGGCGACGTCCTTGCCTTGCACGTCCTCGATGGCGCAGGTGCAGGCGAGAGTATTGGTGCCGCCGATGTTCATCGAGCATGAGCCGCAGATGCCTTCCCGGCAGGAGCGGCGGAAGGTGAGCGTGGTGTCGGTCTCGCTCTTGATTTTGATGAGCGCGTCCAGAACCATCGGCCCACAGTCGTCCAGATCGACGTCGTAGGTGTCGACGCGCGGGTTGTCGCCGCTGTCCGGGTCGTAGCGATAGATCTTGAAGGTGCGGATGTTCTTGGCGCCAGCGGGGGCGGCGTGGTGCTGCCCCTTGGTGACGCGGGAATGGGCGGGAAGGGCGAACTCGGCCATGGAACTCTCTTCGACTGGAGGAAGGTAGGCGGACGAGGCCGCGGCTCAGTAGACGCGTTTCTGCGGCGGCACCGGTTCCACGTCGTTGCTCAGGGTGTAGGCATGCACCGGGCGCTCACCGATGGTCGGCTGGTGGCCGCCATCCACCCAGACCAGGGTGTGCTTCATCCAGTTCGCGTCGTCGCGCTCCGGGAAGTCCTCCCGCGCATGGGCGCCACGGCTCTCCGTTCGGTAGTTGGCGGAGTGCATGGTGGCGACGGCCTGGGCCATGAGGTTCTGCAACTCCAGGGCCTCGACCAGGTCCGTGTTCCACACCATCGAGCGATCGTTGACCTGGAGGTCGCCGAGCATGGCGGTCACCTCGCCGATCTTCTTGGAGCCCTCGTCCAGCATCGGCCCGTCGCGGAACACGCTGGCGTAGCGCTGCATGGTGCGCTGCATCTCCAGCCGGATGGCGCCGGTCTTGCTCTCGCCCTTGGCATGGCGAACCCGGTCGAGCCGATCGATCGCGGCCGCCCCGCTATCGGCCGGCAGGCCCTTGTGCGGCGCGCCCGCGACCACCGTCTCGGCCGCCCGGTGCGCGGCGGCGCGGCCGAACACGACGAGGTCGATCAGCGAGTTGCCGCCGAGGCGATTGGCGCCGTGCACCGACGCGCACGCCGCCTCGCCGACGGCCATGAGCCCCGGTACCACGGTATCCGGATCGTTGCCCTTGGGCGCAACCACCTCGGTCAGGTGGTTGGTCGGAATGCCGCCCATGTTGTAGTGGCAGGTCGGCACCACCGGGATCGGCTCCTTGGTCACGTCGACGCCGGCGAAGATGCGGGCGGTCTCCGAAATCCCCGGCAGCCGCTGGTGGAGCACCTTCGGGTCCAGGTGCTCCAGGTGCAACTCGATGTAGCCCTTCTCGGCGCCGCAGCCGCGGCCCTCGTTGATCTCGATGGTCATCGCCCGGCTGACCACGTCGCGCGAGGCGAGGTCCTTGGCGGTCGGCGCGTAGCGCTCCATGAAGCGCTCGCCTTCGCTGTTCGTGAGGTAGCCCCCCTCGCCGCGGGCCCCTTCGGTGATCAGGCAGCCTGCCCCGTAGACGCCGGACGGATGGAACTGGACGAACTCCATGTCCTGGAGCGGCAGGCCGGCGCGCAGCACCATGGCGTTGCCGTCGCCGGTGCAGGTGTGGGCGGAGGTGGCGGAGAAGTAGACGCGGCCGTAGCCGCCGGTGGCGAGCACCGTGCGGTGGGCACGGAAGCGGTGGATGGAGCCGTCGGCGAGGCAGAGTGCCATCAGCCCGCGGCAGGCCCCTTCCTCGTCCATGATCAAATCGAGCGCGAAGTACTCGTTGAAGAACTCGACCTTGTTCTTCAGCGCCTGCTGGAACAGCGTGTGCAGCATGACGTGGCCGGTGCGGTCGGCCGCGGCGCAGGTCCGGTAGGCTTGGTTCTTGCCGTACTCGGTCGACTGGCCACCGAAGGCTCGCTGATAGATGCGGCCGGCCTCGGTGCGCGAGAAGGGCACGCCGTAGTGCTCCAATTCGTAGACCGCGGCGGGCGCGTTCTTGGTCATGTACTCGATGGCGTCCTGGTCGCCGAGCCAGTCCGACCCCTTGACGGTGTCGTACATGTGGTAGCGCCAGTCGTCCTGGTTCATGTTGCCGAGCGCAGCGTTGATGCCGCCCTGGGCCGCCACCGTGTGCGAGCGGGTGGGGTAGACCTTGGAGACGCACGCCACGTGCAGCCCGGCCTCGACCATGCCGACGGCCGCCCGGAGGCCGGCGCCGCCGGCGCCGACCACGACGCAGTCGTAGCTGTGGTCGACGATCTCGTATGCTTTGCTCATCGGGAACCTATCCGGAAAGGGCGACCTTGAGGATCGCGACCACGCAGGCGGTCGCGAGGGCGTAGGCGCCGAGCGTCACGGCGGCGAGGCTCGCCAGCTTGGCGCCCGTGCCGTGAACGTAGTCCTCGATCACGACCTGACAGCCCAGTCGCGCATGGGTGAAGGTCGAAACCACCAGAAGGACCATCAAGGTGGCGTTGATCGTACCGCCCAGCCAGGCGCGCATCGCCGCATGATCGGCGCCGGCAAGGCTCACCATGTTCCAGACGAACCAGAGGACGAGCAGCACGTTGGCGACCGCGGTGAGGCGGACGACCTTGAAGTGGTGGACGCCTTCCTTGGCGGCGCCGAGGCCGCGGACGCGGGCGATCGGGGTTGCGAGCGACATGGGATCAGCCTCGGGCGGTGAGCAGGACGACGAGCCACGTCAGCACGGTGAGCCCGGCGGCGAAGCCGAGCACCAGTATCGCGCTTTGGTGCGCCGTGGCCTTCTCGAAGCCGTAGCCGAGATCCCATGCCAGATGGCGCACGCCGTTGCCCAGATGCAGGAACAGGAAGAAGGTGTAGGCGACCAGCACCAGCGCGCCGAACCAGCTTCTGACGATCCCGTCGACCACCGCGAAGCTCTCGGGTCCGGCGGCGAGGGCCACGAGCCAGACGGTGAAGAGCACCAGTCCCACGGTCAGTGCGCCGCCGGTGATGCGGTGGCCGATCGACAGCGCCATGGTCAACGGCCAGCGGTAGATCGTCAGATGCGGCGAAAGCGGCATGGGCCGGTTGGCGGACACGGGCGGGCTCCTAGGGCATCGTCTTTGGGGAACGCAACGATCCCACGGCCCGGCGCCGCGGGCGTGGCGGATCGGCAACGTGGGGTGATCGTAAATGGCAGCCTTGCGCTGTCAACGCGACGAACCTACGCCAAAGGCCGCGGGTCGCGCTCAGCGGCACGGCATGAGCGCCCAGTAATCGAAGTCGAGCAGCACGTGCGGTGCATGGCGGCCGTCCGCGCACCACCCGGGAAAGTCGTCGCACGGCCGATTCTTGGTCGCCACGGTACGCAGGCGCAGCGCGCCGAGGTCGGTGCGCCCCGGCAACGGCCGCGCGTCCAGCACCTCCGACCACGCATAGACCGTATCGCCCGCGAAGCAGGGATTGGCGTGGGTGCCGGCGTTGATGCCGACGACGTGCAGCACGCCGGCGAGCCCGTTGTAGGCGAGTGCCCTGGCGAGGCTGATCACGTGGCCGCCATAGACCACACATCGGCCGAACCGGCCCGCCCGCGCCGCGCGGTCGTCGAAATGCACGCGTGCCGTGTTCTGGTAGAGGCGGGTCGCCATGCGGTGTTCGGCCTCGTCGACCGTGACGCCGTCGACGTGATCGATACGCTCGCCCGCGGCGTAGTCGTCGAAGAGGAAGCGCGCTCCTGCGAGCCGCGCGGCGTCGGCGTCGGCGACGAGGCCGGCCGGCACGACGAGGTCGCCCACCTCCAGCGCCGACCGAAGGGAGGGCACCACGGGTGCCGGGTCGGCCGCGTTCGCGTGCCGCTTGCGCACCATCACCCAGCGGACGAATTCCAGCACCGGGCGGGTGCCGACGAAGCCCCGTGTCCGCACCCAGACGGTACCGGTGGTGCCGTTGGCATTGGCCTTCAGCCCGATCACCTCCGAGCGGGCATGGACCGTTTCGCCCGGAAAGACGACGCCGAGAAAGCGCCCCTCGGCATAGCCCAGATTGGCGACGGCGTTGCGCGAGACGTCGGGGACCGACTTGCCGAAGACGAGGTGGAACAGCAAGAGATCGTCGATCGGCGCCCGCTCGAGGCCGTTCAGGCGGGCGACCTCGTCGGCGCAGAACTGGGCGTAGCGCTGTCCGGTCAGCGCGAGATGGAGCGTCGCGTCGGCGGTGGTCAGGGTGCGCGGCGCGGCGTGCGGCAACGCCTCGCCGACGCGGAAGTCCTCGAAGAACCGGCCCGCACAGGTCTTGTCCATCGCACCCTCCGCCTCACGGGGGGTGGGGTAGCAGACAATGCTGCAATGCAACAATAGTCGGAAAGGCGCGCTCAGTTCACCTTGCCGTTGCCCGCCGGCTCGTCGAGCAGGTGCTCCAGCATGCGGCCGAGGGCGATCAGCGGGAAGATGTCGTGGTGGACGGTGTTCTTGAGGAACACGAACGGCGCGTTGCTGGTCTTGGCATAGCTCTCGACGAAGTCCTCGTGGCCGGTGATCAGCACCACCGGCGTATCGCCCGCCGCCGCCTTCAGCCGGTCGTAGGTCTCCATGCCACGGCTGTCCGGCAGGCTGAGGTCCGAGACGACCAGATCGAAGGTCGTCGTGGCGAGCCGTTCCAGCGCGTCGTCGAGCCGCCCGACGCAGACGATGTCGGCGTGGGTCTTGGCGAGGGTACGCTTGAACAGCTTCTGGTCCAAGACGTCGTCCTCGATCAGCAACACGCGGGCGGGGGCAGGGGGCATCGGGGATTATCCGTTGGCGATTGCCGTGATAGGATGAAACTCCTATAGTGCATCTCATCGTCGCCGACAACCACAACCGTCGAGGCACCCCCGCCCATGGCCAAGCCGATGCTCCTGCTCGTCGAGGACGACCCGTTCGACGTGTTGGCGATGAAGCGTTGCGTGCGCGGATTCGAACTGCCCGTCAGTCTGCACCACGCGGGAGACGGCGAAGAGGCACTCGGCCTGCTAGGGCGGGCCATGGCCAAGATGCATCCACCCGAGGTGCTGATCCTCTTGGACATCAATATGCCGCGGATGAACGGCATCGAGTTCCTGGACGCGCTGCGTGCCGACCTTCGTCTCGCCCGTTGCGTCGTGTTCGTGCTGTCGACGTCGAAAGACCCGCGCGACCGGCGAGCATCTTACGCACGTGGGGTGGCCGGCTATATCTGCAAGGACTCCGTGGCACCGGACTACGCCGATCTCGCCACGCTGATCCGCGCCTACGTCGACCTCGTCACGCTGCCGGAGCCGGCGCAGCCCTGATCGCCGCGGTCACTGCCGGGCGGCGATCGCTTCGGCCATCGCCACGACGCGCTCCGCCATCGCCACATGCAGCGTCTCGACCAGACGTCCGTCGACCACCACCACGCCGTTGCCGGCAGCGGCCGCCTCCCGGTGGGCCGCGATGATCTTGTGCGACCACGCAACCTCGGCCTCGTTCGGGGCGAAGATGCGGTTGGCGGCGTCGATCTGGTTCGGATGGATCAGCGTCTTGCCGTCGAAGCCCAACTCCCTGCCCTGGCGGCAGCTCGCCTCGAAGCCATCGGCGTCGTCGAGGTGGAGATGAACGCCGTCGAGGATGGCAAGGCCGGCGGCGCGCGCGGCGAGCAGGCAGAGGCCGAGCGAGGGGAGCATCGGCAGGCGCAGCGCCGTGTGCGCGCACATCAGTTCCTTGGCGAGATCGGACGTGCCCATGACGAAGGCACCGAGCCTCGGGCTCGCATCGGCGATCTCCTCGGCGCGCAGCATGCCGCGCGCGGTCTCCATCATGCACCAGACGGCAAGGTCGGCCGGCCCGCCCGCCGCGTCCAGCACGTGGACCGCACGGCGCACCATGTCGGCGCTGTCGACCTTGGGCAACAGGATCGCGTCGGCCCCGGCCGTTGCCATGGCCGCGAGGTCCGCGTGGCCCCAGGCCGAATCGAGGCCGTTGACGCGAACGACGAGTTCGCGCTCGCCATAGGCGCTTCGATCCGCCAGTGCTGCGGCCACCGCATCGCGCGCTTCGGCCTTGGCTTCGGGGGCGACGGCGTCCTCCAGATCGAGGATCAGAACGTCGGCGGCGAGGGTTTTCGCCTTCGCCAGCGCCCGTGCGTTCGAGCCCGGCATGTAGAGGGCGGAGCGGCGGGGACGGACGGTCGAGGTGGTGGGCATCGCGAGGGCTCCGGTCGGACGATCAGCCGAGCAGGCGTTCCAGGGCGTGCACCTTCTCCGGCGCCGCGATCAGCCTGAGCCGCTTCAGCCGACTGGTCTGGCCGGCGATGATCGCCAGCGACGTCGGCGGCAGGCGCCAGCTCTTGGCGACGAGGCGGACGATGGCGCGGTTGGCGGCACCGCCCTCCGCCTTGGCCGTGACCTTGAGCGTGAGGCGGCGGGTGCCGGTGCCGTCGTCGACGATCTCGCCGATGGCGTCGCGCGCGGCACCGGGCGTGACCTTCACGAGCACTTCGAGCGCATCGCCGCGACGGGTGTAGGCGGGTGCGGACGGCATCTCAGAACGCTGCGGCGCGGCAGGCACCGCCGAAGACCTCCCATATCAGCGAGCGGGCAAAGGTCAAGAGCAGGATCAAGACCACGGGCGAAATGTCGATGCCGCCGAGATCGGGCAAAAACCGGCGGAGCGGCGCCAACGCCGGTTCCGTCAGCCGGGCGAGAAAATCGCCGACGAGGTAGACGAAGCGGTTGCGGCCGTTGATGACGTTGAACTGTACCAGCCACGTCAGCACGACCGCGATGATCAGCGCCCATATGTAGAGCGTGACGAGGGTATCGACGAGGTTGAGCAGGGAACACATGGGCGATCTCCGCGAGGCGCGATCTCGGGCTCTTCGGCCGGTACGAGCGAACGGCCCGGACTATAGCGGCCAACGCCCTTCTAGCTAGACCCGGATCGACCTTGACGCCCGCGGCACGGATGGGCATATGCGCCGCACGCGACGTGTCGTGGTGCGTGGGGCCGTAGCTCAGTTGGGAGAGCGCGTCGTTCGCAATGACGAGGTCGTCGGTTCGATCCCGATCGGCTCCACCAATCCCTAGTGCATGGCCGCCAGTTCGCGGCTGAGCGCGTCCGCCAAGTCCACCGCCAGCGCCAGATCGGCGAGGTCCATCGCCTCGTCCGGGTTGTGGCTGCCCTTGTCGTTGCGGACGAAGATCATCGCCGACGGAATGCCCGCGTTGGACGTGATCGAGCAGTCGTGCCCGCCGCCCGACGGCAGCGCGCGGTGCGCGAGGCCGCGTGCCGTCGCCAGCCGGGCGAGCGTCGCCCGCAGGCCCGGATCGAGCGACGCGGGTGCGGCCAGCGTCGCAGCACCGAGGTCGATCGCAACGCCCCGCCGCTCGCCCACCTCCGTTGCGAGCCGCGCCGCCGCCTCGGCGAACAGGTCCAGCTCGGCCGGATCCTCGCTCCGCGAATCCAGCGTGAAGTGCATCGCCCCTGGCACCTTGGTCAGCGCATGCACCGCCGGATCGGTGGTGACGATGCCCGTGGTCATGACCAGATCGGCGCCTTGGGCCTCGCGCTCGATCCAATACTGCTCCAGGCGATGCAGCCATTCGGCGGTCGCGAGCACGGCGTCCCGGCGGAGATGGCGCGGCACGCCGCCCGCATGGGTGTGGGTGCCGAGCACCCGGCCGTGCCGCCAGCGCCGGCAGCCGCGAATGCCGGTGACGAGGCCGAGCGGCAGGCCCTCGGTCAAGAGCACCGGCCCCTGCTCGATGTGGACCTCGACATAGGCGCGCACCCGCTCGGGGGCCACCTGCACGACGCCCTCGCGCAAGGCCACGGGATCGCCGCCCACCTCGGCCAGGTGTTCGGCGAGCGAGCGACCGCTGTCGCTCCGGCGCAGGTCGTCGACGAAGGTGCCGCCGGCCAGGCCCAGCGCCGTCTTCGCGCCCAGATGCGGCGAGGGAAACCAGGCGATCTCCTCGCCCCGAAAGGCCACGGTCACGATGTCGAAGGGTGGCCGCTCACCGCGCTCCAGCCAGCGCGCCTGCACCTCCAGCCCGGCCAGCACGCCGATCACCCCGTCGTAGTCGCCGCCGTGCGGGTTCGAATCCAGATGCGAGCCGAACAGCAGCATCGGTGCTTCGGCATCGCGGCCGGGCAGGCGCCAGTAGGAGTTGGCGCCGGCATCGGTCCGATGCTCGAGCCCGAGGTCCGCCGCCGCCCGCGTCACCGCTTCGTGCGCCTGGGTCTCCGCCGGGCTGAACGACGGGCGCGTCACGCCCGGCGGATCGGCCGTGAGCTCGTGGATGTCGCGGAGGAGGCGCGTTGCGAGGTCGATCGGCATGCAGGGCTCCGCAGGGGAAGGAGGAAGGTGCGGGGGGATGGTCACCTCCCCTACACTAGAGGATCACCGAGGGCAGCCAGAGGGAGATGCCGGGGAAGACGTTGACGAGGAGAAGCGCCACCAGCATGGCGCCGATGAACCACAGCATCGAGGGCAGGATGGCGGCGATGGAGATGCGGGCGATGGCGCAGGTGATCAGCACCACCGATGCCACCGGCGGCGTCTGCTGGCCGATGCCGAGGTTGATGGTGACGATCAGGCCGAAATGCACGCGGTCGATGCCGAGCTGGTCGGCGAGCGGCAGAAAGATCGGCACCAGCATGAGGATCGCCGGGGTGCCGTGGATGATCGTGCCGGCGACCAGGAAGAAGGCGTTGATGGCGAGCAGCACCACCCAGTAGTTGTCGGAGACGCCGAGGATCGCCATGGCGATCTCTTGCGGGATGCGCTGGTTGGTGAGGTACCAGCCGAGCAGCGTCGAGGTGGCGACGATGAACATCAGCATGGCGCTGCGCTGCCCGGCGAGGCGCAGCGTGTCGGCGAAGCCCCGCCACGTTAGCGTGCGGTAGAGCACCGCCGCCAGGACGATCGCCCAGAACGCCGCGACGGCCCCCGCCTCGGTCGCGGTGAAGATGCCGCCGAGGATGCCGACCAGGATCAGGATCGGCAGGGTCAGTGGCACCGCCGCGTCCTTGCCGGTCGCGAGCACCCGCCGCCAGGCGAAGTCGTGCTCGACCGGATAGCCGCGCCGGACCGAGATGAGATAGGCGGTGACCATCAAGAGAAAGCAGACGAGAAAGCCTGGCAGGATGCCGGCGGCAAAGAGCCGGGCGATGGAGGCGTCGGCGACGTAGGCGTAGAGGATCAGATTGAGGCTCGGCGGCACGATGATCGCCATGGTCGCCGAGGTCGAGGTGACGGCGGCGGCGAAGGCCACCGGATAGCCCCGCTGCTTCATCTGCGGGATCATGACCGAGCCGATGGCGGCCGCGTCCGACGTGGCCGTGCCGGAGATCTCGGAGAAGAACAACGAGGTCAGGATGTTGACATGGGCGAGGCCGCCGCGGATGTGACCGACCAGCGAGCTCGCGAAGGCGATCAGCCGCTCGGCGATGCGGCCCTGGTTCATCACCTCGCCCGCGATCATGAACAGGATCGCCGCGACCAGCAGGTAGTTGTTGGCACCGCCGAAGGGGATAAGCCCCATGATCTGCGGCATCACCGCGGGATCGAGGAAGATCAGCACCATCGCCGTGACGCCGAGCACGAAGGCGATCGGCATGCCGGCGACGAGCAGCGTCACCAGCAGGATGAGGATGAGATAGCCGGGATCCAGCGGCATCAGCCGTCGGCCTTGGGGAAGAGGTCGGCGGGGCCGATGCGGCCGGTTATCAGGCCGACGAGACGCGCGAGACAGATCAAGGCGATCAACGCACCGCCGAGCGGCATGGCGCCGCGGAACAGCGCCACCGGCAGGTCGATGGAGATCAGGTCGCGGCCGAGGAAGCTCCAGGCGGCGACACCGCCGTAATAGGCGAGGCAGGCGCCGAACGCTGCCATCAGCACGAGATTGAGGCCGAGCACCCAGCGCTGCACCGCGTCCGGCAGGAGCCTGACGACGCCGTCGAAGCCCAGATGCTCGCTGGTCCGGGTGAGATAGGCGGCGCCGACGAAGGTGAGCACGGCCAGCAGATGCGCCGGCAACTCCTCCCCCCACGACACCGACGCGTTCAAGACGAACCGGCTGAAGACGGCGTAGTTGAGCAGCACGAGCAACAGGAGGGCGAGCCCAGCGACCACGAGGTCGAGCAGACGCAGGAGCATCCGGTCGACGAGGGCGAACGCCCGTTCCGGCATGGGGCCTGCCATCAGGAACGGTCGGGGGGCCGAAAGCCCCCTGCCGCTGGCCCCGGCATGCCGCGTGCCGGCACCGGCCGTCAGTTCCCCTTCACCGCCGCCAGCGTCGCCTCGACCATGTCGGCGCCGATGACGTCGACGAAGACGGGGCTCTCGAACAGCGGCAGCGAGGCCTCCTGGAAGGCCGCGAAGTCGACCCGGTTGACCGCGATCTTGCCGTCCAACTCGGCGAGCGCCGCGGCGTCGGTCTCGTCGCCCCAGGCGAAGGTCCAAGGTGCCACCTCGACGGCGACCCGCTCGATCGTCGCGCGGATATCGGGGTCGATGCGGTTCAAGAAGCTCTCGCTGAACAACAGGAAGGTCGGCAGGTAGACGTGGTTGGAGAGCGAGAGATAGTCCTGCACCTCGTAGAACCGCGACGAGATGACCACGTGGACCGGGTTTTCCTGGCCGTCGACGACGCCCTGGTCGAGACCGGAATAGGTCTCGCCGAACGAGAGCGGCGTGGCGTTGGCGCCGAGGACGTTGAACATCTCCACGCGCTGCCGGTTGGTGGGCGTGCGGATCTTGAGGCCGGCGAGGTCGGCCGGCGTCGTGATCGGCCGCACGCTGTTGGTGATCGAGCGGAAGCCGTTGTCCCACAGCGCCAGCAGCCGCACCCCCGTGCCGTCGAAGCCCTCGGCGAGCAACTCGCCCGCCGGGCTCGTGGCGAAGCGCTGCACGTCGTCGCGCGTCTCGAACAGATAGGGCAGGTCGAAGACGGCGGCGCGGCGGTTGATCTGCGCCACCGCGGACGCCGACAACGAGGCCGTGTGCGTGCCGAGGCGCATGCCCTGCAGCACGTCCTCCTCCGAGCCGAGGGTGTTGCCGAGGAAGATCTGCACGTCGACCTGGCCCGGCAGTTCGGCCTCCAGCCGGTTCTTGAACTCGGTCAGGAACACGTCGGCGAAGGAGCCCGCCGGCTGCGAGCTGTTGACCTGTATGACCAGCGGATTGGCCGCGAGAGGGAGGGCCGTCGTGAGCGCAAGGCCGCCGGCGGCGACGGCAAGGGCAAGGGTGCGGCGGAGCATGGGCGTTTCCGATTCTGCAGTCTGGTTGGGCCGTACTCAGCAAAGCCCATGCCGCGAAGCGCATGGTGCCCCAGGAGTATACCCGATCAAGGGCGGCTGCCTACGAAATAGGCAGTGCCTGCCCGCTCCGCCGACGCGCCGGAAGGCGTCCTCCCCCGGACCTCAGCAATCGAGATCGGCGCGGCTCCGTACCGTGCGCACCTCGCCGTCCACGCCCGGCCAGTCCTCGAACAGGGCATCGGCCATCGGGTCGAAGACGGCGGCGAGCGAGTTGCAGGCGCCGACCGAGACGGCCGTGCCTTCGTACAGGGGCCGAGCGGTGTCGTCGGCGTCCACCACGCGCAGGCGGAGGCTGCGCGTGTACTCGCGAATCGTTGCCTGGCGGGTCTCGTAGCCGACGACGCCGTAGCGCGGCGGCATGGAGTAGCAGCGCCGACCGGCGCCGCTGCCGACGCAGCGGAACGGTGGCCCCCAGAACGACCCGAAGCCGTCGTCGTAGCCGAAGATCGGGACGCTGCGGACGACCTCGCGGTCGCGGCCGGCGTCGATGTCGGCCTCGAACAGCGCCAGCAGATCGGGCCCTTCGAACGGCTCGACCACCACGAGCCCTTGGGTCAGCAGCCGCGCCGCGATCGCATCACGATAGTGCAGGACGTCGAGCGCCGCGTCCGTTGCACTGCCGGCGGGCGCCACGGCAACCGTCCGTCCCGCGAGTGCGTGCGCCTCCGGGGTGTTGAAGGCGGTAACTTGCGTTCGCACCGATGCACCGCAGGCGCCGAGCGCCAACGCCGCAAGCACGATCAGGCAAGGTCTCGACAGCGACACGACTCGACGTGGGAACCGCACCGCCGCGGATCAACCGGGCAGGGCGCGAGCGCGACGCGGCCGACCCTTGATGCGGCGGCCGCACAGGGGGCGAACCGTCCGGCGACTCGTTCGCCCTCGCACGGGCGTCGTCATGTCCCGCGACCTTTGTCGATCGCGTCCCGATCGACCGTGAAGGTCCGGTTGCAGAAGTGGCAGGTGACGCCGATGGCGCCGCTTTCGTCCTCGACCATGTCGTCGAGGTCGGCGGCGGAGAAGGTCTCCAGCATGCGGTCTATGCGCTCCCTGGAGCAGCGGCAGCCGACCTCCAGGTCCTGGTGCGGGAAGACGCGCACGCCCTCTTCGTGGAACAGGCGATAGAGCAGGCGTTCGTCGGAGAGGGCCGGGTCGGCCAGCTCCGTCGGCGTCAGCGTGGCCAAGAGCAGCATGGTGCGCTGCCAATCCTCGGCCGCGTCCTGCGCAGCGGCGCCGTGTGGGTTCGGCTCGGGCAGCTTCTGGATGACCAGCGCTCCGCCGCGCCAGCCCGCGCCGCTTCGTTCCACCGCCACGCGCATGCCGGTCGGTACCTGCTCGGAGCGACGGAAATAGGCGAGCATGCAGTCGGCGAGGCTCTCGCCCTCCAACTCCACGATGCCCTGGTAGGTCTCGCCGCCCACTGCCGACTGATCGACCGTAATGGCGAGGTAGCCCTTGCCCAGCAGCGCATCGAGCCGGGCCGCGGCCGCTGCCGCGGGCGGGCGCGTCTCGGCATAGGCTCGGATCTCGCCGGCATTGGTAACGTCGGCCACCAAGAGCGGCACCGGCCCGTCGCCGCGCGCCTGGAGGCTGAAGCTGCCGTCGTACTTGAGCCCGCCCGCAAGCGTCGCCCCGAGCACCACGAACTCGCCGACCAGGTGCGCCACATGTTCGGGATAGTCGTGCCGCTGCAGGATGGTGTCGACGACGGGACCGAGCCGGACGAGGCGGCCGCGAAGCCCCGAGCGCTCGAGCTGGAACGGCAGGAGGCGGTCGGTCAGGTCAGGCACCATGCAAGGATTCCCTTCTGCACGTGCAGCCGGTTCTCCGCCTCGTCGAACACGACCGAGTGGCGCCCGTCCATGACCTCGTCGGTGACCTCCTGGCCACGATGCGCCGGCAGACAGTGCAGGAACACGGCATCCTTGGCCGCCTTGGCCATCAGCGCCGCGTCGACCCGGTAGGGCGTGAGGGCTCGGATGCGCTGCTCGGTATCCTTCTGGCCCATCGACACCCAGGTGTCGGTGACCACGGCGTCGGCGCCGATGACGGCCTCGACGGGATCGTGCGTCACGGTCAGCCGCTCGCCCGCCCACTCCACCAGCGTCGGGTCGGGTGCCAGGTCCTTCGGGCAGGCGATGTGCAGGTCGAAGCCGAAGCGCACGGCGGCGTGAACCCATGACGTGGCGACGTTGTTGGCATCGCCCACCCAGGCGGCCTTGGCGCCCCGGATTGGCCCCTTGTGCTCCTCGAAGGTCATGACGTCGGCCATGATCTGACACGGATGCGAGCGGTCGGTGAGCCCGTTGATGACCGGGATGGTGGCGTGCTCGGCCATGGCCAGCAGCTTGCCGTGGCCGGTGGTGCGGATCATCACCGCGTCGACGTAGCGCGACAGCACTCGGGCCGTGTCGGCCAGGCTCTCGCCGCGGGCGAGGTGCGTCTCGCCGGAACTCATCACGATGGCGTGACCGCCGAGCTGGCGCATCGCCACCTCGAACGAGACGCGCGTGCGGGTCGAGTTCTTCTCGAAGATCATCGCCAGTTCCTTGCCGGCGAGGACGGGCTCGGGCTCGCGCTTCAGCTGCACGGCGAGGTCGAGGATGGCACGCAGCGTCGCCACGTCGAGGGCGTCGAGGTCCAGGAAGTGCTTGGCGGTCATGGCGTGAGTTCCCGGGCGACCCGATCCAGGCCGGCAAGGGCTTCGTCGATCTCGTCGTCGCCGATCACCAGCGGCGGCAGCAGGCGGACGACGTTCTCCGCCGCCGGCACCAGCAACAGGCCGTCGGCGAGGGCCTTGCGGTTGAAGGTCGGGGCATCCACCGCGAGCTTCAGCCCGAGCATCAGCCCACGGCCGCGCACGCCCTCGATCACCGTCGGATGGCCGGCGGCAAGCTCGGCGAGGCCGGCGCCGAGCCTGTCGCCCGCAGCCTGCACGCGGTCGAGGAAACCGGGCTCCAGCATGACGTCGAGCACGGCGTTGCAGACGCGCGCGGCCAACGGGTTGCCCGCATAGGTCGAGCCATGGGTGCCGGCGGTGAGGCCCTGCGCCGCATGCGCCGTGGCGAGTACGGCGCCGACCGGAAAGCCGTTGCCGATGCCCTTGGCGACGGCCATCACGTCGGGCTGGATGCCGGCCTGCTCGTGGACGAACAGCGTACCGGTCCGGCCGACGCCGCACTGCACCTCGTCGAGCACGAGGAGGATGCCCTCGCGGTCGCAGAGGTCGCGCAGGCCCTTCAGGCACGGGATCGGCAACTCGCGGATGCCGCCCTCGCCCTGGATCGGCTCGATCAGAATGGCCGCGGTGGCGGGGCCGATGGCGCGTTCGAGGGCGTCGTGATCCCCCCAGGGCACCCGGTCGAAGCCCTCCAAGAGCGGCGCGAAGCCGTCGACCATCTTGGCGCCGCCGGCGGCCGAGATGGTCGCCATGGTGCGGCCGTGGAAGGCGCCCTCGAAGGTGACGATGCGATTGCGCTCGGGCATGCCGCGCACGTGGAAGTGCCGCCTTGCCATCTTGATGCAGCCCTCCAGCGCCTCGGCGCCGGAGTTGGTCAAGAGCACCGTCTCGGCGAAGGTGCGGGCGACGAAGCGGTCGGACAGTCGCTCCAGTTCGGCGATGCGGTAGAGGTTGGAGGTGTGCCAGAGCGTCCGGGCTTGGTCCACCAGCGCCTCGGTGACGTGCGGGTGGCAGTGGCCGAGGCCGACCACGGCGATGCCGGCGGCGAGGTCGAGGTAGCGTCGCCCGTCCGTGTCCCACAGCTCCGCACCGCGGCCGCGCGCGAAGGCCACGTCCAGTCGGGCATAGTTGGGCATCACGGCAGGGATCGCGGCATTCCGCATCGACGTCGCTCGTCCTCATGAGGGATGGGAAAGGAGGAGACGACCGCAGCGCCTTGGCGGAGTCAACGGCTTTCCTTGGACCCCCGCCCTTGCGCGGATGCCCCGACCGCGAGCGCGAATGCCTGCACCTCGCCCTGGCCCTTGGCCTCGATCGCGCCGATGGGTGTCCAACCGGCGTCGTCGTCACCCTCGACCAGTTCACGGTCGGCGAGCAGTTCGCCCGGTCGGGCGGCGGCGAGCAGCCGGGCCGCGCGGTTGACGGCACTGCCGAACACGTCGCCGTCGCGGAAGACGACGCGGCCGGCGGCGGCGCCGATGCGCAACGCCGGCAGGCCGGAGGTGCCGGCGGCGGCCACCAGGGCCAGCAGCAGACGGCGCAAGCTCGGCGCGTCGCGTGCCACGAGCAGCACGCCGTCGCCCAGCGCCTTGACCAACCGGCCGCCATGGGCGGTGGCGGTACCATGCGCGAGGCTTTCGAAGCGGGTTGCGACGGCGGCGGCGGCGACGTCGCCCACGGCCTCGGTCAGCCGGCTGAAGCCGACCAGGTCGGCGAAGGCGAGGGCATGGCCAGTTTCGCCGCGCTGCGGCAACCGGCCGCTGGCGGCAAGGGCCGCCTCGAGCTGGAGCGTGACGTTCTCGAAGACCAAATCCTCCAGCACCCGTGTCAGCAGCAGTTGGGCGGTGGCGAGGCCCATGCGCTGCAACTCGGGGCGGCGCGCACCGGCGACGGCGGGCAAGGCACCCGGCGGCACGCCCGCGGCGCGCAGCCGGTCCTCCACCTCGCTGCGGAAGACCTCGCGCATCACCTCGGCGGCGCGGCGGGCCGCTTGGGCGAACACCCGCAGCACCCGGGCGACGGCGTCCTCCGAAACGCCGAGCTGGAGCGCGGCCCGCAGCATGTGCAGAAGCCGCACGTCGTCCTCGCGCACCGGCCGCTCGGGCTCGATCGGCGGCAGGCCGGCGGCGACGTAGAGACGAGCCGCCTGCGCCGGCTCGACGCCGAGCGCCGCGAGCGTCGCGCCGAAGGTGGCGCCGGTGAGGACGATCGGCTCCGTCGTCACGTATTCGGCGAAGCCCGGCACGAGATCGCCCGCCGCCACGGCGTCGGCGAGCGTTGCGGGCGCGATGCCCGCCGCCTCCAGCGCCATCAACAGGCGCACGCCGGCCGCGCGGCGCCGCGCGTCCGCGGTGCCGTCGACCAGGCCCGTGGCCTGGAGCCGCTCGACGGTCGCCCGATCCACCCCCGCCCAGGTGGCGATCCGGGCCTCGTCGTCGACCGCCTCAACCATGGACGGTCTCCGTCGAACCAGGATGACGGCGGCCGCGACCTCGCCTAGCGTCGGCGCAGTCGAGGCCTGGAGGAGACGAGACGATGCGCATGGCGGCGATGCTCCTGATCGCGGGCGCCTGGGCGGCGGGGGCTGCCGCCTACGAGCCGATCGTGGACAAGCAGGTGTTCGAGATGGGGCCATATACCACGGTCGGCGGCGAGACGATCGAAGAGGTCCGCGTCGGCTGGGAGGCCTATGGGACGCTGAACGAGGCGCGGGACAACGTCATCCTCGTCACTCATTTCTTCTCGGGCACCAGCCACGCCGCCGGCCGCTACGCCGAGGACGGGCCGCGCGGCTATTGGGATGCCATCATCGGCAGCGGCAAGCCGCTCGACACCGACCGCTTCTACGTCGTCGCCTCCGACACGCTGGTGAACCTGAATACGGGCGATCCCAACGTCACCACCACCGGCCCCGCCAGCATCGATCCCGCCACCGGCGAGCCCTATGGGCTCTCGTTCCCCGTCGTGACCATCCGCGACTTCGTCGAGGTCCAGAAGGCGCTGTTGGAGAGCCTCGGCATCGAGCGGCTGCATGCCGTCATGGGCGCGTCGATGGGGGCGTTGCAGGCGCTGGAGTGGGCGAGTGCCTACCCCGATATGGTGGAACGCGTCATTCCCGTGATCGGGGCCGGCGAGGCGGACGCCTTCACGATCGGCTGGCTCAACGCCTGGGCGGCGCCGATCCGGCTCGATCCGAGGTGGAACGGCGGCGACTACTACGGCGGCGAGCCGCCCCTCGACGGGCTGGCCGAGGCATTGAAGCTGGTGACGCTCCAGGCCAATCACTGGAAGTGGGCGGACGTGGCCTTCGGCCGCGCCTGGGCCGAGGACGACGTCGATCCGGCAAGCGGGCTCGACGCCCGCTTCCGCTTCGAAGCCGTGCTCGACGAAGTCGCGCGCGGCCGGGCAGCGGTCAGCGACGCCAACCACTTCCTCTATCTCGTCAAGGCCAACCAGCTCTTCCAGGCGGGCCACACGGGCAGCCTTGCGGAAGGCCTCGCCAACATCGAGGCGCCGGCGCTTCTCCTCTACAGCCCCGACGATCTGGTCTTTGCGGCCGACAAGGTGCGGGCGACGGCGACCCTCATCGGCGCCGACGGCACCCCCGTGCTGACCCGACCACTCGCCGGCCGGCGCGGTCATCTGGACGGCGTACTCGGCATCGCCCAGGCGGCAGCGGATCTCAGCGAGTTTCTCGACTGAGCGGTCGGTCGAGCAGGGCAACAGCAGGGGGCGTCAAAAGCCTCCGGTCCCTTGCCTTCAACCCGTCCCTTCGCCGCTGCCGAGCGCGCGTGACCGTCGGACCGGCAGGCTCGCGTCCGGGGGCGGTGCGTGGCATATGGCGCGGACTTGGTCGAGGGCCGTCTCGGCGGCGGTGCGGCCGAGGGCGATGAACTCCTCGGCCTTGTGGAAGTCGTGCGTCTGGAGGTGGCCGATGGCCGGGACGATGGTGAGGTCGGCCGGAGCCCCCGCCTGCCGGGCGCGGCCCAACTCGCGCATGATCACGGTGAAGCTCGCCGTCAGCACCTGAAACGGGTTGGCCTTGAAGCCGGCCCCCGGCTGCAGATCGCGCGCGCGGGCGACGCCCTCGTAGTCGCCGAGCAGGTCCACCGCGACGATGCGTTCGGCGCCGAGCGCGCGACAGGCCTGGACCGGGATGGGCTGCACCAGCCCGCCGTCGATCAGGATGGCGTCGTCGGTTACCACCGGCTCGAAGATCCCGGGCAGCGAGATCGAGGCGCGCAGCACTTCGGCGAGCGGTCCCTCGCACAGGATGCGCTCGGTGCCGGTCGCGAGGTCGAGCGCCACCGCGCCGAAGCGCCTGTCGAGCTGTTCGATACGCACGTCGCCGAAGTGGTGGCGGAAGTGCCGGAGCAGCCGGTGGCCGCCGATCAGCCCGGCCCCGCCGATCTTGAGGTCGGCGAAGCGGGCCAGCCTCAGACCGCGCGTGTCGCGGGCTTCCTTCGCGAGCGCGTCCAGCCGGCCGGTGAGGTAGGCAGCCCCCGCCACCGAGCCGATCGAGGCGCCGGTGACGACGTCGAAGCGCAGCCCCGCCGCTTCGAGCACCTGGAGCACGCCGATATGGGCCCAGCCGCGGGCGGCACCGCCACTCAGCGCGAGACCCAGTCGCATCTTGGTCACGGCAGCGGGCGTGCCGCCAGCGCCTGGATGACACCCTCGACCCGCGCCTTGGTGTCCTCGAACAGGCGATTGGGCTCCACCTTCACCTCGTCGACGAACAGCGCCCGGTTGAGTTCGATCTGGATCGCGTCGATGCCGTCCTGCGGTGCGCCGATCTCGCGCAGCAGGTCCGCACCCGCATAGGGGTGGTTCACCCGCACGCGAAAGCCCTGGTCGCCGAAGAGGTTGCGGATGCGGCCGGTCAGGCGGGGCCGCGCCGTCGTGCTCCGGCGGTCGCCGAGCACCACGTCGGGTCGCTTGACGCCGGGGCCGTCGGGCGTGGCGGCGTTGCCGACCGACTTCATCGAGTGCCATTGCAGGTAGACGCAGCGGCCGTGCGTCGCGGCGATGGTGTCGATCAGCACGCGCAGGCGGCGGCGATAGGGCTGCCAACAGGTGGCGATTCGCGACTGCACCTCCGCGACCGGAAGTTTGCGGTCGTAGATCGGCACCTCGGGCACCACGACGCGACGGATCAGGCCGATGCCGAGGTCGGTCTTGGGACCGGGGCGCAAGGGCTCGGGCCAGGCGCCGTCCAGCAACTCCGGATCGAGATCGTCGGCCGCACGGTTGACGTCGATGTAGGCGCGGGGGAACAGCGCCCGGATCGTGGTGATACCGAGCGAGGGAGCCACCTCCACCAGTCGGTCGACGAAGGCGTCCTCGGCGGGCCGTAGCGCCTCGATCGGCTGGCAGCTGCCGAAATCCGCCGGGTAGTCGCGGCCGGAGTGCGGACAGTCGAACAGGATGGGCAGGCTGCGGCCCGCCGGCTCGACGATCTCGAAAACGCCCGCCTGGCACTCGACGGTCACACCCGCTCCCTCGTCCTGCTCTTCGGATGCACAGCATGCGACCCGTGTCTCGGTTGCCGCAGGCGTAGACCTATCCTTACATCATTCCAAGTCGCGGCGTGGCACCTGAACCTTGCGGCGCCCCCTTGGGGACCGGGCTGGAGAACGAACCCGATGGACTACGAGCGGTACTTCGCGGACACGGTGGCGGCGATTCGCGCCGAAGGACGCTACCGCGTCTTCGCCGACCTGGAACGCCAGGCCGGCCGCTTTCCCTTGGCGCACCACCACACGCCCGAGGGCTTGCGCGAGGTCGTGGTGTGGTGTTCCAACGACTATCTCGGCATGGGCCAGCATCCGGCGACGCGCGAGGCGGCGGTCGACGCGGTCAAGCGCTTCGGCACCGGCGCGGGCGGCACGCGCAACATCTCCGGCACCAACCACCTGCACGTGATGCTGGAGGAGGAACTGGCCGACCTGCACGGCAAGGCGGCAGCCCTCGTCTTCACCTCGGGCTACATCGCCAACGAGGCGACCCTCTCCACCGTGGCCAAGACGCTGCCCGACTGCGTCATCCTGTCGGACGCCATGAACCACGCCTCGATGATCGAGGGCATCAAGCAGAGCCGCTGCAAGAAGCAGGTCTTCCGCCACAACGACCTGGAGCACCTGGAGAGCCTGCTCCGCGCGTTGCCGCTGGACCAGGCGAAGCTGATCGCCTTCGAGAGCGTGTACTCGATGGACGGCGACATCGGCGAGATCGAGGCGATCTGCGACCTCGCGGATCGCTATGGGGCGATGACCTTTCTCGACGAGGTGCACGCGGTCGGCATGTACGGTCCGCGCGGCGGCGGCGTCGCCGAAGCGCGCGGGCTGATGGACCGGCTGACCATCGTTCAGGGGACGCTCGCCAAGGCGTTCGGCTGCATGGGTGGCTACATCGCGGCGTCGGCCGCCGTCGTCGACGCGGTGCGTTCGCAGGCCCCGGGCTTCATCTTCACCACGTCGCTGGCGCCGGCGGTCTGCGCGGCAGCCACCGCCGCCGTGCGTCATCTCAAGGTCAGCGCCCTCGAGCGGGCACGGCACCAGGAGCGGGCGCGCACCGTCAAGCGACGGCTGCGGCAGGCCGGCTTGCCCGTGATGGACAACCCCTCGCACATCGTGCCGGTGCCGGTGGGCGACCCGGTGCGCTGCAAGCAGGCGACCGACCTCCTCATCGAGCGGCACGGTATCTACATCCAGCCGATCAACTACCCGACCGTGGCGCGGGGCACCGAGCGGCTGCGCATCACGCCGACGCCGCTCCACGACGACCGGCTGGTGGACCATCTCGCGACGGCGCTGGTCGACGTGTGGCAGACGCTGGGGCTCGCCCGGCAGGTTGCCGCCTGAGCCTCAAAGACGCGGGCCGTACCACGCGAGCAGGGCCGAGACCGTGGCGACCGAGATCACGTGGGTCACGAGGACGACGGTCGACGAGCGGAGTACGTAGGTCTCGTAGCGCTGCGCCATGACGAACACCATCGTCGCCGTCGGCAGGGCGGTGACGATCAGCGTCGTCATCGCCAGCGTCGGCTCGAGCGGGATCAGCACGTAGACGAACAGCGCCACGAGTGCGGGATGGACCAGCATCTTCAAGGTGCTGAGGACCGCGACCTCGCGCTTGGCGTCGGACAGGGGCACGCCGACCAGCGAGCCGCCGAGGGCGAACAGCGCGCACGGCACGGTGGCTCCGGCCAGGAGCTCGATCACGGTCTGCAACGGCGCCGGTGGGGCGAGGCCGAGCACGCCGGCGACGATGCCCAGCGAGACCGCCAGGATGATCGGATGGGTGGCGAGGCTGCGGGCGAGGGTGACGACGAAGCCGAGCCCGCCGCCACGGCCGGCCTCGAGCAGGGCCAAGGCGATCGGCACGACGATGAGGTTGTCGAGCGACACGATGACCACCGCCGGCAGCGCCAAGGCCGGGCCGCCCATGGTCAAGAGCAGGGCGATGCCCATGTAGCCGGAATTGGTGAAGATGGCGGCGAGCCCCTGGATCACCGCGAACCGGCGCTCGAACCGGAAGACGTAGCAGCTCACCAGGAGCACGGCGAAGAACAGCAGGAGCGTCGGCACGTAGTAGGCGGCGACGAAGCGGAGGTCGAGCAGCGCCTCCAGCGGGGTCGTGCGGATCTTGTCGAACAGCAACGCCGGAATGGCGACGAAGAAGGCGAAGCCGTTGAGGCCGCTGACCGTGCCGTCCGGGACGAGCCGGGCGCGGACGACCGCGTAGCCGATGGCCATCAGGGCGAAGAGCGGCAGCGCGACCGTGACGATGGCGTCCAACGCGCGCCCTCAGAGCAGGTCGATCAGGTGGGCGACGAGCGGCTCGTCGGCCGGCGGCATCGGCAGATTTCTAAGGTCCATCGGCCGCACCCAGCGCAGTGCTTGGCCCTCGCGTCCCTCCGGCCGGCCCTGCCAGACGCGGCAGACGTAGAGCGGCATCAGCAGGTGAAAGCGGTCGTAGCCGTGGCTCGCGAAGGTGAGGGGAGCGAGGCAGCTCGCCACCGTGTCGACCGCCAGTTCCTCCCGCAGCTCGCGGATCAGGGCCGCCTCCGGCGCCTCGCCGTCCTGCACCTTGCCGCCGGGAAACTCCCACAGCCCGGCCATGGTCTTGCCCGGCGGCCGTTGGGCGACGAGGACGCGGCCGTCGACGTCGACCAGCGCGCACGCCACCACCAGCAGCAGGGGCCGGTCGGCCACGGCCTCAGGACCGGTAGTCGGCGTTGATGTCGATGTAGCCGTGGGTCAGATCGCAGGTCCAGACCGTGGCGGCGCCGTCGCCGAGGCCGAGGCCGACCTCGACCAGCACCTCGCGCCCGGCGAGGTGAGCGGCGACCACCGCCTCGTCGTAGCCCTCCACCACGCCGCCGCCGGCGCTGATCGTCGTGCCGCCGAAGGCGATCCGCAGCCGCGACGGGTCGACCGCCTCACCGGATTTGCCGACCGCCATGACGACGCGGCCCCAATTGGCGTCGCCGCCGGCGATCGCGGTCTTGACCAGGGGTGAGTTGGCGATGGCGAGGCCCGTCCGACGGGCGGCATCGGCGTCGGCGGCGCCGGTTACGCGGATCTCGACCAGCTTCTGGGCACCCTCGCCGTCACGCACCACCAGCAGCGCCAGCTCCAGGCACACCTGCTCCAGCGCCCTGGCGAAGTCGCGCAGACGGTCGTCGTCGACATCGTCGATCGGGACATTGGCCGCAGCGCCGCTCGCCACCAGTAAGAGCGTGTCCGAGGTCGAGGTGTCGCTGTCGACCGTGGTGGAGTGGAAGCTGCGGTCGGCCGCCCGGCGCAGCAGCGTGCGCAGCACCGGTGCCGGCAGCTTCGCATCGGTCACGACGAAGGCGAGCATGGTCGCCATGTCGGGCGCGATCATGCCCGAGCCCTTGGCAAGGCCGGTGAGGCGCACGGGCACGCCCGCGATCTCGGCCGAGGCGGCCGCCGTCTTGGGGAAGGTGTCGGTGGTCATGATGGCCTTGGCGGCGTCGGCCAAGCCGTCCGCCGCCAGTCCCTCGACGAGCGTCGGCACCAACGCCGCGATGGCCGCACCGTCGAGCTTCTGGCCGATGATGCCGGTCGAGGCCACCAGCACTTCCTCGGCGGCACAGTCGAGGGCTCGCGCCACCGCCCGCACTTCGGTCTCGACCGCCTCGTCGCCGGCCGCACCATTGAAGACGTTGGCGTTGCCGGCGTTGACGATCACCGCCCGCGCCTTGCCGTGCGGCAGCACCTTGCGGCACCAGAGGACCGGATGGCCGGGCGTGGCCGAGGTGGTCAACAGGCCGGCGACGGTGGCGCCGGGCGCGAACTCGATCAGTGCCAGGTCGAGCCGGCCCCGATAGCGCAGGCCGCTCTCGAGGGCCGCCGCGCGCACGCCCGCGACCGCGGGAGCGCTGCCGTCGGCGGTCGCCGGGGCAAGGGGCGAACGCGCGAGCGTGGCCATGGGCGGCTACTCCTCGACCGGCGTGCCGTCCATCTCGAAGCGCTCGATGCTGGCCTCGGCGCGGAGGTCCTCCATCAGCGCCGTCAGCGCCTCGCGGCCCAGCGCGTCGCGCAGCTCGCTTTGGAGCTGCTCGAAGCTCGGCGTGACGGTCCGGCGGTCGACCACCTCGATGACGTGCCAGCCGAACTGGGTTGCCACCGGCGCGGCGCCGACGGTGCCCGGCTCCTGGGCGAACGCCGCCTCGGCGAAGGGCTCGACCATCCGCTCCTTGGTGAACCAGCCGAGATCGCCGCCGCCGGCTCCTGCCGGATCGCGCGAGTGCTCGCGCGCCAGCTCGGCGAAGTCGGCCCCCTCGCCCAACTCCGCGATCAGCGCCTGCGCCTCCTCCTCGGTCTCGACCAGGATATGGCTGGCGCGGACCTCCTCGTAGGAGAAGCCCGGCTCGGCGGCGCGCTCCTCGTAGCGGGCACGCAGCTTCTCCTCGGTGACCGCGTCCTCGAAGGTCAGCTCGACCAGCCGGTTGCGCATGACCGCGCGCTCGAGCGCGGCGAGCGCTTCGCGCACTTCGGGGTCGGCGGCGAGGTCGCGGCGCTCGGCTTCGGCGGCGAGCAAGGTGCCCTCGATGGCACGGGTGCGCAGCACGTCGAACAGCATCGGCATCGGCATCTGCCGGTACTGCTCCGGCAATGCCGCCTGCTCGCGGGCGAGATCGCTGAGGCGGAGTTCGGTGCCGTCGACGCTGGCGACCACCGGATCGGTCTCGTCCGCCGCCACGGTGCCGAGCGGCAGCGCCAGGGCACCGACCACGGCCGCGGCCAAGGCCGTCTTGAGGAAGGGTTGCAAGGAACGCTCCTTTCGTGTCCGTCGCTCGCGGAGGTCGGCCCGGCGCGCCGCGCTGTCAAGAGCGGAGCGCGCGCTGGAGCGCTTTCCGACGTGCTCTGCCGGCGCTCGCCACGAACCGGCCGAGGGTGTCAGCCGCCCGGCGCCCGCGCGATCTCGACCCAGCGCTGCACGCCGCCGGTCGTGTTGGCCGCCTGCCAGGTCGTGCCGGCCGGCACCGCCACATGGTGGCCCTGGTCGTCGTAGAGGTCGACGGTGCCCGTCGCCGCGACGACCAGCGTCGCCCCCGGCGCCACCCGCAGCTCGCTGACGCGGAGGCTGCCCAACTCCAGGCACGGCCGCCGCTCGCCCCAGGGCTCGATGGTGCGGCGGTAGTCGGTCGCCTCCGTCCGGCGCGCCGCGACCAGGCGGGCGACCATGTCCTTCACCGCGGCGGAGTTGCTCCGATCCGCCACCATCACCGCGTCCGGCGTGTCGACGATGGCGAGATCCCTGACGCCGACCGCGGCGACCAGCCGTTCGCCCGCCATGACGAGGCAGTCGCGGCTGGCCTCGACCCAGCCGTCGCCCACCACGGCGTTGCCGCCCGCGTCCTTCGGCGTCACCTCCCAGACCGCGTGCCACGAGCCGACGTCGGACCATTCGGGATCGCACGGCACGACGGCGATGCGCGACGAGACCTCCATCACCGCCTTGTCGACCGGCTCGGAGGGGATGGCGCCATAGCCGTCGCCGGGCACGAAGGGCTGGCCGCCGCCGGCGTCGACAGCGGCCCGCGTCGCCTCCAGGATGGCCGGGGCGTGCGCCTCCATCTCCTCGAGGAAGCGGTCGGCGCGGAACACGAACATGCCGCTGTTCCACAAGTGGCCGCCCTCGGCGAGCATGCGCTCGGCCACCGCCGGCAGGGGCTTTTCGACGAAGCGGCGGACGCGATGGACGCTGCTGCCGGCGATGCCGTCGCCGACTTGGATGTAGCCGAAGCCGGGTTCGGGGTAGGCCGGCTCGATGCCGAAGGTGACGAGGTCGCCCGCCCGTGCGGCCTTGGCGGCGTGACCCAGGGCCTGGAGCAGGGCTGCCGGATCGCCCATCAGATGGTCGGCGGCGCAGACCCACAAGAGTTGTTCGCCGCCGAAGCGTTCGGCCGCGAGCAGGGCGGCGGCGGCGCAGGCTGCGGCGGTGTTGCGCGCGGCAGGCTCCAGCACGAGGCCAGGCGCCAGCGCGGGGTCGACCGTGGCGAGTTGTGCCTCCAACAGCGCCGCCTGATCGACCGCGCCGACGGTCAGGACGCGGTCGGCGGGTGCCGCCGCCAGCACCCGCTTGGCGGTCGCCTGCAACAGCGTGTCGTCGCCGCCCAGCGCGATCAGATGCTTGGGAAAGCGGCGGCGGCTCAAGGGCCAGAGCCGGGTGCCGGATCCGCCGGCGAGGATGACGGGGCTGAGGTCGGAAAAGGCAGCGGGCGATGCCATCGACAGGTCCTCGGAGGAAAGCGATGGCGTCGCCTAGTGCAGAACCGACGGCCGGCGCAACCGCAACGTCAGCGAGTGCGGCCGGCGAAGGGTCTCGGGCGCAGCGGAGGGTGCCCTACTCCGCCTTGGTGATGGACATCGCCAAGGTGTACTGATCCGCCCGCGGCGTGTAGCCGAGGCCGGTCCTGAACGCCCATGGCGTCACTTCGAAGTGCAGCGGCAGGATGCCGAAGTCCTCGATCACCATGCGGCTCGCCTGCTGCAACAGCGCCTCGCGCGCCTCGGCATCGACCGTGCGCAGTGCCTCGGTCACGACCGCGTCCATCTCCGGGTTGGAGTAGCGGCCGCGGTTGGTGCCGCCCATGCCGCGCGCCGAGTCCATGGTGGCCACCAGCGACACCAGCGGCGAGCTCATCTCGCCGGTGCCGGAACCCCAGCCGGCGAGGTAGACGCTGAACTCGAAGTTGTTGCGCCGGCTGAAGAAGACGCTCGCGGTCATGGCGTCGACCTCGGTCTCGACGCCGATGCGCGACCACATCTGCGCGACCGCCTGGGCGATGCGGTCGTCGTTGATGTAGCGGTCGTTGGGTGTGCCCAAGACGATCCGGAAGCCGTCGGCGTAGCCCGCCTCGGCCAGCAGTTCCATGGCACGGTCGGGATCGAACGGGGTCGGCTGCGCGTCGGGGTTGGCGCCGAACATCGAGGGCGGCAGCAGCTCACCCGCGGCCACGGCGACGCCGCCCATCAGCCGCTCGACGATGGCCTCGCGGTTGATGGCGAGCGACAGCGCCTCGCGCACCCGCTTGTCCTTCAAGGGGTTGCCGTCGACGCCGCTGATGCCGGGGCTGTCGTCGAGGTACTGGTCCATGTGCAGGTAGATGACGCGGTTGGACAGGCCCTGAACCACCTCGGTGTTCGGGTCGGCCTCCAGCCGCGCGAGGTCCTGCAGGGGTGGGTTCTCGATGAAGTCGACGTCGCCCGCGAGCAAGGCCGCGACGCGGGGGCCGTCGGAGGTGATGGGCCGCAGGATCACCTGATCGAAGGTCGGCGCGTCGCCCCAGTAGTCGGGATTGGCGTCGAGCACGATGCGGTCGCCGCGCGTGAAGGTCGTGAACTTGTAGGGGCCGGTGCCGTTGGCCAGTTCGAGCGAGTTGAAGGCTCCGGTCTCGGGATAGGTGCCCGCGTAGTCGCAGCCGTCCGGCTCGAAGACCAGGTCCTGCGCGTCATCCGGCGCCTTGATGATGCCCCAGGTCGAGACCTCGGTCGGCAGCAGCGGATAGGCGTCCTCGGTCTTGAGGATCAGCGTGTGCGGGTCCGGGATCTCCACCGCCACGATGGCGTTGGTGTAGATCTGGAACGACGAGGGGCTGTCCGCCACGTTCGGGATGCGGCAGAGCGTCCACACCACGTCCTGCGCCTCGAAGGGCCGACCGTCGTGGAACGTCACGCCCTGGCGGAGATCGAAGCGCCAAGTGGTGTCGTCGATCGGCTCCCAGTCGGTGGCGAGGCCGGGCATGAGCTGCTGCACCTCGTTCTGTTGCACGAGGCTCTCGAAGACGTGGCGGCGTAGCTGGTTGTTCGGGCCGAGATTGTGGAAGTGCGGGTCGGCCGCACTCGGCTCCGACGACAGGGCGATCGTGATCGTCTCGGCCTGCACGCTGCCTGCCACCAGGACGGCGGCCGCAGCGGCGCCGAGCAGCCGGGCTTTGAGGGTCATCTCCAGGTCTCCCATGTCCGCGACGGATCGGCGGCGGAACGGCAAGGGTGTCCCGCGCCGCTTCGGCTTGATGCGGTGCCCTCCGTCATCCAGGTTACAGTGCCGAGTCTTGCCGTGCCGTGACAAGACTTTGCTGCATCCGCCGCCACCGTTCGCGAGACCGCCATGCCCGCCGCCGCCACGATCGACATGCTGTGCCGCCTCGTCGGCTTCGACACGGTCAGCCGGAATTCCAACCTGCCGCTGGTCGACGACGTCGAGGCGTGGCTGCGGGCGCAGGGGGCGCGGACGCGGCGGGTTTACGATGCCGGCGGCGGCAAGGCGAACCTGCTCGTCACCATCGGCCCCGATGGCCCCGACGGCGTCGTGCTCTCGGGCCATGTCGACGTGGTGCCGGTGGACGACCAGCCCTGGACCACCGATCCCTTCGCCCTCACCCAGCGCGACGGTCGGCTGATCGGTCGCGGCGTGACCGACATGAAGGGTTTCGACGCCGTCATTCTCGCCAAGGTGCCGGCGATGCTGGCGGCACCCTTGCGTCGACCCATCCACCTCGCCCTCGCCTCCGCCGAGGAGAGCGGCTGCGTCGGCGTGCGCACGCTCCTGGCCGAGCTGCGGCAGGAGGGCTTTCGCTGTGCCGGCGTGATCGTCGGCGAGCCGTCGTCGATGCGGGTGATCCGCGGCCACAAAGGCAAGCACTCGTT